>JABMPN010000126.1 GCA_013203655.1 Cyanobacteria bacterium bin.51
CCGGCGTTTGATCACCCTCCCACCAGTTCGCTGGACCGATTTCATCATCCCCTCCACCCTGCAGCTCGGCCCCCTGCTGGAGTTGCTGCTGGAGCCCATGGCCAAGTCAGCGAATCTGGCGGATCTGCATCTGGGCCTGCAAGAGGCCCTGGTGAACGCCGTGCGCCATGGCAATGGCAACGACCCCAACAAATCCCTGCGCATTCGCCGGATCCTCTCGCCCCGTTGGATCATCTGGCAGATCCAGGACGAAGGCCTCGGCGTTCCGCTTGACCGCCGCCACGCTGACCTTCCCGCCAGCCCGGAAGCCTGCTGTGGCAGGGGCTTCTTCCTGATCCACCACTGTTTTGACGATGTGCGCTGGAGCGGCCGTGGCAACCGCTTGCAGCTCGCCTGCCAGCGCCGCCGTTAACAACGGCTGGTTTTAACGGCTGGTTCTAACGGTTGGTCTTAAGGGCCGGTCTCAACGGCCGTGGCTCGGGCAGCCCGGGTCCTTGAGATCCCCCTTCAGCCAGGCCAGACCATGCTCAAGCAGGGCAATGCTCCGCGCCTGCCCGTCACCGGCCAGTCGGTTGGAGGGGCTGTCGGCGCTGAGCAGTTGCACCAAGGCCGCAGCGATCTGCTCGGCGCCACGGCGCGGTTTCTGAGCTTTGAGCGCATGCCAGTCGCGCTCCTCGATCACCAGCAGCCTGTGCAGCTCCTCGGCCAGCTCCCGGCTGCCCTCAGGCCAGGGGCGGTTGGCTGGGGCGACGGCTGGATGGGAGGTTTTAGGGAGAAGCGTCACTGGACGCGGGGGGGCAGGGGGATCCATCCTGGCGCCATGCCCCATGGTCTGCGCACCCGAACCAGCTCCCGAGCCAGGCTCAACCGCCCCGATGGCTGGTTGCACAGCCTCGCCTCCCTGCTGGCGGTGGTGGCCCGTGGCGAAAGGCTCGCGCCGCGCGACACCAGCAGCGCGGCCCGCCGGCTGCGCCAACGTCTGGAGTTGGGCCAACGGTTGCTGGATCCGCTCCCTCAGCCGCTTCGTGCCGGTTTGTGGGAGGGGCAGCCCTTCTGGAAAGCCCTGCGCTGGGGCGGCGGCGGCATGCTGCTGGCCTGGTGGCTGCTCGGCCGCTAGGGCTCGGTTGCTGGGCGATCAGGCGGCTGCTTTGCTCGCTCTCCAGACCCGGGTCATGAAGTGGGTTTCGGCGCGAATGGCCCCAAAGCCAGCCTGCTCGAGCCGCCCCTCGATCCGATCACCGATGTAATCGCGGTAATAGGGCTCGTGGAACATGCGCCGGAAGTTCTCCATCGCCGGCATGAAGTCGGGTGAATCGGCCATCTGCACCGAATCAGCCAGCACCAGGGTGCCGCCGGGTTCGAGCACGCGGAAACATTCGCCAATCACGTTTTGGCGGGCCTCACCGGGCAGCTCGTGCAGCAGAAAAATGCAGCTCACCGCCTGAAAGCTGCCGTCGGCGAAGGGCATGGCCTCGGCATTGGCCTGCACCAGTTGGGGCAGTTCATCCGGCAGCTGGGCCAGGCAGCGGTTCGCCTCGCGCAGGTAGGCGGTGGAGAGATCCAGGCCCACCAGCTGAACGCCAGGCAGGGCGGCGCGCAGCTGGCGCAGGGTACGGCCGGTGCCGGTGGCCACATCCAGCACCCGTAACTGGCCGGGTCTGCGGCCGCTGAAGGCGCGCAGACCCCGCTGCAACGGCGCCAGCAGACGGCGGCGCATCGGATCGGCCGTGCCGTTGAACAGGATTTCCACCTGCAGGTCGTAGAGGGCGGCGGAGCGATCGCTCAGGTAGCCGTCGGTCTGATGGTGGAAATTCTGGAGGTAGTAACTGGGGAAAACGGCAGGATCGATTTCCTCGGGCAGGTCGCGCACGTTGCGCTGGCTGCGGCGGTTCCAGATGTTGGGGAGATCGAGCCAGACCAGTGGGTAGCGGGTCGCCCAGTCGAGCCAGGGGGCATCGAAGAGCAGGGAGGAGGGGTAGACGCCTCGTTCGGCGTCCTGCCAGTCGATCTCCAGCAGCCGCTCCATCGAGCCGCGGAACTGGTCGAGCAGGCCCGGTGGCAGTGGAATGGTCTGGGGAACGCTCTGGGGCGCCATCAACTGAAGCAGCTGGCTGCTGGCTTCCTTATGGGCCAGGCCCACCAGGCTTTTGCCCTGCTGCAGCGCCTGGTAGGCGAATTTGCTGACCGGATCGGACATCGGCTGGATCGGAGGCCTGAACCTGAGTGGGCGTCATCCATTCCAACGGATCGCAACCGGTGCCGCGAGGGCGAGGCGTTGTCGAGAGCTAGGCCTTGTCGAGGGCTAGGCCTTGTCGAGGGCTAGGCGTCGTAGTAGAGCCTGAATTCGTGGGGGTGGGGCCGTTGGCGCAGCTCCTGGACCTCCTCGGATTTGAGTTCGATCCAGTGCTCCAGAAAGGAGGCCTCAAACACACCGCCTTCGAGTAGGTAGGCGCTGTCGGCTGAGAGAGCCTCCAGGGCCGCTTCAAGCGAGACCGGCACGGTGGGAATCCCTGCTCGCTGCTCGGCTGTGAGCTCAAACAGATCCTGGTCGGTGGCCTCGCCCGGGTCGATCTGCTGGCGAATGCCGTCGAGGCCGGCCAGCAGCATGGCGCTGAAGGCCAGGTAGGGATTGGCCAGAGCATCACCGCTGCGGAATTCGAGGCGTTTGGCCGCCGGTTGGCTGCCGCTCAGCGGGATGCGTACCGCGGCGGAGCGGTTGCCCTGGGAATACACCAGGTTCACCGGCGCTTCGAAGCCCGGCACCAGGCGCTTGTAGCTGTTGGTGGCGGGGTTGGTGAAGGCGAGAAAGGAGGGGGCATGCTTCAGCAGTCCGCCGATGTACCAGCGGGCTGTCTGGGAGAGGTTGGCGTAGGTCCCTTCGCCGAAGAACAGCGGTTGGCCGCCCTTCCAGAGGCTCTGGTGCACATGCATGCCGCTGCCGTTGTCGCCGAACACCGGCTTGGGCATGAAGGTGGCGGTGCGGCCATATTTTCTGGCCACGTTGCGCACCACGTATTTGTAGGTCTGGACGTTGTCGGCCGCTGTGATCAGCTCGGCGAAGCGAAAGCCCAGTTCCTGCTGGCCGGCGGCGCCCACCTCGTGGTGGTGCTTTTCGATCGGCAGGCCCAGCTGGGCCATGGTCAGCAGCATTTCACTGCGCATGTCCTGGAAGGTGTCGTTGGGAGCGACCGGGAAATAACCCTCCTTGTTATTGATTTTGTTGGCCAGGTTGCCGCCTTCCTCGAGTCGGCCTGAGTTCCAGCCCGCTTCGATCGAATCAACGCTGTAGAAGCAGCCACTGGCGCTGGAGTCGTAACGGACATCGTCGAACAGAAAGAATTCCGGCTCCGGGCCGAAGAAGGCCGTATCGGCCAGGCCGGTTGCATCGAGGCAGGCCAGGGCCTTGCGGGCGATTGAACGGGGACAGCGCCCGTAGGGCTCCCCGGTGCGGGGGTCCTGGATCGAGCAGATCAGGCTGAGGGTGCGGTGCCGGCAGAAGGGATCGATCCAGGCCGTCGCTGGATCGGGCACCATCGCCATGTCGGATTCGTGGATCGACTTCCAGCCCCGGATCGAGGAGCCGTCGAAGGCGATGCCGGCCTTGAAGCTGGCCGCATCCAGCAGGGCGGGGGCGATGGTGAGGTGCTGCCATTTGCCGTGCAGATCGCTGAACTTGAGATCGATCAGCTCGATCCCTCCCTCCCGCACCTGGGCAAGAACGTCGCTGCTGGAGCTGGGCATGGCAGGGGGAGGGGAGAACGCGGGTTGTTGGCCTCCGGTCATTGTGAAGACCACCGGAGACCGGACGGGGGGTGTCAATCCAGGGAAATCAGGCCGAAGGGACTGCGTAACCCTTTCTGTCAGGTTCTTCAAATCCCATGGCTGGACAGGGTTCTTGGCAATACCAGATGCTAGTTTCCGTGCAAGGTCTATCGATCTCCCTGTCATGCGCGACGCCATTACCGGCCTGATTGGTCGGTATGACCAGCTGGGGCGCTACTTCGATCGCGACGCGATCGAGCGGATCTCCAGCTATTTTTCCGAGGCTCAGGCGCGCCTGGCGGCTGCCGAGATGATCAACCGTGAGGCCGCCGAAATCGTCCGGGAAGCCAGCCAGCGGCTGTTCGCCCAGGATCCGGAGCTGTTGCTGCCCGGCGGCAACGCCTACACCACCCGCCGGCTGTCCGCTTGCCTGCGGGACATGGACTACTTTCTGCGCTACGCCAGCTACGCGCTGGTGGCCGGGGATCCCACCATCCTCGATGAGCGGGTGCTCAACGGCCTCGACGACACCTACAAGAGCCTGGGTGTGCCCACCGGCCCCACCGTGCGCAGCATCTCTCTGCTGGCCGAGGTGGTCAGCGAGCGGCTGGCCGAAGAGGGCCTCGGCGATGCCGATCTCGCGCGCATCCCCTTCAACCACATGGCCCGCGGTCTTGCCGTGGTCAACGTTCGGGCTCGCTAGGGCCTGCAACGGCTGAATTCCGCCCATCCGCCCTTGCCTGGCTGGGTAGTCTTCAACTTCTCTTCCACTCGCGCCGCTGGTCTTGGTCTCCCAGTCCCCCTCTGCCCCCGTCAGCGACCGTCATCGGCTCTCGGTCGGACCGATCGCCACTCCGGAACGGCTGCTGCTGGGTCCAGGCCCTTCCAATGCCCATCCCACCGTGCTGGCCGCCCTGGCGCGCAGCCCGATCGGCCACCTCGATCCGCTCTACATCGAGCTGATGGGCGAGGTGCAGGAGCTGCTGCGCTACGCCTGGCAGACCGACAACCGCCTCACCATTCCGATGAGTGGCACCGGCAGCGCGGCGATGGAGGCCACCCTGGCCAACACCGTTGAACCTGGCGACAGCGTTCTTGTCGCCGTCAAGGGTTACTTCGGTCTGCGCCTGGTGGACATGGCCCAGCGCTACCGGGCCGAGGTGCACACGATCGAGCGGCCCTGGGGAGAGGCCTTCACCCTGGCGGAAATCGAGGCGGCGCTGCTGCGCCACCAGCCGAAGATCCTGGCGATCGTCCATGCCGAAACCTCCACGGGCGTCTGCCAGCCGATGGAGGGAATCGGCGAGCTCTGCCGCCGCCACAACTGCCTGTTGCTGCTCGACACCGTCACCTCGCTCGGCGCTGTGCCGGTGTATCTCGATGCCTGGGGCGTTGACCTGGCTTACAGCTGCAGCCAGAAAGGCCTGAGTTGCCCCCCCGGCCTCGGACCCTTCAGCATGGGTCCCCGCGCCGAAGCCAAACTGGCGGAGCGCCAGGGCAAGGTTCCCAACTGGTACCTCGATGTCTCCCTGCTCAACCAGTACTGGGGCAGCAACCGGGTGTATCACCACACGGCGCCAGTGAACATGAACTTCGGCATGCGCGAAGCCCTGCGGCTGCTGGCGGAAGAGGGCCTCGAGAACGCCTGGGCCCGCCATCGTCAGAACGCCGAGCGGCTCTGGGCAGGGCTTGAGCGGCTCGGGCTTGCGTTGCATGTGCCCGAGCCGCTGCGCCTGCCCACGCTCACCACGGTGCGTATCCCTGAAGGCATCGACGGCAAGGCCTTCAGTCTCCACCTGCTCAACCGCCATGGCATCGAGGTGGGTGGTGGCCTGGGCACCCTGGCTGGCAAGGTCTGGCGAATCGGCCTGATGGGCTACAACAGCCGCGCCGAGAACGTGGATCTGCTGCTCAATCTGCTGGAAACGGAGCTACCCCGTTTTCGCTCCTCCCAGTCCAGCGATCAAGGCGCTGTTGCCGTCGCCGCTGCCTGAACCAGCCTTCCAGCAGCCTGGCGGCTTCGGCGCCGAGCAGCCCACCCTGGACCGCCATGGTGTGGTGGGCGCTGGGGTCTGTTGCCAGGTCGAGGCAGCCGCCGAGCCCCCCACGCTTGGGGTCGGCCGCGGCGAATAGCACGGTTCCCATGCGGGCCTGGATCAGGGCGCCTGCGCACATCGGGCAGGGCTCCAGGGTCACCAGCAGGGTGCAGTCGTTGAAGCGCCAGTCGCCGCGCAGCAGGGCCGCCTGGCGCAGGGCCACCAGCTCGGCGTGACCGAGTGGGTCCTGGCGGGTCTGGCGTTGGTTGGTTCCCCAGCCCAGGCAACGGCCGCTGCCATCGAGCACCGCCGCCGCCACTGGGATCTCGCCCCGTTCCCCGGCGATCGTCGCCAGCCGCAGCAGCCGCTCCATCCAGAGCCGCCGCCAGCCTTCGCCGAATTCAGTGGGGGTGAGCACGGTTTGGGCCACGCCGATGCACGGGCCCGTTCAGGCTGGCATTTCGCCAGAGTGCGCCCTTGCTTCGGCCAGTATGTGCCGCGCTGACCAGCAGAATGAAATCCGAATCCGCCCTGCCCTTGGCTGTGACGCCTGATCCAGGTCGGGTGCTGGACCCCCTTCCCTTTGCCTCGCCCGGTGCGTTCGATCCGGGCCTCGAAGCCTTCCTGCAGGAGGCCGCCCACCACCTCTGCCGCTGGTTGGGAACGGCCGCGAGTCGCCCGCCCCTGCCGGGGCTCAGCTTGCTGCCGGAGGTGGAGCCGCAGCCGCTGGGCCTGGGCGGCGAGCGGCTGCTGGCGGATCTGCAGCTGCTGATGGAGGGGTCGTACAACCCCAGCCATCCCGGCGCCCTGGCCCACCTCGACCCACCGCCGCTGACCTCCTCACTGGTGGGGGATCTGGTCTGCGCCGGCCTCAACAACAACCTGCTGGCTGAGGAGCTCTCGCCAACCCTTAGCCGGCTGGAGCGCAGCCTCTGCGGCTGGCTTGCCCGCCGGGTCGGCCTGGGGGAAGGCGCCAGCGGTGTTCCGGCCAGCGGCGGCAGCCTCAGCAACCTGATGGCCCTGGTCACCGCCCGCCACAGCCGCGGCCTGCAGACCTGCGGGGAGGCCGTGGTGATCGGCAGCACCGATCTCCACGTGTCGATCGACAAAGCGCTGGTGGTGATGGGCCTGGCGCCCGAGGCCCTGCGCCGCCTGCCTGTGGACCGGGAAGGCCGGCTCGATCCCGGCCAGCTTGAGCGCGAACTGATCGAACTGGAGCGGCGGGGCAGGCCAGTGATCGCCGTGGTGGCCACCGCCGGCACCACGGTGCGCGGGGCGGTCGATCCCCTGGTTGCCCTCGCTGCGGTCTGCCGCCGGCATGGGGTCTGGCTGCATGTGGATGGGGCGATCGGCGGGGTGCTGGCGCTGAGCGAGCGGCACCGCGGGCGGGTGGAGGGAATCGGCCTGGCCGATTCGATCACCTTGAACCCCCAGAAGCTGCTGGGAATCACCAAGACCTCCTCCCTGCTGTTGCTTGCCGATCCCGGCCTGCTGCCGGCCACCTTCGCCACCGGGCTGCCCTACATGGAGCCGAGCTGGGGCCCCTGCCATGGCGGCGAATCAGGGCTGCAGGGCAGCCGCAGCGCCGAGATTCTCAAGCTCTGGCTTGGGCTGCGCCAGCTGGGTCTTGACGGCATCGACAGGCTGATCGAAGCGGCGATCGAGCGGCGGCGGCGGTTGCACAGCCTGCTGGAAACCGCCCTTCCCCAGGGGGCTCTCAGCCTGGTGAGCGGGCCCCTGCATCTGCTGGCCTTCCGGCCCGCCGGCTTCGACGCCGGTGCCTGTGCCAGCTGGTCAGCCCGGTGCCGCGCCGATCTGATGGCAAAGCAGCTGATGCTCTCGCGCCCGCTTTATCAGGGGCACCACCACCTCAAGGCCGTGCTGGGCAATCCCCACACCGGCGAGGCCGAACTGGAGACGCTGGCGGCCATGGTGCGGCGATCCCTGCCGACGATCGCCGCTCAGAATGCCGGCATCGGGGCTGTCAGCATGGGTGTGGCCGGTAACGGCAACGGCGCGGGGAGTTCCCATGGTTGAACCGAATGCCAGGGGCCGCTGGGTGGCGATCCTGACCGGAGCGATCTCGATCCTGATCGGGGTGCTCTACCTCGGGCTGATCACCGTGCTCGACGCCCGCGGCCCGCTCCTGCCCCCCCCTCCCGAGGCCCTGGGCGTGGTGGCAGCTGCGGATCCTTCCGTCGTTGCAACGGCTCCACCACCCGCTGGTACGCCGCCTCCAGAAAGCTCTTCAGGGCTCCCTCCCGCCGGTTGAGGTCGTACTGGCGGCGCACCACCTCCTGCAGACCGCCGTCCCCCCAGTCCTGGTCCTGCTCGAAATAGGTCAGCACGCTCTGGCCGGCGATCCGGGTCAGCCAGGCGGCACTCACCCCCTGGACCACCTTGCTGAGGGCCAACGCCGGCAGGTTCAACGTCAACGCCGAGCCGATCAGGCCCAGCCCCCCCTTGATCACGCCGAGGCCGGCCAGGCTGCGGCCCACCGAGAGAGCCAGCTCCTGGCCACTGGCGCGGGAGATTTCAACGCCATAGACCCTGCCGATCTCCATCACCATCTGGGCGTTCACCGCCGCGGTGCCGAGCAGGTCGACGACCGGCAGGGGCGTCACCACCAGTACCCCGGCGCCGATCCACATGTAGCGCTCGATCAGCGTTTCGCTATCCCGCCGCCGTTGGCGGGAGAGCATCTCTCGGCTCGCCTCCCCGAGGCGCCGGCTCTGCAGAAGGATGTTGTCGGCAATCAGCTCTTCGCCGTCCTGTTTCAGCAGCGTGGCCAGACGGCGCAGCAGCGCTTCGATCTCCGGGGCGGGCTGGAGCGGCTTGCCACCGGGCCTTGGCAGCGATTGGGGTGCCGCACTGGCGGGGATCACGTCGGCGGCCCCGATCCGACCGGCGGTTCGCTGGCGCAGCAGCTGCAGCAGGCGGCGCTCTTCCTCGTCGCCGCGCAGATCACATTTGTTGAGTACGAGGATCAGCCGCTTGCCGAGGCCGGCGAGGGCCTCGAACACCTCCAGTTCAGTGGCCCGCAGATCCCCATCCACCACCAGGATCAGCAGGTCGGCCCGGGCGGCCCGCTGGCGGGCGTTGGTTTCGCGTTGGCGGCCGTCTGCGCCTGCTTCGAGAATGCCCGGTGTGTCCACCAGTTGCAGTCCGCGGCGCAGACCCTTCAGGCGCAACTGGTAGGTGTGGCAGTCGGCCGTGGAGCCCATCGGCGCCCCCACCTCCCCCACCACTTCGTTGAGCAGGGCGCGGATCAAGGAGGTCTTGCCGGATGAGCCCGCACCGAACAGCACCAGCACCAGATCGCCGCGGGCCAGGTCGGCTTCCACCTGCTCCCGTTCCTGGCGCAGGGCTTCCTTGGCGACGTCGTCGCGGACGCGCTCCAGCACCTGGTCGATGGCCTGCAGGTTGCGCTCGGCCGCCTCCTGGCGGCTGGCGAGCGGTTCTCGCAGCGCTTGGGGCGACAGCTTGCGGCCGCGCGGCCGGCGCCAGGCCAGCAGCCAGGGCCAGGCCAGCCGCAGGGCCAGCAAGCCGCCAACGCCGACGATCAGCAGCAGCACCGGACCCACCAGCCAGGCCGGCAGCAGGGCGTTGAGCTGCCAGAGCAAGGTGTTGACGGCCTGGAGCAGCAGGGAGAGAGCCACCACCGCCAGCAGGGCGGCTGCGAACCACAGCCAGGGACGAAAGCGCCGCATCAGGGCCCGGCTGCCTTGGCTTTCGAGCCACTCGAGCGCACAGGGCCGGAGGCGCGGATGATGTCGCTCCAGAGGGCGGCAGCCACGGCGCTTGAGCCAGCGGTGGGCTTGTTCTGATCGTTGCCCAGCCAGATGCCCATCACCCAGTGGCGCCTGGGTTCATACCCCACATAGACCAGATCGCGCCCTTCGTTGGTGGTGCCGGTCTTGCCGCCCTCCTCACCGCCAAGGGAAGCGCCGCCGCCGGTGCCAGCGCGCACGACGCTGCGCAGCAACCCCTGCATCTGCTTGGCTTGCTCGGGTTTGAGCACGGGCCGGGCCGGGCTGATCACCCGATCAGGCGCCTCTTGACGCTCAAGGCAGCGGGCACTCTCGAGGCCGCCGCAGGTTTCGGCGTCGGTGAGGCGGCGGATTGTGCTGGGTGCATGCCAGACCCCGCCATTGGCGACGGCCCCATAGGCGGCGGTGAGTTCGATCAGCCGCACCTCGCTCTGACCCAGGGCCAGGCCGGGCACCGCCTCAAGCGGTGTGCGGATCCCCAGGTCTTCGGCCATCTGCTTCACCTTTTCGAGCCCCACCTGCTGGGCCAGGCGCAGGGCCGCGGTGTTGCTGCTGACCGCGAAGGCCTGGCGCAGGCTGAGGTTGCCCCGGCAGGAACTGGCGAACGTCTGACCTGCCCAGGTGAGGGCATTGCAGCGAATGCCGCTGCCGGGCGCCATGCCCTTCTGCAGGGCCGCCAGATAGGTGAACAGTTTGAAGGTGCTGCCCGGCTGGCGCAGGGCCATGCTGGCCCGGTTGAACTGGCTGCGGCGGTAGTCGCGACCGCCAGCGATCGCCAGCACCCCGCCGCTGCGGGTATCGAGCACCACCACCGCCCCCTCGCTGACTCCGGCGGGGGCGCCGCTGTCAAGCCGGCGCCGCAGCCGTTCCTCCACCACCTGCTGCAGCTGGGGATCGAGGTGGGTCTCCACCAGGAAATTGCCCTCGGCAGCCACCTCGGCCCCCAGCAGATCCTCCAGATCGGCGCGCACCTGATCGGTGTAGAAGGGCGCCGGCCGGTTGCGTCCCCCTCGGCAGGCGTTGGCCCCGAGCTGAACCGGCTGGCGCCTGGCCTGGCGGGCACGGTCGGCGCTGATGCGCCCGGTGTCAGCCATTTTCAGCAACACCCCATTGCGGGCCTTGAGCGCGGCCTGGGGGTTGCTGCAGGGATCGTTGCCGTTGGGAGAGGGCAGCAGTCCCACCAGCAGGGCGGCCTCCTCCAGGCTGAGCTTGGCGGCAGGCTTTTCAAAGAACGAGCGGGCGGCATCTTCGAAGCCCCAGCCCACCCCCAGGTAGACCCGGTTGAGATAACTCAGCAGCAGGTCTGCCTTGCTGAAATGGGCCTCCAGCTGCAGGGCCACGAGCAATTCCCGCCATTTGCGCACCAGGGTTTCCCCCTGGCCCACCTGTTCGGGATAGAGGCTGCGGGCCAGCTGCTGGGGGAGGGTGCGTCCCCCTTCCAGCAC
>JABMPN010000127.1 GCA_013203655.1 Cyanobacteria bacterium bin.51
CTGCTCACCGGCTCAACCCCCGCCCCCCGTCGCCGGGCCCTGCTACAAGACCTGGCCAATGGCCAGCTGCAATTGCTGGTGGGTACCCACGCCCTGCTGGAAGACCCGGTGCAGTTCGACCGCCTGGGGCTGGTGGTGGTGGATGAACAGCATCGCTTTGGCGTGCGCCAGCGCAATCGCCTGCTGGCCAAGGGGCTCCAGCCCCACCTGCTGACGATGACGGCCACGCCGATCCCCCGCACCCTGGCCCTCTCGGTGCATGGCGACCTCGACGTCAGCCAGATCGATGGTCTGCCTCCCGGGCGCCAGCCGATCCGCACCGTCCTGCTCAAGGGCAGCCAGCGGCAGCGGGCCTATGGGTTGATCCGCGAACAGGTGGCCCTGGGCCAACGGGCCTATGTGGTGCTCCCCCTAGTGGAAGAATCGGAAAAACTCGACCTGCGCTCGGCCGTGGAGGTCTATCACCAGCTCAAGGAAGAGGTGTTTACCGAATTGCGGGTCGGCCTCCTGCATGGACGGCTCAACAGCGCCGACAAGCAGGCTGCCATCGCCGCCTTTGCCGCCGGTGACACCCAGGTGCTGGTGAGCACCACGGTGGTGGAGGTCGGTGTGGATGTTCCCGAGGCCAGCGTGATGCTGATTGACCATGCCGAGCGCTTCGGCCTGGCTCAGTTGCACCAGCTGCGCGGCCGGGTGGGCCGGGGTGCGGCGGTCTCCCACTGCCTGTTGATCAACGACAGCCGCAATCCTTTGGCCCGCCAACGCCTGGAGTTGTTGGTGCGCTCCGCCGACGGCTTCGAGATCGCCGAGATGGACCTGCGTCTGCGCGGTCCGGGCCAGGTGCTCGGTACCCGCCAGTCCGGCTTGCCGGATCTGGCCCTGGCCAGCCTCAGCGATGACGGCGAGGTCCTCGAGCAGGCCCGCCAGGTGGCCAAGGAGATCCTGGTGGGCGACCCTGAGCTGGCGGACCATCCGGGCCTGCGCCAAGCCCTGAGCGAACAGCGCCAGGCCGACGCCGCCCGCTTGAATTGAGCGATCATCGACTGCGGCGACCCGCCAGCTGATCCCTTGCCACGTCCCTGGAGCACGGTCGCGATCGACGACAACGGCGAAGCTCTGATCCCCCTGCCGGCCAGCCTCCATCGCCTTGAGCCCCACCCGTATCAGACCCTCGGAGCCCCCTACGGCAATGGCGGTTGTCCTTTTCGCCTGCGCCAGGGAGTGGTTGAGCGCCTGTTGATCGCCCAGGCCCATCTGCTGCGCCAGGATCCACCCCTGCGGCTGGCGATCTTCGATGCCTGGCGCCCGGTGGCGGTCCAGGCCTTCATGGTGGAGCATGCCCTGGCCAGTGAATGGGCGCTCCGGGGCGTGGCGGCAGATACGGCCAGTGCCGAGCGGGAGGCCATCCGCGAGCGGGTGAGCCGCTTCTGGGCGCCACCCAGTGAGGATCCAGCCACGCCGCCGCCGCACAGCACCGGCGCGGCGGTCGACCTCACCCTGGCTGAGGCCAGCGGTTCCCCCCTGGCGATGGGCGGCGAGATCGATGCGATCGCTGCGGTGTCAGAGCCGGATCACTACGCCGACGCGGCGCGCGATCCCAGCAGCCAAGCCGCCCTTTGGCACCGTCGCCGCAGCCTGCTGGCCGAGGCGATGGCCTTGGCGGGATTCAGCCAGCATCCCCACGAGTGGTGGCATTACAGCTATGGGGACCAGCTCTGGGCCTGGCGTTCCCAGCAGCCAACCGCCTGCTATGGCCGCTGGCTGGCCGCGGGTTGAGGCAAGGGCATCGCCTGGAGCTCACGCCAGATCCGCTCAGCCTCGTCCCGGCTGAGCAGGTTCTGGCTGGCGCAGTTTTTCAGGCTTCCTTCGGCGAGTTCAAGCTGCACCTCGCGAAGCCGGATCAGAACTTTGGTGGATTGGCCGGCGAACTGCTGGAGTTGGCGGCGGTAAGCGCCGAGCATGTTTTCGCTTTGACAGGTGGCTTGATCGGGGCGGTAGATCGTGACCGGGGCCGCTGGTGGCGGCGGCATCGAACGGCCCTGGGCCAGGGCCGCGCCGGGGCTGAGGGTGGAGATCAGGCCGATCAAGCCGAACAGCAACTTTCTATTCAGTAACTGTCTGAACAGTAACAATCTGAACGGTAGTCGTCTGATCATCAGCTGGCGGGCAACAGAGCCCGCACCGCCTCGGGCCCCAGTTTGCCGACGAAGTCACCGAAGCTGCGCGGCCGACCCCCGTTCTGGGTCGATTTCCATGCGCGCAGCAGGGGCTCCAGGGTGATCTCCAGATCGCTCAGCGGCATCCGCTCCAGGTAGGGGGTGGCCAGGCAGGTGAGGTTGGGAGTGCCGCCCAGCCAGAGCTGGTATTGCTCAACGCCACTGCCCACCAGACCGACTTCGGCCATGTAGGGGCGAGAGCAGCCATTCGGGCAGCCGGTCATGCGCACCAGCAGCGGCTGCTCGATTTCCAGCCGCCGCAGCAGCACTTCGAGGCGATCGAGCACGGTGGGCAGAATCCGCTCCGCTTCGGTGATCGCTAGCCCGCAGGTGGGCAGGGCCGGGCAGGCCAGGGCATGGCGGGCGAGCAGACCCGGTGCCTCCGGTGCGGCAAAGCCCAGGGCAGTGAGGGCCGCGCGCAGGCTGGCGCGCTGGGGGGTGCCGATGTTGCAGAGCAGCAGGTCCTGGTTGGGGGTCAGGCGCACATCGAGCTGGTAGGTCTCAACGAGGCGCCGCAAGCCCTGTTTGACCGTTCCCTCCAGGCGCCCGCAGAGCAGGGGCAGGCCGACGAACCAGAGGCCGCTGCTCTGGCGATGCCAACCGAGATAGTCGGTGAGCTTGGCCTTGGGCTCCGGCCGCAGGCTTTTGAGCGGATGGGGGAAATAGCGGAGCAACTCGCCTTTGAACCAGGCGATGCCCTGGTCATGGATCAGGTATTTCATCCGGGCGTGGCGACGCAGCTCCCGGTCGCCGTGGTCGCGCTGCAGGGCGGCGATCGCCTGAACCAGATCCAGGATGTGCTCGGCCGCCACGTAACCGAGTGGATCGGCCGTGCGGGCGAAGGTGTCCTCCTTGTTGTGGGTGCGCCCCATGCCGCCTCCCACATAGACATTGCAGCCCCGCAGCCGGCCGGCCGGGTCGGTGAAGACCACCAGGCCGATGTCCTGGGTGAGCAGGTCCACGGAATTGTCCCCCGGCACCGTGACGGCCACCTTGAACTTGCGGGGCAGGTAGGTGCCCCCATAGAGGGGCTCACTGGCATCGCCGCTGAACAGGGCCCCCTGCTGCTGCCGGGCCCGGGCCTTGTTCACCGCAGGAGCGGGGCGGAAGCGGTAGCTGTGGTCGCCATCCACCCAGAGATCGAGGTAGGAGCCTTCGGCGGCCTGGGGGGCGAGCAGATCGGCGATCTGGTCGGCGAGGGCGCGGGCGGCGGGATAGCCCCCTTTCTCAAAGGGGGCGGCCGGTGCCATCACGTTGCGGTTGATGTCACCGCAGGCCGCCAGGGTGGATCCCATGGCGCGCACGATCGTGCCGATCACCTCCTGCAGATCGGCCTTGGCGATGCCATGCATCTGGAAGGCCTGGCGTGTCGTCACCCGCAGGGTGCCGTTGCCGAGGCGGTCGGCCAGATCGTCCATGGCCAGGTAGAGCGGTACCGGGATCAGGCCGGCCGGGCTGCGCAGCCGCAGCATCATCTGCCAGTCCTTCTCGTGGCCCTTCTGGCGATGGTCGCGGTTGTCCTGCTGGTAACTGCCGTGGAATTTGAGGATCTGGACGGCCCCGTCGGTGAAGAACGGCTTGTCGTTCCTCAGCTCGGTGGCCAGGGGTTCCTTGAGATGGTCGCTCCGCGCCTTGAGTTGCTCGAACTTGCTTGGAGGCGACGGGGAAAGGGTCACAACAACGGCGCCGGCATCGTTCGAAGGTAGCGAAGCAAGGAGCGCCTCAAAGGCGTTCAATACAGTCAGTGGCTCCTGAGAGGCATCCGTGGCCACATTCCTGCTGGAGATCGGCACCGAGGAACTGCCGGCCGATTTCGTCCGTCTGGCGATTCCCCAGCTGGAGCGGCAGGTGATCGAGAGCCTCACCGCCCAGCGGCTCGCCCACGGGAGCGTGCACGGCACCGGCACACCGAGGCGTCTGGCGATCCGGGTGGAAGGGCTGGCGGAGCGCCAGGCCGATCTGGCGGAAGAGCGCAAGGGCCCCCCCGCCGCCCAGGCCTTCAGCGATGGTGTTCCCACCGCGGCGGCCCTCGGCTTCGCCCGCCGTTGTGGCGTCGCCCCCGAGGCGCTGGAGGTGCGTGCGACCGCCAAGGGGCCGTTCGTCTTCGCCCGCAGCCTTCAGGAAGGCCAGCCCACCCTGGCGGTGCTGGGGGAGCAGATCCCCGCCTGGCTGGGCGCCCTCCAGGGGCGGCGGTTCATGCGCTGGGGCACGGGCGAGCGCCGCTTCAGCCGCCCGGTGCGCTGGCTGGTGGCCCTGCTCGATGACCGGCTGATCCCCGTCAGCCTGAGCGGCTGTGATCCGGCGGTCGTGAGCGGGCGGCTCAGCCGCGGCCATCGCCTCCGGGCAGGCGCGGTGACAATCCCGAGCGCCGCGGCCTACGCCGGCACCCTGGCGGCCGCCGGCGTGCAGGTCGAGCGCCAGGAGCGCGCCGACTGGATCCGCGACCAGCTGGAGCAGGCCGCCCGGGCGCTGTCGGCCCGGCCTGACCTTCCCGACGCTCTGTTCGAGGAGCTGGTCGACCTGGTGGAGGCCCCCACCCTGATCCAGGGCCGGGTGGAGGAACGCTTCCTGGCCCTGCCTCCGGAAGTGTTCAGCACCGTGATGCGTTCCCACCAGCGCTACGTGCCTCTGGTGCGCGCCGAGGCCGTTGTCGATCCCCTGGCCCTGAGCGCCGCCGCCACCCTGCTGCCGGCCTTTCTGTGCATCGGCAACGGACGTCCTGAGGCTGAGGCCACGGTGCGGCGCGGCAATGAACGGGTGCTCCGGGCCCGGCTGGCCGATGCCGAATTCTTCCTGGCGGCGGATCGGGCCACCAGCAGCGCCCAGCGGCGCCGGCAACTGGCGAGCGTCACCTTCGCCGAAGGCCTCGGGAGCCTGCTCGACCGGGCCGATCGGCTGGAGTGGCTGGCGGGCCTGCTGCTCGACCATCTGCCCCTGCCGGCGGCCACTGAGGCGGCCACAGCGGTGGCGGCGCGGCGGGCCGCCCACCTCTGCAAGCACGACCTGGTCAGCCAGATGGTGGGTGAATTCCCCGAACTGCAGGGGGTGATGGGCGCCAAGTATGTGCTCGCCGAAGGCGAACCCCGGCCGGTGGCCCTGGCCGTGCTGGAGCATTACCTGCCGCGGGGAGCCGGGGACGCCCTGCCCGGTTCCGAGGCGGGCGCCGTCGTCGCCCTCGCCGAGCGGCTGGAGCTCCTGCTCAGTGTCTATGCCAAGGGTGATCGTCCCAGTGGTTCCTCCGATCCCTATGCCCTGCGGCGGGCCGGCAACGGGCTGGTTCAGATCCTCTGGGAGCGGGGCTGGGCCCTGGATCTGATCGCGGTTCTGCGCCAGGCGACCCTCCAGTGGCAGCAGCGGTTACCCGCCCTGGGCCTGGTGCCCGAACGGCTGGCGGCGGAGCTGGCCGACTTCCTGCGGCTGCGGCTGATCAGCCTGCTGGAGGAACGGGGCTTTGCTGCCGACCTGGTTCGGGCCGTCGCCGGCCGGACCGTGGCGGCCGAGCGGTTGCTGGCCGATCCCGCCGATGCCCGCCAGCGGGTGGAGCTGCTGGCCGATCTGCGTGCCAGCGGATCGTTGGCGCCGGTCCAGGCCGTGGTGCAGCGGGCCACGCGGCTGGCGGAGCAGGGCCGTCTGGCCGCCGACGTTCTCAGTCCCACCGGTGTGGTGGATCCCGCCCTGTTCACCGCAGCGAGCGAACAGGGCATGCTGGCGGTCCTTCAGACCCTCGAACCCCTGGCCCGTCAGCCGGAGCTCGGCAGCCAGGCCAGCAGCGCCCGGTACCAGGCCCTGGCCGCCGCCCTGGCAGCCGGAGCCGGGGCCCTGGCCGCCTTCTTCGATGGAGAAAGCAGCGTGATGGTGATGGCCGATGACCCGGCTATCCGCGCCAATCGGCTCAACCTGCTGGGCGTGCTGCGTAACCAGGCCCTGGTGCTCGCCGACTTCAGCTGCCTGGGGAGCTGAGCCCCCTCAGGGCTTGCTGGCCAGAGCCGGTTCCCGGACGTTCTGGTCGTTGGCAGCGGTCGGTGTGCCAGCTGCTGGCCGGCCGTTGGCAGAGACCACCGCCGCCGCCGCCGGGTTGCTGCCTGGGCCCGCGAGGGCGTCGCCATCGCTGAGCTGCTGGGCCCGCCAGGCCGCCATCTGCTCGTCGGTTTTCACCGCACTGGGCACGGGCCTGTAGCCCTGGGGGGCCAGGGCATGGCCGCGCAGGACGGAGCCGAGGGTGAGCAGGGTCAGCTTGATCTGCTGCCAGGGATTCATCATCACCACCCGCTTGTAGAGATAGCTGTCGAAGGTGAGACGCTGCACGTCCTTGTCGTCGCACATCTCGACGAAGGCCTCACGGGCGGCGTCGTTGCGGTAGAAGATGTTCTGGAGGATTTCAAGCACTTTGTAGGTGGCGCCGTACTGGCGATCCCACTTCTTGATGTAGACCTTCAGATCTTTTTCGGTGGGAATCGTGCTGCCGTTGGCGCTGGCGGCAACAACCTGCTCGGCGCACATCCGGCCGCTCTTGGCCGCGAAGTAGATGCCCTCTCCGGAGCTCTTGGTGACGTAACCGGCGGCGTCGCCGACCAGGGCCATCCGGCCCACCACGCGGCGGGGGCGGGGATGTTCGGGAATGGGATGCGCCTCCACCTTGATCACCTCGCCATCGAGCAGGCGGTCGCTGGCCCGGGCGCGGACGCCTTTCTGCAGACCCTTGATCAGGGCCTGGTTCTTCTGCATCGTGCCGGTGCCCACCGCCACATGGTCGTACTTGGGGAAGACCCAGCCGTAGAAGTCAGGGGAAACGTCGGTGCCCACGTACATCTCGGCGAGATCCTCGTAGTAGCTCATTTCCTCCTTGGGAAGCCGGATGCGCTCCTGGAAGGCGATCGCCATGTTGTAGTCGCCGGCGTCCATGGCTTTGGCCACCCGGCTGTTGGCGCCATCGGCGCCGATGATCAGGTCCACCTCCAGGGTGCAGATGTCTCCGGTGGGGCCGCCCGCCGAATAATCGGCATATTTGAGGGTGTACGGACCCTGGCGGTTCTTGCCGGTGTCGATGCTCTGCACCAGACCGTTGATCAGCGTGGTCCCCAGGCTGGCGGCACGGTCCCGGAGGAAGCCGTCCATCACTTCCCGGCGGCACATGCCGATGTATTCGTCCTGGTTGCCGAGATGGATGTCAACCTCACGATTGGAGGGGGAAATCATCTTCATGTTGCGAACCTTCCGGTCGATGATCGACTCGGGAAGATCGAACTCCTCGACCATGCAGAGCGGAATGGCCCCCCCGCAGGGCTTGGCATTGTCGAGCTTGCGCTCGAACAGCCAGGTCTGAATGCCGGCCTTGGCCAGCACCTCTGCAGCACAGGATCCGCTCGGGCCGCCACCCACAACCGCGACTCGCAACATCTTGAAACCTGCTCCGCTGGAACGAACCTGGGCGAGAAGCTAACACCGTTGCAGGCCCCTGCGTTGATCCTTCCCCAGGGGGCCTCTACGATTGTTTCGAAGCTTGTTGGAGAGGGTGCGTGCCACCGCGAGTGCCGCCCCGTTCACTGTTCCGGGACTCGACAAAGGAAATCCCCGATGACATCCCGCTGGCCCGACGCAGCGCCAGGCCAGCCCTGGTGTCCTCGCGGCGCTGGCCATTCTTTCTCGCGGGTGCCCTCGGCCTGGCCACGCTGACGGCGGTGCTGGCCCTCCCCTTTCCCCAGGTTCTCGGTCAGCGCAGCACAGACCCCATGGCCGGTATTGAGGCGCGCCCCAGCCCCGATGGCCGGCTGCTGGGGCACTACCCCTATGTCGAAGCGACGCCGGAGAGCCTGGTCAGCGTCGCGCCCGGGCTGCGGTTGCATGTTGATGCGGCTGAATACCTGCTGGCGATGCAGCGCGATGCCGCCGCCGATGGCGTTGATCTGCGGCTGCTGAGTGCGTTCCGTGACGTTGATCTGCAGAAAGCCATTTTCTTTGAGGTGAAATCGGAACGCAATCAGAGCGCCTCGGAGCGGGCCAAGGTGAGCGCTCCACCTGGATTTTCAGAGCACAGCACGGGCTTTGCGGTCGACCTGGGTGATGGCAGCCGGCCGGAAACGAACCTGAAGGACGTCTTCGATCGCACACCGGCCTTCCTCTGGCTGGAGCGCAATGCCAACCGCTATCACTTCAAACTCTCCTTCCCGCAAGGCAATGACCAAGGGGTCAGCTATGAGCCGTGGCACTGGCGCTTCGAGGGATCAGCCGAAGCTCTCAAGCTGTTTGAAACGGCTCGGCGAGCAGCTGAGATAAGGTAATCAATTGACACGGCCGCTGTATGAGCGCCCCAGCTAAGCGCGCACCGATTCGCAATATCGCGATCATTGCCCACGTTGATCACGGCAAAACAACTCTGGTCGATGCCCTGTTGCAGCAGTCGGGCATCTTCCGTGCCGGCGAGGCAGTTCCCACCTGCGTGATGGACTCCAACGACCTGGAGCGGGAGCGGGGCATCACCATCCTCTCCAAGAACACGGCCGTCACCTACGGCGATACGCGCATCAATATCGTTGACACCCCTGGTCACTCTGACTTCGGCGGAGAAGTGGAGCGGGTCCTCGGCATGGTCGATGGGGCCCTGTTGATCGTCGATGCCAATGAGGGGCCGATGCCCCAGACCCGCTTCGTGCTTCGCAAGGCCCTGGAGCAAGGCCTGCGCCCGATCGTGTTCATCAACAAGATCGACCGGGCGCGGGTGGACCCCGAGCAGGCGGTCGACAAGGTGCTCGATCTTTTCCTTGAGCTCGGCGCCGACGACGACCAGTGTGACTTCCCCTATCTGTTCGGCAGCGGCATGGGCGGATTCGCCAAGCCGGACATGGCAACGGAAAGCGACAACATGAAGCCGCTGTTCGACGCGATTCTTCGCCACGTGCCGCCCCCGGTGGGCGATGTGGACAAGCCCCTGCAGCTTCAGGTCACCACGCTTGACTACTCCGATTTCCTCGGCCGGATCGTGATCGGCCGCGTCCATAACGGTGTGATCCGCTCCGGCCAGACCGCTTCGCTGATTCGTGAAGACGGCAGCATCAAGCGCTGCCGGATCAGCAAGCTGCTGGGCTTCGAGGGGCTGCAACGGATCGAGATCGCCGAAGCCAGCGCCGGCGATCTGGTGGCTGTGGCTGGCTTCGACGAGGTGAACATCGGCGAAACGGTCGCCTGCCCCGACCATCCCGAGGCCCTGCCGTTGATCCGGGTGGATGAACCCACCCTCCAGATGACCTTCGTCATCAACGATTCACCGTTTGCCGGCAAGGAAGGAAAGTTCGTCACCAGCCGTCAGTTGCGCGACCGGCTCCAGCGGGAGTTGCTCACCAACGTGGCCCTGCGTGTGGAAGACACCGACTCCCCGGATCGCTTCGCCGTCAGTGGCCGCGGTGAACTGCACCTGGGCATCCTGATCGAAACGATGCGGCGCGAAGGCTTCGAGTTCCAGGTGTCCCAGCCCAAGGTGATCTTCCGCACCATCGATGGCACCCCCTGCGAACCGGTGGAAACGCTGGTGATGGATGTGCCTGAGGCCGCTGTCGGCAACTGCATCGAGAAGCTCGGCATGCGCAAGGGCGAGATGCAGAACATGGAAACAGGCTCCGACGGCCGAACCCAGCTGGAATTTGTGGTGCCGGCCCGGGGCCTGATCGGCTTCCGCGGTGAGTTTGTGCGGGCCACCCGCGGTGACGGGATCATGAGCCACTCCTTCTTCGAATACCGTCCGATGCAGGGCGAGTTCGAGACCCGCCGCAATGGCGTGCTGATCGCCTACGAGGAAGGAACCGCCACCTTCTATGCCCTCAAGGGCGCCGAAGACCGGGGTCAGTTCTTCATCACGCCTGGCACCAAGGTTTACAAGGGCATGATCGTTGGCGAGCACAGCCGCCCGCCCGACCTCGAACTCAATGTCTGCAAGGCCAAGCAGGTCACCAACATCCGCTCGGCCGGCGCCGAGGTGCTCGACACCCTCCAGTCGCCGATCCAGATGACCCTGGAGCGTGCGCTGGAGTACATCGGCCCCGACGAATTGCTTGAGGTCACCCCGGAATCGATCCGCCTGCGCAAGCTGGCGATGAAGAAACCCGCCAAGCGATGAGCGAGGCAGGCGCCGGCGGTCCCGAGCTGGCGGCCGATCCCCGCTTCCTCGCGGCCGTGGCCCTGTTCAATGCCGGGGATTGGTACCCCTGCCACGACGGATTCGAGGAGCTCTGGCACCAGAGCCTCGGCCCCGATCGGGATGTTCTTCAGAGCTTTCTGCAGATCGCCGTCGCCCATCTTCACCTCGAACGTGGCAACCGTCGCGGCGCCACCCTGTTGCTGGGCGAAGGGCTGGGTCGCCTGACCCCCTTCCCCGCAGAGTGCCTCGGTCTCAACCTTGCCCCGCTGCGGGATCAGGTTCGCGACCGGTTGCGGTGCCTGCAGGGAGACGGAGACCCCCAAGACCTGCCCCTGTCCCAGTTGCACCCAATCGCATCCCTGAGCGGGTGACGCCCGTCCAGATCTGTAGATTGGGCCTGATCTGAGGCGAGCGCCTGGCCTGGCCGCGATCACCACGCTTCCCCCTGCTTCCCAGTTTTCCCCCCCTTTCATGCGGAACCCTGAACGGACCATTCCGGTCCCGATGAGCCGCTGGCCAGCGCCGCGCAACTTGTGCTTCGCGCTGCCACTGGGCCTGTTGCTGCTCTCCGTCGTCTTTCCTCCCGCTCCGGCTAGGGGCCAGAACTCTGGCTTGGCGACCGCCCCGCCAGCTGCTGCCCCCACCGGTCTGCTCACGATTGAATCCGACAGCCAGAAGGCCGACAACGTCACAGGGGTGATCACCGCGATCGGTAATGTGCGGATTCTTTATCCCGATCGGCGCATGGTGGCCACCTCCCGCCAGGCCCAATATTTCACCAACGAAGGACGCATCGTGCTGACCGGCGATGTGGATGTGGTGCAGGAAGGCGGCAATCTGCTGCGGGCTGAACGGGTGATCTACATGGTCGACAGCGAGCAGGTGCTGGCCCAGCCCAGCAATGGTCAACAGGTGTTCAGCCAACTACGCCTCCAAGAGACCCTTCCGGCGGCAGCCCCCTCACAGCCGCGATGAGCCTCACGCTCGAAGATGTGGCCCTCAGTCTGGGTGGCCGCCCCCTGGTCAAAGGTGTGAGCCTGGAGCTCAATCCCGGCGAAGTGGTCGGGCTGCTTGGGCCCAATGGCGCCGGTAAGACCACCACCTTCAACCTGGTGACAGGCCAGCTCAAGCCCGATCGCGGCAGGGTCGTGCTCGATGGCAAGAATGTTGAAGGACTGGCCATGCCCCAGCGAGCACGCCTGGGCATCGGCTACCTGCCCCAGGAACCCAGTGTCTTTCGCCAGCTCACGGTTCGCCAGAACCTGCAGCTGGCCCTCCAGGAAAGCGGGGCACCGACGGCCCAGCGCCGGGAACGCCTTGACCAGTTGATCGATGAGTTCCACCTCGGTCCTTTCCAGCAACGTCAGGGTTTTCAGCTTTCCGGCGGCGAGCGCCGCCGCTGTGAGGTGGCCAGAGCCCTGGCGGTGGGCCCAAAGGGCCCCCGCTACCTGCTGCTGGATGAACCGTTCGCCGGCGTCGATCCGCTCGCTGTCGCCGATCTGCAGGCATTGATCAGCAAGCTGAAGGAACGATCGATGGGATTGCTGATCACCGATCACAACGTGCGCGAAACCCTGGCCATCACCGATCGGGCCTACATCCTCACGGAAGGCAGCATTCTTGCCGCCGGTCGCTCCAACGAAGTGGCGGACAATCCCCTGGTGCGGCGGCATTACCTCGGCGAGGCGTTTCAGCTATGAACATCAGCCTGGCCATCGGCCGGCCGGCCCGTCAATTGGGGATCCAGTTGCAGCGACTGCCGCTGATGGATCGCTGGCTGGTCGGCGAGCTCGTCGGCCCGCTCCTGTTCGGCATCGCCGCTTTCACGGCCGTCTCCCTGTCGGTGGGGGTGGTCTTCGAGCTGGTGCGCCGGGTGGCGGAGTCCGGGTTGCCAGTGGCAGCCGCCATGCAGGTGTTAGGGCTGCGAATGCCCGGTTTTCTGGTGCTGTCGTTTCCGATGGCCACCTTGATGGCCACCCTGCTGGCCTACAGCAGCCTGTCGAGCAATGGCGAACTCAAAGCCTTGCGCAGCCTCGGTGTGAGCACGTGGCGGATGGTGGTCCCAGCCCTGCTGGTGGCGGTGCTGATGAGCTTAATCACCTTCCTGTTCAACGATCTGATCGTGCCGAATGCCAACCTGCAGGCGAATGACACGCTCCGTCAGGCGCTGGGCAAGTCGGTGGCTGCGGAGACAGGAAGCAACATCATCTATTCCCGCTTCAGCCGCAGACCGAAGGCCGATGAGGACGGGGGCAGCGAACGCTACCTCTCGCAACTGTTTTATTCCCGCCAGTTCAGGGATGGCGAGATGAAAGATGTCGTTGTGCTCGATTTCAGCCGCGATAGCGGAACCCAGATCCTCAGTGCCGATCGAGCCATCTGGAGTGAGGCCGAAGGAATGTGGGAATTTCTCGACGGCAAGATCGTGCTGGTGGGCCAGGATGACCAGGCCACCACCTCCGCTCGCTTCAACAACTACCTCTACCCCCTCGATCAGGGGCCGATGAGGCTGGCCGAACTACCGAAGGATGCCGCCAGCATGACGGTGTCCCAGGCGATCAGTGCTGAGAAACTGCTGAGCGAGGCCGGTGATCGTAAGGAAGCGCGGCGCTTGCGGGTGCGGATCCAGGAGAAGTTCGCCTTCCCGGCCATCTGTCTTGTGTTCGGGCTGATCGGCAGCAGCCTCGGGGTCAGGCCGGCTGGTCGAACCAGTCGCAGCCAGGGGTTTGGTATCAGCGTCTTGCTGATCTTCTCCTACTACCTGATGTCCTTCATCTTCAGTTCGCTCGGGGTCAAGGGAACGGTGGGACCGTTCCTGGCGGCCTGGGCCCCTGTGCTGATCGGCCTGGCGATTGGCCTGGTGATGTTGCGTCAGGCCAGCCGCTGAGGCGGGGTCAGCGGGCAGACTGGTTGAAACCTGTTGGCTTCTCCGACGTGCTGGCTGCCGTGAATGACCCGGTCCTCGCCCTTGGCCTCCTGGCTTTCGGGCTGTTGCTGGTTGCCCTGCCGCTGGCCTTTTGGAGTGTGAGTGGGGCCGCTACCCGCAGTGTCACTGTCGTGCGCCTGTTGGTGGCGGCCGCGAATCTGAGCCTCACGGCCCAGCTCACCCTGCGCTGGTGGGAATCGGGCCACTTCCCGATCAGCAATCTCTACGAGTCGCTCTGTTTCCTGGCCTGGGCCTGCACGCTCACCCAGCTGCTGGTGGAGCGATCCTGGCCCTCGCCCCTGGTGCCGGCGGCCGCCACGCCGATGGGACTGGGCTGCCTCGCCTTCGCCAGTTTCGCCCTGCCGGATCGGCTGCAGCAAGCGGCACCTCTGGTGCCGGCGTTGCGCTCCAGCTGGCTGGTGATGCATGTCAGCGTGATCATGGTGAGCTATGCCGCCCTGCTGGTGGGCTCCCTGCTTTCCCTGGCGGTGCTGTTCACTGAGCGTGACCAGGCCCTGCAACTGCGCAGCAGCTCGATCGGCAGCGGTGGCTTCCGCCAGGCCAAGCTGGCCACCAGCGGCGGCGATCTCCAGCTGAGCAGCGTGGCGATCGGCATCAACGAGCAACTCGACAGCCTCAGCTATCGCACGATCACTGTCGGCTTCCTGCTGCTGTCCGTGGGGCTGGTGAGCGGCGCGGTCTGGGCCAACGAGGCCTGGGGCAGCTGGTGGAGCTGGGATCCGAAAGAAACCTGGGCCCTGATCTGCTGGCTCGTCTATGCGGCCTATCTGCACACCCGCCTGAGCCGTGGCTGGCAGGGCCGGCGCCCGGCGCTGGTGGCGGTGGCAGGACTGGTGGTGATCGTGGTCTGCTACATCGGTGTCAACCTTCTCGGCATCGGCCTGCACAGCTATGGCTGGTTTCTTGGGGCCTGAGCCCGGGCCGGCTCTCCCTCGCTCGGCCGCCCGAACGGCAGGGAATGATGACAATCGGTGACCATCCAGCCTGACCGGCTTCCATAAAAAATTGCCGATCAACCCATCTGGGGCTGATCGGCAGAGCGGTTGGCAGAGGCGCAGCTCAGACCAGCAGGGCTTCGCGGCGGCTGTTGCGGATCCCCGTGATCGCCTCGCGGTAGTCGGGCTGGTTGAACACGCCGGAGCCCGAGACAATCGCATTGGCGCCCACTTCGATCACCTGCCAGGCGTTGCCAGCCTTGAGGCCGCCATCCACTTCAATCCAGGGATCGAGGCCGCGCTCATCGCACATCCGGCGCAAACGGCGCACCTTCTCGACCGCCGAAGGGATGAAGCTCTGGCCGCCGAAGCCGGGGTTCACGCTCATGATCAGGACGAGATCGCAGAGCTCCAGGCAGTACTCCAGGGTGTCGAGCGAGGTGCCGGGGTTGAGCACGGCTCCGGCCTTTTTGCCGAGATCCTTGATCTGGCCCAGGTTGCGGTGCAGGTGCGGGCAGGCTTCGACCTGCACATAGATGTGATCGGCTCCCGCCTTGGCGAAATCCGCCACATACTTTTCGGGTTCGACGATCATCAGGTGCACGTCGAGGGGCTTGGCGGTCACAGGTCGCAGCGCCTCGACGATCAGCGGGCCGATCGTGATGTTGGGAACGAATCGGCCGTCCATCACGTCCACATGGATCCAGTCGGCTCCCGCCTCATCGACGGCGCGCACCTCATCTCCGAGGCGGGCGAAATCAGCGGAAAGGATCGAAGGGGCGATCACCAGAGGCTTCGTGCTCATGGTTGGGGCCACCGGGGCGGAGGGTGCTCAGCGATTGTAGGAATCGGCCGGAACGCCCGGCCTGAGCGCCGGGACGGGGCCAATCGGCGCTGATAGAGTATCGATTGCTTCAACCCTGAAAGGCCTTGCGGCAGCTGACCTGCCGGTCTTTCCCTTGTTGCGCCCTCTCCCCCCTGCCAGACCCTCGTGGATCGCACCCTCATTCAGGAACTGCTCGAAGTCGTCGAGCAGGCCGCCATCGCCTCGGCCCACCTGACGGGCCTGGGCCAGAAGTATGAGGCCGATGCTGCTGCCGTCGAAGCGATGCGCACCCGGATGGGGGCGATCGCCATGCAGGGTCGCATCGTGATCGGCGAGGGCGAGCGCGATGAGGCCCCCATGCTCTACATCGGCGAGGAAGTGGGCAGCGGCTCCGGTCCTGGCGTTGATTTCGCCGTGGATCCCTGCGAGGGCACCAACCTCTGCGCCAACGCCCAGGACGGCTCGATGGCCGTGCTCGCCGCCTCTGACCGCGGGGGGCTGTTCAATGCACCCGACTTTTATATGAAGAAGCTGGCGGCCCCCCCGGCCGCCAAGGGCAAGGTGGACATCCGCAAGAGCGCCACGGAAAACATCGCCATCCTCAGCGCCTGCCTGGGCATGCCAGCCAGCGATCTGGTGATCGTGGTGATGGAACGGGCCCGCCACAAGGATCTGATCGCCGAGATCCGCGCCACCGGCGCCCGGGTCAAGCCGATTAGCGATGGCGACGTCCAGGCGGCGATCGCCTGCGGCTTCGCCGGTACCGGCACCCACTGCCTGATGGGCATCGGCGCCGCGCCGGAAGGGGTGATCTCAGCGGCGGCCCTGCGTTGCCTGGGCGGCCACTTCCAGGGTCAGCTGGTCTACGACCCGGCGATCGCCCAGACCTCCGAATGGGCCGACTACACCAAGGAGGGCAACATCGAGCGGCTCCACTCCATGGGCATCACCGACATCGACAAGGTCTACGAGGCTGAGGAACTGGCCTCGGGCGAGAACGTGGTGTTCGCCGGCAGCGGCATCACCCCTGGCCTGCTGTTCAAGGGCGTGGTGTTCGAGGCCGACTGCACCCGCACCAGCAGCCTGATCATCAGCTCGCTCGACACCAGCGCCCGCTTCACCGACACGATCCACATCAAGCCCGGCGCCCAGAGCGTCGCGCTGCGCTGAGCGCCCACCCCATGCACATCGCCGTCGTCGGCCTCAGCCATCGCACGGCTCCGGTCGAGATCCGTGAGCGGCTGAGCATTCCCGAGCAGACCATGGAGGAGTCCCTCCAGCAGCTGCGCGGTGACGCCCAGGTGCTGGAGGCCTCGATCCTCAGCACCTGCAACCGGTTGGAGATCTACACCCTGCTGCGCAGTCCAGAGCAGGGGATCACGGCGGTGGGTTCCTTCCTCAGCCGTCATTCCGGGCTCGATTTCGGCGAACTGACCCCCCACCTGTTCACCTACCACCACGCCGAGGCGGTGTCCCACCTGATGCGGGTGGCCTCCGGGCTCGACAGCCTGGTGCTGGGGGAGGGTCAGATCCTTTCCCAGGTCAAAAAGATGGTGCGGCTCGGCCAGGAGCACCGCTCGATCGGCCCGATCCTCAACCGCCTGCTCACCCAGGCGGTCAGCACCGGCAAGCGGGTGCGCACGGAAACCAACCTGGGCACTGGCGCCGTCTCGATCAGCTCGGCCGCTGTGGAGCTGGCCCAGCTCAAGGTGGGCCAGGCCCGTGGCCTCGACGAACTCGTCAGCCTTGACCAGGAACAGGTGGCGGTGGTGGGAGCGGGTCGGATGGCCCGCCTGCTGCTTCAGCATCTCCAGTCCAAGGGCTGCAAGGCCCTGGTGCTGCTCAACCGCACCGTGGAGAGGGCCGAAGCCCTGGCGGCCGATTTCCCGGAGCTGCCCGTGCAGTGCCGGCCGCTCAGCGATCTCGACCACTGCCTGAGCACCTGCTCGCTGGTGTTCACCAGCACGGCGGCAGAGCAGCCGATCATCGATCAGGCCCGGCTGCAGTCGCTCAACCGCCGCTCGTCGCTGATGCTGGTTGACATTGGCGTTCCCCGCAACATCAGCTCCGGGGTCAGCGTTCTGCCGGGCGTTGAGTCCTTCGATGTCGATGACCTGCAGGAGGTGGTGAACCGCAACCAGGAGTCGCGGCGGGAGATCGCCGCCGAGGCCGAGGGTCTGCTGCAGGAGGAGGCCCAGCAATTCCTGGAATGGTGGGACGGGCTGGAGGCGGTGCCCACCTTGAACCGGCTGCGCCAGACCCTGGAGCTGATCCGCGAACAGGAGTTGCAGAAGGCGCTCAGCCGCATGGGGCCCGATCTTTCAGCGCGGGAGCGCAAGGTGGTCGAAGCGCTCAGCAAGGGGATCATCAACAAGGTGCTGCACAGCCCCGTCACCAACCTGCGCGCGCCCCAGCCGCGGCAACAACGGCACCTGGCCATGCAGGCTCTCCATGACCTCTTCGCCCTCGACGAAGGCAGTGGCGAGGGCTGAACCCTGCCGGCGCCGGCTCCCCTTAACCAGAGATTCATGGGTTCTTGGCAGGGGCTTGGCTGTCTGGGTCCCCCTCTGCCAGGAAAGATGACGCCTCTCCATTCCGACCATTTCAACCACCAGGGGGCCTGATGGAACCGACCGATGCGTCCTTACAGCGAGGCCGTCAAGGCTGATGTCCGCCGGCGGATGGGCCCTCCCCACCGCCA
>JABMPN010000128.1 GCA_013203655.1 Cyanobacteria bacterium bin.51
CCCCGCCGCCATGTCCCAGGCCCCTGCTGACGCCGCCACCCCGCTGGTGAGCGCCTTCTACGACCGCTTCCCCTACCCGGGCGACCCCCTTCAAGACGGAGCGCCGCCTGGATACAACTGGCGCTGGTGCTATGACGCCGCCTTCAGTTCCTGCACGGGCCGACGTCCCAACCTGGCCGAGCCGCTACGGATCCTCGACGCTGGCTGCGGCACCGGCGTGAGCACGGATTACCTGGCGCATCTCAACCCAGGCGCAGAAATTCTGGCTGTCGACATCAGCGCCGGAGCCCTGGACGTGGCCCGCGAGCGCCTGCGACGCTCGGGCGCTGCGGCGGTGGCCGCCGATCTGCGCATCGAGCAGCGCAGCCTGCTGGATCTGGGGGGGGAAGGCCCGTTCGACTTGATCAATTCAGTGGGTGTGCTGCACCACCTGCGCGAGCCAAGCGCCGGGCTGTTGGCTCTGGCGGGCCTGCTCAAGCCCGGTGGATTGCTGCACCTTTTTCTTTATGCGGAGGCGGGTCGCTGGGAGATCCACCGCATCCAGCGGGCACTGCAGGGCCTGGGTGTGGCCGCCACTCCGGACGCTCTGCGCCTGGGCCGGCAACTATTCAAGGATTTGCCGGAGAACAACCGGCTGCGCCGCCATCACGAGCAACGCTGGGCCCTCGACACGGCAGCGGATGCCAACTTCGCCGATATGTACCTCCATCCCCAGGAGACGAGCTACGACCTGGGCGGGCTGTTTCGCTTCATCGAAGGCTCGGGGCTTAACTTCGCCGGATTCTCCAACCCGGAGCAATGGGATCCGGCCCGCCTGTTGCAGGGGGAATTGCTGGAGCTGGCCCGCGGCCTGCCCCAGAGGCAGCAGTGGAACCTGGTGGAGAACCTCGATCCAGAGATCAGCCATTTCGAGTTCTTCCTCAGCCGGGGGGCCTTGGAATTCAGCCTCTGGGACCGCGACGAGGATCTGCTGGCGGCTTTCGGCAGGCGCAATCCCTGCCTCTGGGGCTGGCCCGGGGCGAGCCTGCTCGATCCAGACCTGCGTCCCTTGGATCTAGAGCCCGAAGCGCTGCAACTGCTCAAGGCGCTGGAGAGCGCCGGTCCGCGCCAGCCCTTGGCTGACCTTCCGCTGGGATGGCCCCCAGCCCAGCTGGCTGAGGTGGGGCGTCGACTGTGGCGGCAACGGCTCCTGCTGCTCTCTCCAACCCCTTGAAATCAGCTGCCCTGCCAGCCTTCACGTGATAGGTTTCTAACGCTATTTGCCGAGCTTCAGGGCGTTTGCAAGCTGTCAATTCGGCGAGTATCAGCACCTCCGAAACCCACCCACTCGACGGAGCGAAGCTCGACGAGATGGATGAGGCGGCAACCCGTGGATTTCCTGAAATCCACGATCGTCGTTCGGCGCTGCTCGCTGATCTGTCCAGGGGAACGGATGGGAATTCTGCTCCGCAGAAACTCTCCTCTCCAGCCGATCCAGAATCTTCTGGTTTGGCTCAGACAACGCCTCCCCCTGCCAACGGCATGGAGGACTATGCCCGCCTGCAAAGCCGTCTCTTGATGGCCACACTGATCGCTGCCGTGGTGGCTGTGCCGTTGACGGCCCTGCTGTTCGGCATCAGCCCTGCCGTCAGCCTGATGGTCGGTGCCTCCGCTGGCATGCTCTACCTGAAGTTGCTGGCCCGCTCAGTGGCTCGAATCGGCTCCTGCTCCCGCAATGTGGGCAAAGCCCAGTTGTTGGTGCCTGTGGTACTGGTTCTGGCGGCAGCCCGTCTGCCAGTCCTGGACATTGTTCCAGCGCTGATCGGCTTTCTACTCTACAAGCCGGCGATTTTGATTCAGGCCCTTATCCCCGCCAGGGTTCTTTCGATCCCGGGCTGAGCTCACCCATCCGTCGCAGCAGCGGCACTTCCGTACCCTCCGATGCTTCCGTTGCCTCCCTTCCTGCCACTCGCCGAGCTTGAGGTGGGCAAGCACCTCTATTGGCAGATTGGTGATTTTCAGATTCACGGCCAGGTGTTCATCAGTTCCTGGCTGGTCATCGCAGCCCTTCTGGCCGTTGTGGTGGCAGGAACCCGCAAATTGGAACGCGATCCCCGCGGCACCCAGAACCTGCTTGAGTTTCTCTGGGAGTACGTGCGTGACATCGCCCGCGACTACATCGGCGAAAAGGCCTACCGGGACTGGCTTCCGTTCATCGGCACCCTCTTTTTATTCATTTTCGTGAGCAATTGGGGTGGTGCGCTCGTTCCCTGGAAGTTGATTCAGCTGCCGAGTGGCGAACTCGGAGCGCCCACCGCCGACATCAACACCACCATTGCGCTAGCTCTGCTGGTCTCACTGGCATACTTCTACGCTGGCTTGAGCCGAAAGGGTTTCCGGTACTTCAAGTACTACGTGGAGCCCACGCCGATCATGCTCCCGTTCAAGATCGTCGAAGATTTCACCAAACCTCTTTCCCTCTCCTTCCGTTTGTTCGGCAACATTCTTGCCGACGAACTGGTGGTGGCGGTTCTTGCCTTCCTGGTGCCGTTGATCGTCCCCCTGCCGGTGATGTTCCTGGGCCTGTTCACCAGTGCCATTCAGGCCCTGATCTTCGCCACCCTCGCCGCTTACTACATCGGTGAGGCCGTCCACGAGGAAGCCCACTGACCCGATCAGCCGTTCGCTTCGTTCGGTACGGGTCCGCCCTCTGCTAAAACTCCTGCGCGCAGGTCCGGTTCGCTCCGGGCCCGTCTCCCTTCGGTGAGACGTCCCTGGCGCCAGCCCTATCCCGCGCTCTCCGGCGCCTCACATCCCCACATTCCACCATGGATTCCATCACTTCCGCTGCGTCTGTTGTGGCTGCTGGTCTGGCCGTTGGCCTCGGCTCGATCGGCCCTGGCATCGGTCAAGGCACAGCTTCCGGCGGCGCTGTCGAAGGCATTGCCCGTCAGCCCGAAGCCGAAGGCAAGATCCGCGGCACCCTGCTGCTGTCCCTGGC
>JABMPN010000129.1 GCA_013203655.1 Cyanobacteria bacterium bin.51
GGGTGACATCTTTCCTGAAACCGGGGGCTGCCTGCACACCATGTATGCCGACAAGCCGATGCAGGGCCACGGCCTGATGCAGGCCATCGCCCGCGTCAACCGGGTGTTCCGCGACAAACCAGGCGGCCTGGTGGTGGATTATCTCGGCCTCGCCGATCAGCTCAAGCGCGCCCTGGCCAGCTACACCGAAAGCGGCGGCCAGGGCGACCCCACCTTCGACCCTGCCCAGGCCATCGCCGTGATGCTCGAAAAGCACGGCATCGCCTCGGATCTGCTGCACGGTTTCGACTGGTCGGCCTGGAGCAGCGGCACCCCCAGCGAGCGCCTGCAGCTCCTTCCCGCCGGCCAGGAGCACATCCTGCTGCAGGAGAACGGCAAGCAGCGCTGGCTGCAGGTGGTGGCCGAACTCTCCCGCGCCTTCGCCCTCAGCGCCGCCAGCGATGAGGCCACCGCCATCCGCGACGACGTGAGTTTCTTTCAGGCCATTCAGGCGGCCTTCTCCAAGGCAACCAGCGGCACCAGCCGAGCGCCCGAGCAGATCGACGCCGCCATCCGCCAGCTGGTGAGCAAGGCCATCACCACCGATGGCCAGGTGATCGATGTGTTCACCGCCGCCGGCCTGCCCAGGCCCGACATCTCCATCCTCAGCGATCAGTTCCTGGCCGAGGTGCGCGGGCTCAAGCACAAGAATGTGGCCGCCGAACTGCTGGAGAAACTGCTCAAAGACGAACTCAAAGTGCGCTCCAAACGCAACGTGGTGCAGAGCCAGGTGTTCTCCGAAAAGCTCAAAACCACCCTGAATGCCTATCACAGCCGCGCCATCACCACAGCCCAGGTGATCGAAGAGCTGATCGCCCTCGCCAAAGACCTCGATGCCGCCAGCAAGCGCGGCGAATCCCTTGGCCTCAGCCACGATGAAGTCGCCTTCTACGACGCCCTCGCCGCCAACGACAGCGCCGTGCAGGCGATGGGTGACGCCAAGCTCAAACTTATTGCTGCTGAGCTGATCACCCAGGTGAAGAAGAGCGTGTCGATCGACTGGACCCTGCGCGAAAGTGCCCGCGCCCGGATCCGCGTGATGGTGAAGCGCATCCTCAACAAATACGGCTATCCCCCCGATCTGCAGGACGCCGCGGTGAAAACCGTGCTCGCCCAGGCGGAACTGCTCTGCGCCGCCTGGGTGTGAGCCAGCGCGGCACCAACAGCTGAGACGCCGGTGGCACTGGCCTGTGCAGCTGCCTCAGCCCCTTGGCCACCCGCGCCGTCTATTCCTTCACTGGCTTTCCCGGCATTCCGGAGCGCCACCTCTATCTCCACCACGACGGGTATCCCACCGGCGCCGCCTGGCGCTTCGCTATGGCCCTGCGCCACCGGCAGGAGCCTGAGGCCTTCGCGGCCGCGTTCCTGGCCACCCAGCCTGGCGCCGAACCCCTGGCCGTCCCCGAGCAGGCCGCTGATGCTGAGTACCGCTACCGGGTGCAGCTGCTCGCCGGCGAAGCGGCCTCGCTGCAGGTGCTGGGCTGGCGGCGGCTGCCGTGCAGCAGAGACTGGCACCCCCGTTGCGGCCCGATGGCACTGGAGCTGTTCATTGGGCGCTTCCTGCCCGGGGATCCGCTCTGAACCCATCCGGCTGGACCTCCGGGGCGCCGTGGCCGCCCCAGGGGCTGGTGGCGGTGGCCAAGCTGGTTGGATTCGAGCGACGATCGCGTTCCCATGAGCAAGCAGCAACGCCCATCCCCCGTCCAATCGATCGAGGAGATGCAGAAAGATCTTCCCTACGACGAATCGATCGACAAGAAAGACTACAAACGAGATCTCGAAGCGCTCCAGATTGAACTGCTCAAGGCGCAACGTCACATCAAGGCTGCCGGACAACGCGTGGTGATTCTGTTTGAAGGTCGCGATGCGGCGGGCAAGGGTGGCTCGATCAAGCGCTTCCGCCAACATCTGAACCCTCGCGGCAATGACCATGTGGCGCTGCCAAAGCCCAACGATGCCGAGGTGACCCAGTGGTACTTCCAGCGCTATGTCCCGCACCTGCCATCGGCCGGCGAGATCACGATGTTCGACCGGTCGTGGTACAA
>JABMPN010000130.1 GCA_013203655.1 Cyanobacteria bacterium bin.51
CGGTGCAACTCCTGGGTGGTGATCATGTTGCAGAGGTTGCTGTCCTTGTAGGCCTTACCAGGCTTGAAGGGCTTGCCGCTCGCCATGGCGATCGGGGCTTTGAATCCCGATTGGAAACCGGAGAGGTCGCCGAGATCCGCTGGTGCAGGGATGGGGATCTTGCCGCCCAGCTCCTTGGAGTTGGCCGTGACCGTTCCCAGAATCACCAGTCGGCGGGACGGGTGATTGGAGCGCTTGAGCTCCTCGAGCAGGAGCTGGATCAGCAGAAAATGGCCGAAGTGATTGGTCGCCATCGACAGCTCATAGCCCTGGGGGGAGCGCTGCGGTGTCTTCAGCAGGGGCAGGTAGACGGCCGCATTGCAGACCAGGGCATCGAGTCGGAGACCGCTGCTTTTGAAGGCGTTGACCAGTCGGCGCACGCTCTCAAGATCCCCCAGGTCCACCTGCAGATGGGTGACGGCGCTCTGGGCAATGCCGAGTTCGCTGGCCGCCGCCCGCGCTTTGGCGGTGTCGCGGCAGGCCATCACCACATGCCAGCCCCTGTCGGTCAGGGCCTTGGTGGCGTAGAGACCAACTCCTGACGAGGAGCCGGTGATCATCACGGTGCCGGAGGGAGGGGACGGTTCTGACGCCATTCGGGCGCTTCACTTCAAGATGCCCTTACCTAAGACATGGAGTGGTCTTCCCAGGGCAATGGCCCTGAGAATTCAACAGAAGGAAATGGTTGGAGCCCTGGAGGATTGGCTCCTGGGCGGCTCGCTCAGAACTGGGAATGAAGCTTGGCCGGTTGCTGGGGAGCTTCCCAGACCACGCGCAAACGGTCCGGGGCAATCCACTGCTCCTGCTCGCGCATCAGCCGTTCCTGGCCTTCGGTAGAGAAGAGTTTGTCGAAGCGGGTCTGGGCACGGCGCAGCCGTGCCGTTTCGAGCTCAAGGATGGCGCTGACTTCGCTGTGGCTGTCGAGCCGTTGCTGGTACGCCGAAGCCAGATGGGTCAGACTCACGCCAGCAACGAGGCCGACACCGAGCTTGACGGTGAGGCCAATCACGCTGCAGAGCAACTCCTGCCGCTCGGTGGACGGGATCGGAACCACCCGTGGGGAGCTGGAGACAGGGCCAGGAAGGGCTTTGAGGGCCCTGGCCCTTTCACCTCTTCTGGCCCGTCCGCTTCTGGGATCGTCGGTTTTCCGCGCCAAAACCCTGCTTTGATCTGCCCCTGAGGGCACAAGACGCTGCGCGGAGGCCAATGGACCGATGCGGTAGTGGCCTGCTTCTAGCAGCTCCAGGCCCGACTGCCAAGGGGCAGGGGCTGATCAGGCGTTGTAGAGGCTGACGCAGAGGCGAATGGCCAGCACGCCGGCGTGGGCGGCGACCACAAGGGCGATGAGCACTTCTGCCTGACTGAGTGTTGTGACCATGGCAGGCGACCGATAACAAATGTCGCCACCATTGTTCAGCTCGATCCCGCCCCTCGCCACGTCCTGGCAGTGGGTTGTCATAGCTCTTGATGGCTTCCTCCCCGACTTCGATCACGATCCATGCCGACCAGATCCGTCACCTGGATCTGAGCCCCCTGCAGCACTGGCATGACCTGCCACCGGCTGTCCTGATGGAGCAGGCCGGCCAACTGGAACTCCATTTCGACTGGCCCCGGGCTGAAGGGGATCCCCGCGAGCTCTCTGAACGGCCTGAGCTGCGGCTCTGGAGCCTCCGTGCCGATGCACTCCATCCCTGGCTGCCGTTGGTGCTGGAGCGCAGTACGGGCCAGCTCTGCCGCCATGTGGCGATGCTGCTTCCCCATGGATTCAGCCGAAACGAAGGCATCCGCTTTGCCCCGGAATCGCTTGAGCTGTGGATCACCCACCGGCTCTTCCTGCTCGACGACTGGAGTGCCCTGCACGGACTTCGTTGTCGCCAGAGCCTGGGCCAGGTGGCGGCGGTGCTGGGCTTTGAGCTTGATCCCTCGTTCTGGGAAGCCCTGCCCTAGTTCGCCAAGGCCAGCATGAGGGCGCGGCGGCCCGAGTCGGCGGCCAGCAGCATGGTGATCAAGCGCAGCGACCAGGCGAGTTTCCGCTCGCTGATCCGATCGAGACGGGCTGCTGACCAGCGGGCAGAGAGCGCCGCAGCACCTCCGAGCAGCAGGGCCATCGCCGTATTGACCCGTTCACCGGCTAAAAACTGAAGCGAGGCGGCGGAGCTTGAGCACAGAACCGCCAGGGTGCTGAGCCTGATCGCCTGGCGCAACGGTACGCGCAGGCCTCGCACCATCAGCGGCACCATCAACAGCCCCCCCCCCAGGCCCAGGAGCCCGCCGGCAAAGCCACCGACAGCCCCGACCCCTATCAGGCCGGCAACGGCGGCGGGACGATCCTCGCTTCGGCTGAGGGTCTCCTCGGTTGGGTCGATCGTCAGGGCCAGCAGGCCGTACAGCAACGCCTGCAGGGCCAGCAGGTGCCAGCCGCTGAGCAGCCCGCCCAGCCGGCTGAAGATCAGCCCGCTGGCCACAGCGCTGAGGCCGACGCAGGCGCCAGAGCGCAGCGGCAGCCGGCCGGTCCGCAGGTGGGAGACGGTGCCGCCCAAGGTGGTGGGAACGATGGCCAGGGTGCTGGTGGCCAGGGCCTGGTGGGGGCTGAGGCCAAGCAGCAGCAGGATTGGGGAGAACACCAGGCCGCCGCCGACGCCCAGCAGGCCTGAGAAGACCCCCGCCAGCAGGCCGAGCGGGATCAGGGGCAGAAGCTCCAACGGCATGATTGGGCCTAGAGCGTTGGTGGCCATTGGCTCCAGGATCCACCATCCCCCCTCCCCTGCCACGTCGTTGGCGTTGGATTCCACCGCTGGCTTGGACGGGCGACTGGCAGATGGCCATCGACGATTGGCTTCTCGATCAACTCGTGGCCGGCGTGGGTTCCCCGGTTTTGCGCCTCTACACCTGGGCGCGGCCCACACTGTCGCTGGGCTTTCACCAGCGCTGTGTCGAGCCCAGCTGGCGCGTGCTGCAGGAGCAGGGGCGGATCGCCCTTGTGCGCCGGCCCAGCGGCGGCCGGGCGGTGCTGCATGGGGGCTGTCTCACCTATGCCCTGCTCTGGCCGGATGCCCCCCGACCTGCCGCCTTGGCCTACGGCCTTGCCACGGACTGGCTGCGCAAGGCCATGGAGGATCTGGGGCAGCCTCTGCGCTTCGGGGAAGCGGCTGTCAACCTGCAGGCGAGCAGTTGTTTTGCCAGCAGCACCGCGGCCGATCTGGTGGATGTCGCCCAGGGGGCGAAACGGGTTGGCAGTGCCCAGCTCTGGAGACAGGGCCAGTTGCTGCAGCACGGCAGCTTGCAGCTTGCCCCCTGCCGCCAACTCTGGCAGGAGGTGTTCGCTGCCGATCCACCCCGGCTCGAACCCTTGCCGCTCAGCGGCGCGGCACTGGTGGATCACCTGCGCCGCTCCGCTGAGCGGCAGTTATCCCCTGCGGGCTTTGACGTTCTGCGCCTGCAGTCCCGGGAGCTCGCGGCGATTGCGCCACGCCGGCAGCGCTTCCGCCTCAGCCCAGCGGAGCCTGCTTCGCTGGGCTGAGCGGTTCCGATCCTGGATTCGCTGGCGTGGCGTTGGCCATGCTCCGGGCCACCTGGCCCAGGGCCAGCCCCAGGGGATAGGCCCCCTGCCGCCGGGCCGCTTCGATCAGCGGCGCAGGCAGGCGTAGGCCCAGGCGCTTCAACACGGCATCAGAGAGTTCCGGCCGCTCGATGGTGCCCGAGGGAAGCCCGGCATTGCTGAGCACAAGCAGACGGTTGACGCCGTCGGCATCGAGTTTGAGGGCGGCCTGCCAGAGAGGTTCGCCGGTGGTGATCGAGGGCAGGCTGTCTAAGGGCTGCTGATGATCTCCCACGCGCTCGCCGTCCCATCGCTGCACGGGCAACGACTGCAGGGCCTGGTCGTCAATCACGCCCTGCCAGCGTCCCCGGTCGCAGACCAGGACCCAGTCGGCGGGCAGGGAGGAATCGTCGCTGAGGCGCAGCTGGCTGAGATCCCGCAGGGACGCATTAGACTCCAGAACCCGAAAGCGACGGCCGGTGGCGTCCCCCACTTTGAGTTCGCGCATCGCCTGCTCCAGCGAGAGCTGCTGGAGCTGGTTGCGTGAAGCTCCGAGGCCGAACCAGCCCAGCAGGATCAACCAGAAAGCACCGAAGCCGCCGCCGCGCAGCACGAACAGCGTGCCCATGCCGATCGCCATCAGCGACAGGAAGCGACCGATGCCGGCGGCCACCTGAATGCCACGGCGCTGGCTGCCGGTGAACTGCCAGACCAGCGCTTTGACGATCAAGCCGCCATCGAGGGGCAGACCGGGCAGGAGATTGAACAGTCCCAGCACCAGGTTGAGGATGCCGAGCTGCTGCACCATCTCGCCGGCCAGGGGCCAGGCATGGGACAGCGAATGGCTGCTCAGCAGCAGGACCGCGGCCAGCATCAGGCTGACCAGGGGACCAGCGGCCGCCACCTGCAGGGCCGCCAGGGCCGTGCTGCATTCCCGCTCCACCGTGGCGACACCGCCTAGCAGGAACAGGGTGATGCTGCGGACCTTGACGCCGTAGGCCATGGCCACAAAGGAATGGCCCAGTTCGTGGAGCAGTACGGACACGAACAGCAGCAGGGCGGTGAGCAGGGCCATCAGCCAGAGACCTAGAACGGAGGCCTGGCCGGCGAAGCGGGCGCCGTACTGCTGCTCAAAGCTGACGGTGGCCAGGCCGAGGATCACGAACCAGCTGGGGTGGATCCTCAGGGGAATGCCCCGAATCTTCAACAGCAACCATCCTTCGCCCACGCGATTCAATCCGCTACTGCCCCAGGTGGACCCTGAGGACGTCAAGGCCTGATCCTAGAAACACTTTTGCTCCATCCACACCGTGCCTGCTCCGTTGCTGAAAATTTGCGGCTTGCGCCGAGCGGATCAGGCGGCGGCGGTGGCGGCTCTCGGCGTGGATGCCCTCGGAGTGATTGCTGTGCCGGGTACCCCGCGTTGGTTGAACCCGGAGGAGCGACCGGTACTTTTTCGGGCCATGGGGCGTGCCAACCCCCACTGCCGGGGTGTGCTGGTGGTCGCTGACCCCGAGGACGGCGATCTTGATCCGTTACGTCCCGAGCAGGGCGGCCATGCACTGCTTCAGCTGCATGGCCAGGAGACACCGGAGCGATGCCTGCAACTGTCAGCCCTGCTTGGCTGTCCCCTCTGGAAGGCCCTGCGTATCGCCAAGCCCAGTGACCTCGATCAGGTGGATGCTTACAGCGGCGTGGTCGAAGCAGTGCTGCTCGATGCCTGGGTGCCGGGCCAGCTCGGTGGCAGTGGCCGGCCGATCCCACTCGAATGGTTGGCGGGCTTCCGCCCCGGGGTGCCTTGGTGGCTGGCCGGTGGTATTTCACCGGAAACGGTGAGCGCGGTTCTGAGCGCGGTTCAACCCGATGGCCTCGATGCGTCGAGTTCGCTGGAACAGGCCCCCGGCGACAAGGACCTCGCGCGGGTGGTTCAGCTGGTACGGGGCGTCAAGGGAGCCAGCCCGGATTGATTCGAGCCTCAGGAGTGGCAGGGTTGGGCGATGGAAGCAGAATTGCAGTATGTCCAACCACGTTCCGACAACCCCTTCCGTCGCTCAGCCCGCCTTGACGCTGTCCTTTCGTTTCCCGGTGAGTGCCCTGCTGGCCCTGCTGCTGTTCCCTGTCATGGCCAGCGCCCAGGGCATGCTGCCCGGCTGCCAGCTGGTCAACGGAAGCCTCCAGTGCGTGCAGGGATTGAGCGCTGACCCGGAACAGCAGATCAAAATCCTGCGCCAGGCCATCAGTGCCGACCAGGCAATAGAGGGCGGGATCGATCAACAGATCAAGGCCGTTGAGCAGGTTCTGCTCAGTGGTCCTGCGCTGGTTGGCGCGGTTCTGACGGCCTCGCTTCCGGCAGGCACATCAGCGGTCCATTGGTATCGCCTGGCGCCAGATCGGCAGGTCTGGCAACTGATCGAAGGTGCCAAAGGAACCACTTACGTGGTTACAACGGCTGATTTGGGCCAGCAATTGATGGTTGTCTCGGTAATCCAGTCAGGGGAGATGACGCAGCGGCAAAGCTCAAAACCACTAGGACCGATTGCCCAACCCAAACCGTGAAAACGGTCTGATTCTGACTGGAATCTTAGATCTAATCTTAGTTTAGATTTAGATTTAGATTTAGATTTAGATTTAGTTTAGGTTTAGTCTAGATCGAATTGAATTCAGAACCAGGTTTGATTCAAATAGTATAGTTCAAATAGATCCAATTCTAAAAACTGCCCCATCGTCTGAGCCTTGGCTTCATGGTTGCAATGCACAAAAAGACCTTCCTTTGCTAAAGGAAGGCCTTTCGTTGTAAAAAAGCTCTTGATTAGGTAGCTAGCTCCGCACTCATCAAGATGCGTTCCGGCCGAGCGCCGCAGCTGCAGATGGCATGAAC
>JABMPN010000131.1 GCA_013203655.1 Cyanobacteria bacterium bin.51
CCCTGACCATCGGCCCCCTTGGTGGCCTTGAACACCCACACGTGCAGGATCACCGAGAGGGATTCGGCCACGAACACGCCGCCCATCAGCAGCAAGGGCCAGAGGCTGTCGCTGAGCAGGGCCACGGCGCTCAGGGCCGCCCCCATCACCAGGGAGCCGGTGTCACCCATGAACATCCTGGCCGGATGGCGGTTATGGGCCAGAAAACCCAGCCAGGTGCCGGCCATGGCGGCGCAGAACCCGGCCAGGGCCGGATCGCCCAGATGGCCCCGCAGCATCAACTGCACTCCGAAGCCAGCGAACACCACGGCCCCGCAACCAGCCGCCAGCCCATCGAGCCCGTCGGTGAGGTTGGTGGCGTTGCTTTCGGCCAGAAACACGAACAGGCCGAGCGGCAGGATCAGCAAGCCGAGCGGCAGGACAAGGCCGAACGGCAAGCCCACGCTGCGGGTAATCCAGTCGTTCCAGGCTGCCACCAACAGAAAAAGCGCGGCGGCGAGGGCCTGAAGCAGCAGCTTGCCGCGGGGGCTCAGGCCGGTGTTGGTGCGGCGGGTAAGGCTGCGCCAGTCGTCGAAGCCGCCGATGGCCATGAAGGCCAGGGTGATCGCGGCCATCGCTGGCAGACGTGGGTCGCTCGGGGCGACCAAACTGCCGACAATCACCCCAACCGGCACCACCAGCAGGCCCCCCATCGTGGGAGTGCCGGCCTTGCTTTGGTGGGCCTGGGGCCCTTCCTGGCGGATCACCTGGCCGAGTTTGAGGGCCCGCAGTTTCGGCCCCCCCCAGCGGCCGAGGCCCCAGCTGACCAAGGCCGCCACCAGCAGGGGCGGCGTCAGCTGGGGGGCGAGACTGAGGGCGTCCGTCAGCAAGCAGACGCCTAGAACAAGCAGGGCCAGCCAGCGCCAGGCCAACTGTTCACGGTCAGCCACGGGCAGGGTTGAAGGGGCCTGGGCGGTCTGGGTCAAGGGGGACAGGGCTCGAAGGTGCACCGCAGTCGGCCGGACCATAGGTCAGGGCTGCAGCGCCTTGCCCTGGCCGCAGCCAGGAATCAGTCTTCCCAGTTCTCCTCGGTCTGCTCGTCGGCGGCGTTGTATTCCTCTTTCTCGCCCATCAGAGCTGAAAGTTCCTCCTCTTCGACCGTGCTCACATCGGGAGCGGCGGCTTCTTCATCGGCCACCAGGCGGCCGCTGGTCTCCAGCCAGCTGAGCAGGTCGGGCTCATCGCGCAGGGGCAGCACCGGGGCGGGCTCATCCCTGCGGTAGCGGGTGAGGGAAGGATTGATGCTGTCGAGTGTGCTCATGGATGGCCTTGGGGGCGCAGCAAGCCTGCGAAGCGGGCAACACGCCAATCCATCACCATAGGTCATGCAGCCGAGCTTCCTCCGTGACCTGGCCCAAAGCCTTCCAGCTCCTGATCACCTGGGGGGCTGCCCTGCTGCTCGGCACCCTGCTGGTGCGCGGCGGCGAACGCTGGCCCGAGCCATTGGCGATTCAGCCGCAGCTCGTCTGGGCGCTGGTGCTGGGGCCGCCTGCCCTGCTGGCCCTGTGGCTGGCCACACGCTGGCGCCATTTCGACGGCGACTTGAACGGCGACAAGGGACAATCCTCCAACGGCATTCACGAGCAGGTCTGAGCGGATGGGAGAGGAGTTGGCGGGGCAAGGGGCCGGGCGGGCCCGCAAGGTGGTGTTGGCCTACTCGGGTGGGGTCGATACCAGCGTCTGCATTCCCTATTTGCGCGAGGAGTGGGGTGTCGAGGAGGTGATCACCTTCGCCGCCGATCTGGGCCAGGGCGATGAGCTCGAACCGATTCGGCTCAAGGCGCTCGAAGCCGGTGCCAGCCAGTCGCTGGTGGGCGATCTGATTGAGCCGTTCATCTCCGAGTTCGCCTTCCCCGCCATCCGCGCCAACGCCCTCTATGAGGGTCGCTATCCCCTCTCCACAGCCCTGGCCCGGCCGCTGATCGCCCGGGAGCTGGTGGCGGTGGCCCGCCTGGTGGGCGCCGATGCCGTCGCCCACGGCTGCACCGGCAAGGGCAATGACCAGGTCCGCTTCGACGTGGCGATCGCCTGCCTGGCGCCCGAACTCAAGGTGCTCACCCCGGCGCGGGAGTGGGGCATGAGCCGGGAGGAAACGATCGCCTACGGCGAGCGCTTCGGGATGCCGGCACCGGTGAGCAAGGCCAATCCCTATTCGATCGACCTCAACCTGTTGGGGCGCAGCGTCGAAGCCGGCCCCCTCGAGGATCCGCAGGTGGAGCCACCCGAGGAGGTGTTTGCCATGACCCGCTCGATTGCGGCGGCCCCCGAAGAGCCCGAGGTGGTGGAGATCGGCTTCGTGCAGGGCAATCCCGTCAGTCTCAATGGTGAGATGCTTGATCCGGTCAGCCTGGTCCGCCGCGCCAATGACCTGGCCGGCAGCCATGGCTTCGGTCGGCTGGACATCATCGAGAACCGGGTGGTGGGCATCAAGTCAAGGGAGATCTATGAAACCCCCGGCCTGTTGCTGTTGATTCGCGCCCACCAGGAACTGGAGAGCCTCACCCTGGCGGCCGATGTGCAGCGCTACAAGCGGCAGATCGAGGCCAGCTGGGCGGATCTGGTGTACCAGGGCCTCTGGTTCGGTCCGCTCAAGGCGGCCCTCGATGGCTTCCTTGATGCCACCCAGGCCACGGTGAACGGCACGGTGCGGATCCGGCTGCACAAGGGAAATGCCACCGTGATCGGCCGGAGTTCAGCTTTGGACAGCCTCTATGTGCCCACCATGGCCACCTATGGCGGCGACGATCGCTTCGATCACCGCGCCGCCGAAGGATTCATCTACATCTGGGGTCTGCCGGCCAGACTCTGGGCCGCCAGCTTGCGCCGCTAGGGCCAATCAGCGGAGTCACGCTTGCTCAAGAGCCTCTGATCAGGCGATCCATCTCCACACCAAAAACAGGCTCCACATCAAAAACAGGCATTCAGCTGATGGATGCCTGCGATTTTGATGGGAGGTGTCTGCGGCTTGCTCAGGCTTCGGCGCTGACCGCTTCGCCGCTGGCATTGCGGGGTGCTGGCAAGGGGCCGTCCTGCTTGACGGTGAGATAGCGAATCACATCTTCGCTCAGCCGCATGGCCCGCTCCAGGGCTTCCACCTGCTGGCCATCGCCGCTGTGGCTGAGCTGCACGTAGATGCCTTCGCGGTGCTTGGCAATCGTGTAGGCCAGACGGCGCTTGCCACGCATCTGGGTGTCGAGCACCTCGGCGCCGGCCTCGGTGACCAGATCGCGGTACTTGTTGACATGGCCTTCGACTTCTTCCTCCGCGATGTCCGGGCGAAGGATGTACATCGTTTCGTAGTAGGGCTGCTGCGACATGACGGGCTGAAACCTCCGTGACGGGCTCGGGTGAGGCCAGCGGCCCTGCGGCTGCCAGCGACGGACTCGATACCGTAACGCGGCGACGGTCCTGCCTTTGCTGTCGCCGTCTCTGTGCAGCCCCTCAGTCCAGATGCTTTCAGTCCTGAGGCTTCAGTACAGCTGGATCCGCACCGCCTCGGACACGGTCGGGATATCGGGTTCCTTGCCGCGCACGCACTGCACCAAGGCGAACACCACCAGCAGCAGGGTGCCGAAGAAAACGGTGTTGCTGAGCGTGCGCAGGGCGAAACTGCCGCCCAGCGGAGCCAGCAGCAGCCGGAACGCCAGGGACAGCAGGATCAGCACGATGTCCAGCAGGATCGCCTGGAGCACGTTGAAGCGGATGAAGTAGGGGACGCGCTGGTTGCGCACCACCCCCAGGAACAGGGCCAGGAACAGCAGGAAGCCGCCGAACGGCACCAGCCGCTGCAGGCTGAGCAACGGCAGGGCCGGCAAGACCGTCCACTGCAGAGCCGGGAAGAGCGTGAACAGCGATTCGCCGAACATCACGCCGTCGCTCCACGGCAACAGATAGGCCAGCAGCGCCAGCAGGCGTTGCCAGGGGGGAATTTGCATCGAAGCAGACCGCGTCTCACAAGGTTAGGGGTCGTGCTCAAGCTGCTTGAGGGCCGCCTGCCGCATCGTTGCCAACGGCACGGTGCTTTCGTTGCCGGCGGCGGCCATCCAGAGCCGCAGGGCTGCGGCTCCCTGCCGCACCAGCATCTCCAGACCGTCCAGGCTTTGGCAGCCCCGCTGGGAGGCTTCCCGCAGCAGGCGACTCGGCCGCGGCGTGTAGATGAGGTCGTAGACAAGGGCCCCTGGGCGCAGGGCCTCCAGCTCCAGTGGCTCCAGCGGGCAGACGTCGGCCGCCATGCCCACCGGGGTGGTGTTCACGACCAGATCGGCGCTGGCCAGGGCGGGCTGCAGCACCGCGCTGGTCCAGCTCAGGCCGCGCAGCTGGGGCGCCCAGGTCCGGCAGCTCGAGAGGAAGGCCTCGCGCCGTTGGGGGTCGCGGGCGGTCAGCTCGATCACCTCCACGTTGCGCTCCACCAGACCCGCCACCACCGCCCGGGCACTGCCGCCGCAGCCCAGCACCAGCGCCCTGGCTCCGCTCGGCAGGCCGTCCAACGGGCCCAAAAAGCCCTCCACATCGGTGTTCGCGCCGAGCCAGCCCCCCGCGCTGCGCCGCACCAGGGTGTTCACCGCTCCCAGCCGTTCGGCCAGCGGCGTGAGCTCGTCGGCCAGTACCGCCGCCGCCGGCTTGTGCGGCAGGGTCACGTTGAGGCCGCGGCAGCCCAGGGCTTCAAGGCCGCGCAGGGCTGCACCCAGATCTGTGGCTGCCACCGGGAAGGCCAGGTAGCGCCAGTTCAGGCCCAGCTCAGCGAGGGCTGCGTTGTGCATGGCCGGCGAAAGTGAGTGAGCCACCGGATCGCCGAGAAGTCCCACCAGTGCTGTCTGGCCTGAAATCGAAACGGGCATGAATCCTGGCTCTCTGCCGCGACCGATGGGCGGCACGGTACGGCAGCGGTTCGGAAACCACCCCTCGCCTCAGATGGCCTCTGCTGATGAGGATGCAACAGAAGGAAATCATTCGTACCAAGCGGGGAAGCACCCATGGGCAAAGTTGTAGGCATTGATCTCGGCACCACGAACAGCTGCGTGGCGGTGATGGAGGGCGGCAAGCCCACGGTGATCGCCAACGCTGAAGGCTTTCGCACCACCCCTTCGGTGGTCGCGTACACCAAGAACCAGGACAAGCTGGTGGGTCAGATCGCCAAGCGCCAGGCGGTGATGAACCCGGAGAACACCTTCTATTCGGTGAAACGGTTCATCGGCCGCCGCGTGGATGAGGTGAACGAGGAATCCAAAGAGGTGAGCTACGGCGTCGAGAAGGCCGGCTCCAATGTGAAGGTGAAGTGCCCAGTGCTGAGTAAGCAGTTCGCCCCTGAGGAGGTGTCCGCTGAGGTGCTGCGCAAGCTCGCCGAAGACGCTGGCAAGTACCTCGGTGAAACCGTCACCCAGGCGGTGATCACCGTGCCCGCCTATTTCAACGACTCCCAGCGTCAGGCCACCAAGGACGCCGGCAAGATTGCCGGTCTCGAAGTGCTGCGGATCATCAACGAGCCCACGGCGGCCGCCCTGGCCTATGGCCTCGATCGCAAGAGCAACGAGCGCATTCTGGTCTTCGACCTCGGCGGCGGCACCTTCGACGTTTCGGTGCTGGAGGTGGGTGACGGCGTCTTCGAGGTGCTCTCCACCAGCGGCGACACCCATCTGGGTGGTGACGATTTCGACAAGGTGATCGTTGATCACCTGGCCGCCACCTTCAAGAGCAACGAAGGCATCGACCTGCGCCAGGACAAGCAGGCCCTGCAGCGGCTCACCGAAGCAGCCGAGAAGGCCAAGATCGAGCTCTCCAGCGCCACCCAGAGCGAGATCAACCTGCCGTTCATCACGGCCACTCCTGAGGGGCCCAAGCACCTCGATCTCACCCTGACGCGGGCCAAGTTCGAGGAACTGGCCTCCAAGCTGATCGACCGCTGCCGCGTGCCGGTGGAGCAGGCCCTCAAGGACGCCAAGCTCTCCACCAGCGAGCTCGATGAAGTGGTGATGGTGGGCGGCTCCACCCGTATCCCCGCCGTGCTCGAACTGGTGAAGCGGATCACCGGCAAAGGCCCGAATCAAACGGTGAATCCTGACGAGGTGGTGGCGGTTGGCGCCGCCATTCAGGGCGGTGTGCTGGCCGGTGAGGTCAAGGACATCCTGTTGCTGGATGTCACGCCGCTCTCCTTGGGCGTTGAAACCCTCGGTGGCGTGATGACCAAGATGATCACCCGCAACACCACGATCCCCACCAAGAAATCGGAGACCTATTCCACGGCCGTGGATGGCCAGACGAATGTGGAGATCCACGTGCTCCAGGGCGAGCGTGAACTGGCCTCCGACAACAAGAGCCTCGGCACCTTCCGCCTCGATGGCATTCCCCCATCCCCCCGCGGCGGTCCCCAGATCGAAGTCACCGTCGACATCGACGCCAACGGCATCCTCCGCGTCCCCGCCCAGGCC
>JABMPN010000132.1 GCA_013203655.1 Cyanobacteria bacterium bin.51
ACTGTGGACATCCTGCTTGTAAGGCAGGCGCTCTACCGCTGAGCTAATCGCCCCTGATTCCATTCTGGAGCCTGGATGGCCCCATGCTGGTTGGGACGACCCCGATGCAGCGATGGCCAACGGCCGCGCCCACGATCGCGCCACCTGGCTGCTGTGCCTGCCGTTCGGTCTGTTGTGGTGGCCCTGGCTGGGGCCGGCGGGCTTCGGCAGTGGCGCTGCGGCCTTTCTGCTGGGCGGTCTGTGGCTCTCCCCCGACCTCGACACCCGCTCCAACCCGACGCAACGCTGGGGGCCGCTGGCGTTGCTGTGGCTCCCCTACCGCCGGCTGCTGCGCCACCGGTCCCTGCTCTCCCACAGCCCCGGGCTCGGCACGGCCGGACGCCTGGCCTACCTGGCCGCCATCGCCCTGGCCCTAAGCCTGGTGCTGCAGCCGCTGGGGATCATCCCCCCGCCGCAGCGGTTGCTCGCCCTCGCTCTTGCGCTCTGGAGCCAGCAGCGGCCCCTGCTGCTGGCGGCCCTGGTGGGGGTGGAGGCAAGCAGTTGGTTGCACCTGATCCAGGATGGCGATCCGATGCCGCGGCTGCCCAGGCTGTTGCGACGCCGCCCTGGGCGACGTCCTGGCCGTGGCAGACGCAGCAGCCGAAACGCCGGCTGATGCGCCAGAGCCCCCTGTTCCGCACCCGAACCCCTGGCCGATGCCCGCCGATCCCACCCTGAGCGCCCTGGCCGAGCTGATCGCCGTGGTGGCCCGGCTGCGCGATCCCGCAACCGGCTGCCCCTGGGATCTGGAGCAGACCCACGCCTCCCTGGTGCCCTACGTGCTGGAGGAGGCCCACGAGGTGGCCGATGCGATCCGCCACGGTGATGACACCCACCTGAGCGAAGAACTGGGTGACCTGCTGCTGCAGGTGGTGCTGCACGGCCAGATCGCTCATGAAGCGGGCCACTTCGATCTGGGGGCGATCGCCCGGGGCATCAGCGCCAAGCTGATCCGCCGGCATCCCCACGTGTTCGCCGGGGCAGAGGCGGCAGACACGGCCGCCGTGCGCGCCAGCTGGGAGGCGATCAAGTCGGAGGAGGCCAGCGCCAGGGCGGAGCCTTCCACGAGTCCACTCAGCGATCGCCTCGCCAGCAAAGTGCGCGGCCAACCCGCCCTGGCCGGCGCCATGGCCATCTCCAGGAAGGCCGCCGCCGCCGGCTTCGAATGGAACGACCTGGCCGGCGTGTGGGAGAAGGTGCAGGAGGAGCTGGGCGAGCTTCGGGAGGCTCTGGCCAGCGGCGACCGGGCCCACGCCCAGACGGAGCTCGGCGATGTGCTGTTCACCCTGGTGAACGTGGCCCGCTGGTGCGACCTCGATCCAGAAGCCGGCCTAGCCGGCACCAACCACCGTTTCCTCGATCGATTCTCCCGCGTCGAAGCCGCCTTGGGCGGTGATCTCGGCGGTCGCAACATCGTTGAACTGGAGGCTCTGTGGCAGCAGGCCAAGACCGCGATCCGCGCCGAGGCGGAAGCCAAAGCCGGCCAGGGGCCTCAGCCTTCCTGATCGGGAAGGGCCTCAGGCCAGAGCTCCCTGATCTCCTGGCGTTGCTGCTCGGCACTGAACCGCTCCCAGACAATGCCGTTGGCATCCACGTCCTGGGAGAAGGACTCGGCGGCCGGGTCCTCCCAGCCGAGGTGGCGCAGCCGACCAGCCAGCTCCGGCTCGCAGCGGCGAATGGAGAGATTCAGGGCCGGGGTGCGCCAGAGGGCGTACTCCCCGATCACGTGCACCTCGGGCGGACAGCCCAGCCGCCTGCAGTAGTCGTCCACCGCTGCGGCGATGTCGTGAACGCCGAGGGCCAGGTGCAAGCGACGGATCATGGGGCTACGGGGGGGAACCATTCACTCCTCACCTCCGCGCCCCCGCTGGGCCCGGCGGGCCTTGATCGCGCCCCGTTGCTTCTTGGCCGTGAGCCGCCGCTCCACCGAGCCGCGGCTTGGCCGGGTGGCGCGGCGGGGCAGCGGTGGCGGCCGCAGGGCCTCCTGCAGCAGTGCCACCAGGCGGCGCTGGGCGGCCACCCGGTTCTGCCACTGGGAGCGGTGCTCACTGGCCGCCACCGCCACGGCTCCCTCCACCAGGCGCCCCTCCAGCCGCCGCAACGCCCGGGCCTGGAGCACCGCCGGCAGCGACGCCGAAGCCCCCAGATCAAAGACCAGCTCCACCCGTGAGTCGGTGGTGTTCACGTTCTGTCCCCCCGGGCCCGAGGAGCGCGAGAAGCGCCAGCGCAGCTCCGCCGCCGGAATCAGCACCGCCGGCGTCACACGCAGATCATTGCCGGGCAGGTCGCTGGCCATCGTTTGAGCCTGCCATGGGCCTGAGTGCCAGCCTTCTGTGCAAGCGTACGGACCACGCCTTCCGGTTACCGCCCCGTCGCCATGGACCCCTCCCCCGGCTGGATCGATGAGGTCTACGACGGTGTGCGCTATGGCCTGGCCGGCCGGGTGATCGCCGAGACCAGCTCGCCTTACCAGCGCGTCACGATCATCGAGAGCGAGCGCTACGGCAAGGGGCTGCTGCTCGACGGCTGTTGGATGACAGCCGAGCGCCAGGAGCGGCACTACCACGAGCCCCTGGTGCATCCTGCCCTCTGCGGCGCCGAGCGGATCGAGCGGGTGCTGGTGATCGGCGGCGGCGATGGCGGCACGGCGCGCGAGTGCCTGCGCCACAGCGGCGTGCGGCAGCTTGACATGGTGGAGATCGACGGCCTGGTGGTGGAGCTCTGCCGCGAGCACCTTCCCTCCCTGGGCGGCGGCGCCTGGAGCGATCCCCGTTTACGGCTCAGCATCGATGATGGAATCGCCTGGGTGGCGGCGGCGGAATCAGCCAGCTACGACGTGGTGATCGTGGATGGCTCAGATCCGGCCGGACCGGCCGAAGGACTGTTCAACCGGGCCTTCTTCGAGCAGTGCCGCCGCCTGCTCAAACCAGGCGGTGTCTTCGCCACTCAGAGCGAATCGCCCGAGGCCTTCCGCTCGGTGCACCTCGACACGGTGCGGCTGCTGCGCGAGCTGTTCGGCCATGCCGATCCTCTCTATGGCTGGGTGCCGATGTACCCCAGTGGCTGGTGGAGCTGGACGTTCGCCGCCCTTGATGGTCCCCGTTATCTCCAGCCCGATCCCGCTCGGACCGCGGCCGTGGCAGCAGGCTGCGAGATCTGGAGCCCGCGCTGGCAGGCCGGTGCCTTCGCAGCGGTTCCAGCCGGAATCGAGAGGGCCTTAGCCGACTGACGTGCCGGGCAGCACCGCTGGGGATCCAGACTTGCTGGACATCACCTGTTTCGACCCGGACTTGCCCGACACTGACGTGCCAGACACCAACCTGTTTGACAGCGACCTGTTTGACACGGACGGAGCGGTGTTCATGGCGGCCCGCCGCGATCCGGCCGGTTGCCGGGTTGGGCTGTTCGGTGTCCCCTACGACGGCACCACCTCGTTCCGTCCCGGTGCCCGCTTCGGCCCGGCGGCGATCCGGGAGGTCAGCAGTGGGCTGGAAACCTATTGCCCCCAGTTGGATCTGGATCTGGAGGATCTGGCCTTCGCCGATGTGGGCGCGGTGGCGATTCCCTTCGGCGCGCCCGAACCTGTGGTGGCGGCCGTGGGCGCGGCCACCGAGGCCGTGCTGGCGCTGGGGCTGAAGCCCCTGATGCTGGGCGGCGAGCACTCCATCAGCAGCGGCGCGGTGGGCGCTGTCGCCGCCCGTCACCCGGATCTGGTGCTGGTGCAACTCGATGCCCACGCCGACCTGCGCGACAACTGGCTGGGCTCCAGCCACAGCCACGCCTGCGCCATGCGCCGTTGCCTTGAGCTGCTCCCCAGCGGCCAGCTGCTGCAGATCGGCATCCGCAGCGGCACGCGCGCTGAATTCGCCGAACTCAGGAACAGCGGCCGCCTGGTGGGCAGGGGCCCCGGCCTCTCTCTGCAGCCCGAGCTCCTGCAGGCCGACCTGGTGGCAGCTCTTGCTCCTCTCCGCGGCAGGCCGCTTTATCTGACCGTGGATCTCGACTGGTTCGACCCAGCCGTTCTACCGGGCACCGGCACGCCGGAACCCGGCGGCTTTCACTGGGGACACTTCAGCGGCCTGGTGGAAGAACTCCGCCACCACCGGCTGGTCGGGGCTGATGTGGTGGAGCTCTCACCCCTGCTCGACCCCAGCGGCAACAGCGCCGTTCTGGCGGCGAAAGTGGTTCGCAGCCTGCTGCTCTTGCTGGGTTGCCCCGATCAGTAGCAGTAGGAGCCGCTGGCCCGTTGTTCGCGTAGGCGCTCGTGCTGCTGGCCGATCAGGTCAATGGCGAGGGTGGGATGGTTGTGCAGCAGGTTCAGGAAACTGAGCCGGCCGAGCTTCACCAGTTCAACAGGGGTGCGGGCGATCGCCTCATGGCGGAAATAGCCCCCACGCCAGACGATGTCGAGATAGCTGAAGAGCTCCCCTGGCCTGCAGCAGAGCCTGTCGCCTGCCTGGTCGATGATTTCGACGATTCCTTTTCGCACGGCATAAATGGCGTTGGCTGGTTCGCCGTGACTAAAAATGCGGGTGCCCGTCGGCAGAGTGAACGTTTCACCATCCAACTGACAAGCCATCAGTTCAACCGGCCTTCCCGGGGAAAGTGTGACCAACCATCTACCTCCTTTAAGGGTTTTTTTTTGGGGGGGGGGGGGGGGGGGGG
>JABMPN010000133.1 GCA_013203655.1 Cyanobacteria bacterium bin.51
CGGCTGCCAAGGACGGAAGGATTTGGGCTTTTGCATGCTCCATTCTCTCGCCCAGATCCATTGCAGTCAAAGGGTTCTGGGCAGATCAGTGGGCGTCTGCGGAGAAGCCCGTCACTGATCTACGCGCAACAGGCTCCTAGACGGGCCATTGGGGATTGTTTGGCGGCCACCTTGAGGCCAACGAGACCCCGGAGCAGGCCCTGCGCCGTGAGCTGATGGAAGAAATCAACGGGGAGATCCAGGAGCTGCCCCCTGGTTCAGCCACCACCACATCCATCGCCGTGCTTTTTCTTCCGTGCGGCCCTGCCGGTGCCCTTCGAGGCGCTGGAGCTGCTGAAGGGTCAGGCTTCGGCTGGGAGTGTGCGCCCTTGGGCTGCGGCAAGCGGCGATGATTGCTCTATTGCGTAGTGGACGCGACAGCGCAACTCATCCACTCACGTAACAATTGGCTTGCGGAAATGATTCCTAGGGTTCCGATTTTTTCAGCTTTTGTTGGCGAAATGTCTGGTCCGAGAGGAACACACTGAACCGATTCAGTGGCACGGAGGGATAAAAGCCCGGGAGACCGCCATTCTCCAACTCCCTCCGTGCATGACAGATTCTTCGCCCACCGGCGCCGCAGCTTTCGGTACGAGCTCCTCAGCCTTCGATCGACGTCCAGGCACTGAGGGCGCCGAAGCCCTCGAAAAAGAGCGCAAGCTTCCCCTCACCGGCTGGCAGCAGGAGGTGGATCAAGGCCTGCAATACGGACTTGAGGCTGCCGAGAGCATTGTCGATCGGCGCATCTCCACCTTCTCGCGCGGCGAACTGCCCCACTACGCGGGCATCAACACCTTCATGAAGGCGCCCTATATCGAAGACGTGAACCGCGTCGGCGAGTTTGATGTGGCGATCCTGGGCGTGCCCCACGATTCAGGCACCACCTACCGCCCCGGCACCCGCTTCGGGCCCCAGGGCATCCGCCGCATCTCGGCGCTCTACACGCCCTACAACTACGAGATGGGCGTTGACCTGCGCGAGTCGATCCGGCTCTGCGATGTGGGCGACATCTTCACGATTCCCGCCAACAACGAGAAGAGCTTCGATCAGATCTCCAAGGGCGTGGCGCACGTGTTTGCCAGCGGCGCCTTCCCGATCATCCTCGGCGGCGATCACTCGATCGGCTTTCCCACCGTGCGGGGCGTCTGCCGCCACCTCGGCGACAAGAAGGTGGGCATCATCCACTTCGATCGCCACGTCGACACCCAGGAGATCGACCTCGACGAACGCATGCACACCTGTCCGTGGTTCCACGCCACGAACATGGCCAACGCCCCGGCCGAAAACCTGGTGCAGCTGGGCATCGGCGGCTGGCAGGTGCCGCGCGAAGGGGTGAAGGTCTGCCGTGAGCGCGGCACCAACGTGCTCACCGTCACCGACATCTGCGACATGGGCCTGGAGGCGGCCGCCAAGTTCGCGATCGAGCGCGCCACCGATGGCACCGACTGCGTCTACATCTCCTTCGATATCGACTGCATCGACGCCGGTTTCGTGCCCGGCACCGGCTGGCCCGAGCCCGGCGGCCTGCTTCCCCGCGAAGCACTGAAGTTACTGGAGCTGATCGTGCGCAATGTGCCGGTCTGCGGCCTCGAGGTGGTGGAGGTGTCGCCCCCTTACGACATCAGCGACATGACCTCACTGATGGCCACCCGGGTGATCTGCGATGTGATGGCCCACCTGGTGGTGAGCGGCCAGCTGCCCCGCAAGGAGAAGCCGGCCTGGCTGCACGATCACTGCAACATGGCCGTCGATCAGAAGTGGAGATAGGGCCATGCACGAAGTCGACATGACCAAGTGCCTGCTGCTCTCCCTGCAGGAGTGGAAGCGGGAGCATGAGCCCCATACCCCCTGCGTCTCGGCGGTGCACCTGGAGGTGGGTGATTTCACCTGCGTCGAACCTGCCGCCCTGCGCTTCACCTTCGCCGCTGCCGTGCAGGGCAGTTGGCTCGATGGTTCAACCCTCGAGATCGCCACGGTGCCCCTGCGGGCCCGCTGCCTGGGCTGCTCCGCCGTTTACGTCCCCGAGCCAGATCAGGCCTACCGCTCTCCCTGTTGCGAGCGGCCGATGGAGGAGATCATCAGCGGCCGCGAGCTGCGCATCTGTTCTGTCGATTACAGCCTCTCGCCTCAACCGTCCTCGCCTCGGTCTTCCGGTTCCACTTCCCTCTCCTCGCGCTGAACCCATGCACATGCCCCTTCAAGACACCCTCGGTCTCAACCTGCTGGCGGCCAACCAGCACCAGGCCGATCACAACCGTGAGCGCTTCGATGCCTGGCAGTTGCTCTGCCTCAACCTGATGAGCAGCCCCGGCGCCGGTAAAACCTCCCTGCTGGAGGCCACGATCACCGCCCTTGCCCCCCAGCTGGCGATGGCGGTGCTGGAGGGCGACATGACCACCCAGCTCGATGCCGAGCGCCTCGAAGCCGTCGGTGTGCCGGTGGTGCCGATCACGACGGGCCGCGCCTGCCATCTCGATGCGGCGATGGTGAGCGGCGGCCTGCGCCAGCTCCAGGCGCGGCTTTCCCCGGCCGATCTCGACCTGCTCTGGGTGGAGAACGTGGGCAACCTGGTTTGTCCGGCCGAATTCGAGGTGGGCGAGCACCTCAAGGTGGCGTTGCTCAGTGTCACCGAAGGAGAAGACAAGCCGCTCAAGTACCCCGTGATGTTCCGCGAGGCCGATTGCGTGCTGATCACCAAGGTGGATCTGCTCCCCTATCTGCCGGTTGTGGTGGAGCGCTTCGAAGAGCACATCCATGCCGTCAACCCTGCCGCCACGGTGTTCCAGCTGTCGGCCAGCAGTGGTGAGGGTTTGCCTGCCTGGTACCAATGGCTGCTTGAAACCAGCCGCGAGCACAGCCAGGCGCTCAACAATCCGACCATCGCCAGTGGGCTGCCCGCCCCTGAGCCGGTGGCTGTCTGATGCCAGCGTCGCGGGCTTCGCCGTCAACAGCCTTGGCCTCTTGCCCCTTGGCCCACGGGTCGAACCTTTCGGGGCCGTTCCTGGTGGCCTGCAGCGCCTCTGAGCTGATCCGCTCTCCCCATGCTTTCTGATCTCCACTCCCCTTCTTCACCCACCCACGCAATCCAGCCATGACCAACCTTCCAGCCAAGAAACGCCGCCGCACCCTCAGCCTGCTGCTGCTCGCCACCCTGGGCGGCGGCCTGCTCGCCAGTTGTCAGCAGCCCGCCGAGGAGGGCAGCGCCGCCCCGGTGCGGATCGGCTATAGCGCCTGGCCGGGCTGGTTCCCCTGGAAGGTCAGTGAGGAGAAAGGCCTGTTCGAGCAGGCCGGAGTTCCGGTCACCCTGCAGTGGTTCGACGGCTACCTCGACTCGATCAACGCCCTCAACGCCGGCCAGCTCGATTGCAACAGCCAGACCCTGGGGGACACGATCAGCTCGGTCGCCGGCGGCGCCGACCTGCGGGTGGTGCTCACCAACGACAACTCCACCGGCAATGACCAGGTGATCGCCGCCGAGGGGATCAGCAGCGTTGCCGACCTCAAGGGCAAGTCAGTGGCGGCCGAGGAGGGCACGGTGGACCACTACCTGCTGCTGCTCGGCCTGAAGGAGGCGGGCCTCAGCGCCGAGGACATCACCTTCGTGCCGCTGGAAACCGGAGCCGCCGCCGCCGCCTTCGTGGCCGCCAAGGTCGATGCGGTGGGCGTGTTCGCCCCCTTCACCACCCAGGCCCTGAAGCGCAGCGGCAGCACCACCCTGTTCTCCTCGGCCGATTTCCCCGGGGCGATCAGTGATCACCTGGTCTGCCGGGCCGAATTCGTTGAGAAGAATCCCGAGCAACTCCAGAACGTGGTGAATGCCTGGTTCGCCACCCTTGGGGAGATCAAGGCCCAACCGGAGGCCAGTCTGGCGATCATGGCCGAGCGGGCCGGGGTCAGTGAGGCCGAATACACCGAGTACGACGCCGGCACCACGATCTTCAGCCTTGAGGACAACCGCAAGGCGTTCCAGCCCGGCGACACGATGGCCTCCCTGCCGTTTGCCGCCGAACAGATCAGCGTCTTCCTTCAGGAGGTGGGCCTGGCGGAGACCCCTCCAGACCTCACCAAGCTGTTCGATTCCCGCTTCGTTGAGGCTGCTAAGTGAGCCTGCGGCGCCGGCTGGATCAGCCCTGGCTGCTCGGCCTGGTCGGTGTCCTCACCCTGCTGCTCCTCTGGCAGGTGGTGGCCTCGCTCCGGGTCGTCGATCCCCTCTTCCTGCCCAGCCCGGCGGAGGTGCTGGGCGCCGGCGCCGAGCAGTATCAGGAGGGGGTGCTGGTCAACGATGCCCTGGCGAGCATCGGCCGCGTGCTGGGGGGCTACGCCCTCTCGATTGTGGTCTCCTTGCCGCTCGGCATCGCCATGGGCAGCAACCGGCTGGTCTGCCAGTTGCTGGAGCCCCTGCTGGGCCTGATCCGCTACATGCCGGCGCCGGCCTTCATCCCGCTGTTGATCATCTATTTCGGGCTGGGGGAGTTGCCCAAGGTGCTGCTGATCTTCATCGGCACCCTCTTCTTCAACACCCTGATGATCATGGATGCGGTGAAGTTCGTGCCTTCGGAACTGCTCGAGTCGGCGCTCACGATGGGGGGGCGCGGGCTGCAGATCACCACCCGGGTGGTGGCGCCGTTCATTGCTCCCCAGGTGCTCGATGCCTACCGGATCAACATGGCGGCGGCCTGGAACCTGGTGATCGTGGCCGAACTGGTGGCCGCCAACGAGGGCCTGGGCAAGCGGATCAGCCTGGCCCAGCGCTTCCTGCGCACCGACGAAATCTTCGTCGGGCTGATCGCGATCGGGCTGATCGGATTGCTGATCGACCTGGGTTTCCGGCTGGTGATGCGCCGTTCCTGCCGCTGGGCGATCTGATGCATCTGTCTGTCAAGGGCGTCAGCAAATCGTTCGGCAAGGGCCGCGACAGCAAACTCGTGCTCGATGACATCAATCTCGAGATCAATTCCGGCGAATTTGTGGCGCTCGTGGGCAGTTCAGGCTCTGGAAAATCCACCGTGATGCGATTGATCGCTGGGCTGGAGCAACCCAGCAGCGGCACCATCCACATGGATGATCGGCTGGTGCGCGGACCCGGGCCGGATCGGGGCATGGTCTTCCAGAAGTACAGCCTTTATCCCTGGCTGAGCGCCGCCGACAACGTGGCCTTCGGGATGCGGCTGCAGGGGCGAAACAAGCGTGACGTCAAGGAACGCACCGCCTATTTCCTTGAAGTGGTGGGCCTGCAGGATTCGGCCAGCCGCTTTCCCCGCCAGCTCTCCGGCGGCATGCAGCAACGGGTGGCGATTGCCCGTGCCCTGGCCGCCGATCCCAAGGTGGTGCTGCTCGATGAGCCCTTCGGTGCTCTTGATCTACAGATCCGCGAATCGATGCAGGAGTTCCTCTATCAGTTGTGGGAGCGTTCTGGCCTCACGGCCCTGCTGATCACCCACGACTTGGAAGAAGCGCTGCTGATGGCCCAGCGGGTCCACATCATGGCGCCCAGGCCGGGCCGGGTCGTGCGCACCGTGGCGGCAAACCTCGATCGCGGCAACCTCAGTGCTCTGCGGATGGAGCGAAGCTTTCTGGAGCTTCGCGAAGATCTGGCCGGTTGCCTGCGCGGTCTGGATCAGGACCCAGCAGCGCTGGCGGCAAGATCCTTGGCGTCAACGACCGGATCAAGCAGTTCCGGTTGAATGCCGAGATAAACGGCTTCGCGGAACAGGGCCTGAAGGATGTCGGCATCGCCGGTTTGGCGGGCGGTGCTGTAGCGCTCGCGCAGGGACTGAACCATGGCCTGATGGCGTGTTTGAGATTCGATCATTGTTTTTCCGTATCTGATGCAACAATTCTAACCAGGCATTTCTGGCCTGACCGGCTGTTCCAAGCCTTTGGAGCGGAGCTGTCAGCCAGTCGCTGACTCAGCGGGTGAGGGGCCGCGACTGGCCGACCGGGAGGGCCTCGGTGATCACCTCGAAACCGGTCAGCGTGTGCTCGCCGAAGGAGCGCAGAAACGGCACATCGGCCGCATCACGCCCGCGGGCGTGATGCACCCGGCCGATCCGGGGCGTGTTGTAGCGGGCGTCGAAGGTGTACCACCAGCCATCGAGGTAGGCCTCGAACCAGGCCGAGAAATCGATCGGCTCCGGACTGGGGGCGACGCCGGTGTAGCCCACATAACCGGTGCAGTAGCGGGCGGGAATGTTCAGGCAACGGCAGAAGCTGATCGCCAGGTGGGCGAAGTCGCGGCAGACGCCACGCCCTTCCTCGTGGGCGTCCAGCGCGGTCTTGGTGGAGCGGGCATCGTCTCCGCTGAACTGGATATGGGTGTGGACGTGATCACAGATGGCCTGCACCAGCGGCCAGCCGGCGTAGGAGGCTCCGAACAGGTTCCAGGCGATGTCGAGCAGCCGCTCGGTTTCGCAGTAGCGGCTGGCGTTGAGAAAGGGGAGCACGTCAGGCGGCAGGGCCTCCACCGGCAGCTGGTGGGCCGAGGGCACCACCGCATCGGGCTGGCCGCTGTCGGCCACGACGGTCCCCAGACTGATCCGGCTTTCGCCGGCTGGTGCCACCAGCCGGCAGCAACGGTTGCCCATGCCATCGCTGAACTCCTCGACGGGCACGGAGGGTTCCACCAGGATCGGATCGGCTCCCTGCAGATCCAGCTGGCGGGAGCTGTGGGGTTGGAGCAGGAGCAACAGGGGGGTGGGCTGGGGGCAGACCACGGTGAGCTCACAGCCGACGTTGATGTTCATGGCTGGTGGAGGGGGTGGACCCGGAATCCTGGAACGGGTGGGCCCAGGGTGCCTTGCTTCCACTCTGCTGATGGTGGGCGCGGCTCAGGCCGGATGTGCGGAAGTGAAGGCCCCAGGGTCAGTATTGCGCGGCTCGCTGCCGAGGATTTCTGTGAGTTCCAGGCGCCAGGCAGCAGGAAAGGGCCAGTGTGCCAGGCCCTGGAGGATGCGGCTGGCGTAGTCGGCGCTGGGCCGTAGCCCCTCGGCACTCCATTCCGCTGTGGGCACATAGGTGGAGGCCTCGAAGCACTCACCCGCCTGGCTGTTCAGCGCCTGGCTGCTCACTGTCGGCGTCTTCACCGTCACGGTGTGGGGCCGGTAGTGGCCGATCGCCACGCCCTCGCAAGCATCGAGCCGGCGGCGATCGGCTGCGTTGAGATGGTGCACCACCCCCCAGCAGTGGCAGCCGGGCTCGGGCTGGATGCCGGCGGCGCCATCGCCTGGATCGGCGCCTGGGGCCTGCGCCAGCCGGATCTTGTGGATGGTCCAGCGCCAACCCGCCAAGGTCGTCACCAGGCCACTGCCGTCCCAGCCAGCGCAGCGGGCAGAGAGCTGTTCGGGGCAGAGGTTGGACCCATAGCTGAAGATCGGCGTTGTGCCCCAGTCGGCGAAGGGCACGAGCGGGGCTGCGGCCACCAGCTCAGGGCGGCCCAGATACACCCAGGCCCAGGTTCCGTCACCCAGCTGAAGCCAGTGGCGGTTGTAATCGAAGGGAACATTTTCAAGCTGGTCCAGCCCGGCCAGCACTTCAGCCGAGACCGCAAACAGTTCGCCGTGAATCAGGGGCGGCGGCGCCTGCCGATCGGCTGCAGACGCTGGCTGTGTCATGACGGCCATCGGATAGGGCCCGAGGTCATGGAGTCGCGCCCCCAGCAGACGCCTCCGCCCGAGGAAGCATGCGCTGGCCAGCCAGGCGTGGTTGCTCTGGCCGCGTTTGAGCGTGCCGTAAACGAACACCGGAGCCAGGCCGCCCGCCACGCCCTACGCCTGCCCGGCCGATGGATCGAGCGGCAGGCCCTTGAGGGCCAACGCCAGACGCCGCGCCAGCAGCAGCAGCGGGTAGAGACGGCGACTGCGGCCGGGATCGACAAACACCCAGCCCAGCAGCTGCAGCACCCCGGCGCTGGGGTTCATCTGCTGGCAGAGGCGGCTCACGGCCTCGGAGCCATGCCAGCAGCGCTCTCCCTCGATCAGCACCGCCCCGGCGGCCAGGTCGTAGCCCCGTTGTTTCAGCTGCTGACGCAGCTGGTGATCGGCCCGACCATCCACGATCTCGAGCCCTGGCAGTTCGCCCCGCAGGGCGCTGGTGGCCGCAAAGGAGCGGCAGAACGGGCAACCGCCGTCATAGACGAGCTGCATGGGCTGGGCCGTTGGCTGGGCCATGGCGGTTATGGGTCAAGTTGAAGTGACTGAAATCGCGGCGGAGTTGGCCCACGCCGTCCTCCTGAACGCTATCCAAGACGCTCTCCCCGAAGCGCGGGCGCGATCCGCCGTGGCTCCAGCGGGCCCACGCCGGACTTCTCACCGTTTCATCCACCCCCTCGAATGACGCCAGAACTTCGCCGTGGCGTGCCATCGATGCGAGGCATCCCCGTCGATATCAGCAGGAACAGCAGGGCGAGAGCGCTAGCGATCACCTCGCTTGACCCCAGCTCTGGTGGGATCCTCAGTGGCGTCTGAGTCCGGTGTCCAGCCGCCGGTGCCAGTGCTCACGGCTCACACCGAGCAGGAGCAAGACGACTCCCGCCAGGGTCGGGCCTGAGATCTGCTCACCGAGAAACAGGGCCGCACTCAGCACCGCCACCACGATCGTCAGGCTGCCCCAGAGCGAGACCGTGGCCACAGGCAGCTCGCTGTAGGCGCGACGCAGGGCCAGTTCACTGCCCAGCGAGAGCGTCAGGCCGTAGAGGCCGATCACGCCCACCACCCACCACAGCTGCAACAGCACGAAGTGCGCCGGTCCAAACAGCACCAGGGCCAGAAGGCCGAAGATCAGGGCACTCACTGTGGAGGCCAGGCCCACGGTGAGCGCCCCGGACCAACCCTTTGAAGCGATCCTGCGGCCTGTCACCGCTGCACCGGAAAAGGCCAGTACCCCCAGCAGGGCCCAACCCAGCCCCGCCAGTTTGTCCATCGCACCGCCCATGCCGCCACCGGCCAGGTTGGCCAGCAGCAGGCCCAGGCCGATCAGGCCGAAGCTCACGCCGAAGCCGTGCGGGAGCGGCTCGGCCAGCAGGCGCTGGGCCAGCAGGGCGGAAACCGGCAGCACCAGGGCGAACAGAAGGGTCTGGCTGATCACCGAGAGGGAGCTCAGGGCGAAGTAATAGGCGACCGGCCCGACAAAAAGCCCCAGGAAGGCATCAACGGCCAGTAACCAGCGATCGCTCGGCACGAGCCTGGCCAGATCGTGGACCAGCTGCCTGCGCCCGGGGAGCATCACTGCCAGGCCCACGATCATCTGGGCCAGAAAGAACACATTGCAGAAGCTGATCGGATTCTCGCCGTTCACCAGCCGTTGGGCACCGATCTCCTGCAGACCCTTCAGAACCGTTGCATTCAGGCCCTTCAGCAGCACATACATCCCAAGGGGAACAGCGCCGCGCCAGAGGAGAGGAGTCACAGGGGATGGAACGTGGGGAGGAGCAGCCTTGATCCTCGCCTGGCTGGGCCGCGAGGATCATTCATTTCGATCAATTCTGCTGCGATCGATTCTGCTGCGATCCGATCGCGGTGGCCGCAGAGCTTGAAGGTGAGTTCGTCTTGATGTTTTCGATTCGGGGCTAGTCAGCCATCAGCTTGTGTTGCTATCTTAAGCAAGAGCAATTCCATTCATTCCATGCTTACCGGATCTGACCTGCTGACTAAAGTCAAAGAGTTGGGTGATGTCGGCAAATCAGAACTGGTCAAGGCTGCCGGTTATGTGAGCGTCAAGAAAGACGGAACCGAGCGCCTGAACTTCACGGCCTTCTACGAAGCGCTTCTTGAGGCCAAGGGCGTCAGCCTTGGCACGGCTGGCGGCGCTGGTGTGGGCCAAGGTGGGCGCAAGCTCAGCTACGTTACAAAGGTGCAGTTCAACGGCAATCTGCTGATCGGCAAGGCCTACACCGCCCTGCTCGGCCTCCAGCCCGGCGATGAGTTCGAGATCAAGCTGGGTAAGAAGCAGATTCGTCTGTTGCCTGCTGGTGCAAGCGAAGAGACCGACGACTGAAGTCCTGCGCTCCCCTCCAACCGCTCTGACCTGGGGTCATTGCACGTCTGAGCCAGACCGTCCGCCACTGCCCAGCACGACCGTGTTGGTCTGATGATCCAGCCATCCGGAGCGAAATCCTGCCGCAGCAGTGATTTCGCGCAGATCGCGGTAGAACCTCACCCCATCCGGTCTGATCAGGGCGGTGACATGCCGATTGCTTGGATCAAAGCCCCGCAGCCACTGCTGGAACGCGTCGCGTCCCATCACTTGGCCCGGGCGGGGCTCCATTCGCAGTGAAGTTCCCATCTCTTCCAACAGAAAATAGCGCTCCAGTTCCGACAGGTCGCTGCCGTTGACTGGCCGCAACCCCTCTGCTGTCAACAGCACGTAAAGCGGCTGGGTGAACGATTCCTCCAGCTGAGGCAAGAGCAGCCGAATCGGCGCTGACTTGACAACGGGTGGTGGTGCTGGTTCGGGTTTTGGAGTCTCTTCCTTCGCAGTCTCTTCCTTCGCAGTGGATTGGCCCGGGCCCCTGGCAGAGAGTGCGATCACCATGGCGGTGATCATCAGCACTCCGAGCACGTTCATGAACACATCAATCAGGCAGTCCAGCGACAGCTCGACTGCCGCCCGGCGCCGTGGCCGCCTGCTCACCATGGGCGCCGTGCCGACTCATCCACCGGCTCGTAACCGAGGCTGGAGCCTGTGCTGCGCAAGGCGATGACCAGGCTGTCGAGGTCGTCAAAACAACTTCCTGCCACTGCCAGGTAGATGTTGGCTGTCTTGATCTCGTCGGCAATCGTTGTTGGGCTCACCAGGCCCAGATCCCAGCGATCGGTGATCAGGCCACTGACAGGATCGTGGCGCTCGACCTGACCGGCCTGGCAGAGCAGGAAGCTGGTGGGAGAGCGCACCGGAGTGCCACCGGCCGTGACCAGCTCCACCAGGGCCACTGGTGTGGGCTCGACTGGCTCAGGCGTGGCGGCTGGCTTGGGCTGGCTCTGGGCTTGCTGCGGCGATCCCGATCCCAGGGAGAGCGCTAGCACTGAAATCACGATCAGGATGATCACCATCACGGCGCTGAGGATGTCGAGGAAGCCGATCAGCTCCACCGACTGGCGGCTACGCCGGCGGGTTCGTCGCATCGCCGCTGAGCCTGGGGAAGAAGCCGTCGTTGATCGAAGCCTCGATATCGCTCGCCAGCTGGTGCTCCCCCCGCTCGGCGATGCTCATCAGCACCATGCACAACACCGCCGTGACGATGCCGAGCAGGGTGGTGTCAAAGGCGGTGGAGAGGCCGCCGGTCACCGCGGTCAGGCTGGCCTTCACTGTTTCGAGATCGTCGATATTGGCCAGCAGGCCTGTGAAGCCGCCAATCGAGGTGGAGATGCCCAGCACCGTGCCGAGAAAACCCAGCATCGGCAGCACCCAGATCATCGTGCGTGTCACCAGATAGCTGTCTTCGATCTCAGACTGGGTCAGGGCGATGTCGTCCTGGTGCAGCTCGCGGGTGGCCTGCCTGGAGCGCGAATCCTGAAAGCAACGCAGCAGACGGCAGACGCGATTGGAGATCACCGTGCGGCGCTGGGAGAACAGCACGAGCATGGTCTGAACATCGGAATCCAACGGGCTCAGATCGACAATGCCGCGAGGCATCCAGTCTCTACCCACGTGACGACGTTGGCGGCTGCTGGCCAGCAGGCGACGGCCGCAATAATCCACCACCGTGAAGGCGATACCCAAGCAGAGGGGCTGGGTGAGGCCCCGATCCAGCAGGAATGATCCGAGCACACTGCTGCGATAGGGATACAGCACCATCACAACCACCAAGGTGAGCGTGACACCGATCACGATCGATAGCAGGGAGGAGGATTCGATCCAGCGCCGTGCCGGTAGTTCAAGCAGGCCGGGATAGGTCCCCCCCCGTTCAGCCGTCGCGGGAATGGTGGAGGCAGCCATCAAAACAGCGTAGGTTCTCCGACCCGAAAGATGAACCCGTGCCTGGGGTCGGCCGTGATCCTGCTGGCGAACCGTTCGGCAACTTCAAGATTGGGGAAACGGGCCACCTCCGTCCGTCCGTCCGCGGTTGTCGACGCCTCCGAGCGGCAGTGGCGGCGCACCGCCTCAAGTGTTTCGGGTCCGCCGATGACGGGCCACCACACGTCCCCGGGGCGAGGGAGAGCAGGCCCTGCCGTGAGCGTCTCGCAGCCGCTCCAGCGCTCTGTGCTGCTGAATGCAGCGTCGCTTTCTCTATCCATAGGCCAGGGATCTGGGGGAGCTTCTGGCAGGCGGGATGGCGGACTGGACGGGACCACTGCCGCGGCGGCTGATTCGAGCTGCTGCAGGGAGTCGCGGGCCTTGGCCAGGGCCTCCTCAAGCTTCGCGATTTCTTCCTGCTGACTCTGATTGCGCTCCCGCAGGCCAGCCACTTCAAGGCGGCCACGGCCAGCCTCAACGGCAAGCACAAAGCCTGCGGCAGCGACCAGGACCGTCGCGATCGCAAGGCCGATCCAGCCCTGCTGGGCTTGGCGAGCTGGCGGAGTGGCCGCTCGCCGATCCCCGAAGCCCAGGGCGAGACTGCGCCTGCAGGAATCCGCCAGCGGAGTCAAGGCCCCAGCTGTTGCATCGATCCGGCCGGCGATAGCCGCCGCGAGGGCCGCTCGCTCCGATCGTGGCGCGGCGAGCAGATCCATCCACCCGGCCCGAATCAGTTGATCGACCCGGTCGACCAGCTCAGCCTCGCTGCGGTCTTTGGCGGAGCGTCGCAACAACTGGATCAAGGCGCCGGGTTCGAGCCCCGTCAGTCCTGGCCAGCCGTAGGTCTCCTTCAGCCCACGAAGCATCAAGCCAAAGGCCTGAAGGCAAGCCTTTGGGGGCAGGGCTGGGGATGGAACATCGCTCACGCGCTCAGGTTCAGATGGCGGAACGGGCCGAAGGGCGACGGGTGGACGGGACCGGGTGATTAAATCTAGACATCACTCGCCTATCAGCCAGCTCGGCTGATAAGGGCCAGCAGGCCTGCGCCGATCAAAGGGCCCAGGCCTGCACAGATCCCCGGGTGGCGCGGATCAGGGCGTTGCCGAGCGCCGGCTGGCGGTTGCACAGCCCCACCGCTAGCCGGGCGATGGAGGGGTGCAGGAACCCTTGGTGCAGGCAACGGCCCAGCTGCAGTCGCCGCCGGAAGACCCGGTTCCACTCGCTGCTGTAGCGCCGGCGCAGCGCGGTGGCTTCCAGGGTGTTGCCCAGATAGGCCATGGCGATCGGGGCGGCCAGGTCAGCGGAGCCGAGGGCCATCGCCATGCCGTCACCGCAGAGCGGCGCGATCATGCCGGCGGTGTCGCCGATCATCCAGACATCCCGGTCGAAGTGACCCTTCAAGGCAAAGCTGATCCGGCTCAAGGATCGCGAAGATCCACCGACGCGCTCCATCCCCTCCAGGCGGCTGGCGAGGAAATGGTTGCGGCGGAGCACCGCCAGCGAAGACTGTTCCCCTCGGCTGGATCCGGCCGATCCAGCCGCTGCCTGCATCAGGCCGGCGTGGCCGATCCAGCAGACGTTGATCAGGCCTGATTCAATCGCTGAGAGGCCGCAATACCCCCCCGGGAAGGCATGCAGCTCAACCGCCTTGACGTTGTGATGGCCTCGGTAATGGGCCTTGCCGGCCACGAATGGACTGGGCCTGGAGGCGAAGGCACGCCCCAGCTCTCCGTCCAACCGGGAGCGCTTGCCATAGGCGCCGAACACCAGCTTCGAGCGGTACTGCCGATCTGCTGTGTTCACCACGAAGCCGTCGTCCAAGCTGCCACTGACGGCGGTGACGGGCGTGCGATCGAGGCAGCGGGCTCCGGCTTCAGAGGCGCGGTCCCAGAGGATTTTATCGAGGGCGTAGCGGCTGAGCCCCAGCGCCGTGCCGGGCAGCTGGCCGTCGAACGACTCCCCCGTGCTGGTGCTGAGGCTGGCCTTATGGATCGGGACTGCGCCGGCCCTGCGCACCGCGCCGAGTATGCCAAGGCGCCCGAAGATCTCGGTGACTTCAACGGAGAGGAATTCGCCACAGAGTTTGTGCAGCGGAAAATGCTGTTGCTCCAGCAGCAGCACCGTGTGGCCCCGTTCAGCCAGCTGGATGGCCATGCTTGAGCCAGCCAGTCCAGCCCCGATGATGATCGCGTCGTGGAGGGTCATGGGGGCGCCGGCTCAGCGGATCGTGCTCAGCAGCCAGCGAAAAGCCCAGCACCATTGAATCGAAACGTGCTCGAGCCTGGCTTCGGTGGCGATCGCTTCGAGTTCCCTGGCCTCGAAACCCCGCAGAACAGAGATGGGGCCATCGTTCTGCATCATCTCCGAAGCCCGCAGCAAGCGGGTGAGCCCATAGATGCCGGCGTAGGCCAGGGGATGGCGCTGCAGATCATTGATCAGGATTCCGCGACGTGCCAGCCGCCCCATGCTCTCCATCACCTGCACCGCCTTGGCATGAGCGAAGTGGTGCAGAAACATCGAGGCGATCACCACATCGAAGGACTGCTCGGGGTAGGGCAGCGCCAGGGCATCGGCCACGTCCACTGTGATGGCGGGCTGCAGGTCGGGGGGCAGCCGTCTGGCCAGGGCCTGGCGGGCGTACTCCACGGTGACCGGATTGGCATCGACGGCAACGATGGCGATGCTGCGTCCGGGCGCGTGCCGAGCGACCCAGCGCACAAGATATTCGGGGAAATCGGCGATTCCCGTGCCGAGATCGAGGATCCGCAACGGTTGATCCGCCGCTTGCAACAGCAAGGGCCTGAGGATCTTCATCGGGGCGCTGTAGCCACCGAGGGTCTGATTGACAAGGCGAAGTTGATCGAGCGCGCTGGTGAGCCGCTGATCGGTGATCGAAAAATCATCCATCAGCTCGTCCTGATCGGTGCGGACCTTGAACGAGGGGAATAGGGGCGGCGGGGAGGTCATCGGCTTGCGGAGTCGCAGTGTTGAAACATGGCAGCTTCGATCGAGAGGCCGGGCCCGAACCCCAGGGCAATCCCCTGGCGTGGCGCCGCAGCAGGGTCTTGGGGCGGCAACGCCATCCAATGTTTAAGGATGAACAGGATGGTCGACGAACTCATGTTGCCGAAATCGCGCAGCACCTCGTAGGAGGCTGCGAGGGCCTGCGTCGGCAGGGCCTGGCCTTGTTGCACCAGATCGAGAATCTGGCGGCCGCCGGGATGGACAGCCCAGAGGTCGATGTCAGAACCATCGAGTCCATGGCGCTGCAGCCAGGGCTCGAGAAAACCGGGAAGGGCGTGCTGGATGCGCTGGGGAACGCTGGCCGCCAACTGCATCAGGAAGCCCGTGTCGCCGATCTCCCAGGTCATCGCCTCAAGCGAGTGCTCGGCGATCGTGCAGGCGCTGCCGCGATAGGTCAGCTGTCCCTGTTTGGGATCCCGGCAGGAGAGAACGGCAGCGGCCGCCCCATCCCCGAAGAGCGCATTTACGATCACGTTCTCCACGTTGTCCGGACGCTGCATGTGCAGGGTGCAGAGCTCCACGCAGACCATCAGCACCCGGGCATCAGGTGGGGAGGCGCGGCAGATTGCATCGGCCAGCTTCAGGCCGTTGAAGGCCGCATTGCAGCCCATGAAGCCGATCAGGCTGCGCTCTGCGCCGGGCGGAATCCCCAGCCGTTGAATCAGCTGGATGTCGAGGCCTGGAGCGAAGAATCCGGTGCAACTCACGACGATCAGGTGCGTGATCTGCTTGGGGCTGCATCCCGCCTGCTCCAAAGCGTCACGGGCCACCGTTTCGGCCAAGGGCAGGGCCAGGGTCCGGTAAAGACCGTTTCGCTTTGCTGTACTCGGCAGGGGCGAGAGCTGCCAGTTTTTCGGAAAAAAGTTGAAATGTTCCGCTTCCTGGCCAAAATCCTCCAGGCAGCTGTAGCGGTGCTCGATGCCCGATCGCCGAAAGGTTGAGGCGATGCGCTCCTCAAGTCCAGCGGGAAGTCCTTCGATGCGGGCCATGAAGGTGGCGAGCTCCTGCTGCGACCGCCTGAACGGCGGGTTGCCGGTCGCGATCGCTTCGAGAACAGTGGGCTTCAAGCGGACACGTAAATCGATCTGGCGTTGCGGGACACCATTCTGACCACTCCGAGGGCTTCACTCGGCCAAAGAAAGGCCTCGTCGCCAGGAAACCGGGATGGGGCAGCCACCTGAACCAGCTTGGTCAGGGTTCCAGCAAAGATATGACTGGCTTGTGAAAGGTTGTCAACATTCCTACTTAGAACGTTACATTAAATCGGTCGGTGCCGGTTCAGCCCGCCGCCGACCTCTTCCATTTCTGCTTGTATTCGTTGCAGAGCTTCCCCATGACGCTTGAACACCACGCTGGGCCTTTTGAGCAAGGCGCATTCGTCCGATTAGCCAGCAAGGGCGACACCGTCTACCAGGTGCTGAGCCTCGATGCTGATGCCGATCGTTGCTGGCTGCGCCGCTGGCCGCTCTCCCGGCAAGGATCACCCCCGTTCTCCGTCCCCCTCAATCAGCTCAGGAATGCGGAGCTGATGCCAGCCTGACGAACCAGGAGCCATCGCACCACTGAGGCTTTCACTCCGTCGGTACGGATATCTTGCTGCCGGTAGCCGTCAAGTCTCTGTATTGTTTTGTAGTGATCCCTGAGGCCCATGTCTGAAACCCTTCCCCTCAGCCGTCAGTTCGCTGTCGAAGCTCAAGGCCGGGCGATCGATGCCTGCACGGACATCGAAGATCTGCGCAGGATCTCGAAGTCGTTGCTGGAGCTCTGGCAGATGCAGGCCAGCTTCAGTGAGGCTTATGGAGCCGAGTTGCTCAGCTTCCACAAGCCCTGAGCCAATCGCCCCTGCCATCATCGATTGACCAGGGGTCAGGGTCAGACGTGAACGAAACACAGCATTGTCATCAAGACCCTGTCGACGACGACGATTTTCCGGCAGCTAGAGGGCTTCCCCTCGGTTTCAGAATTCTGGCTGGCGTTGGCGCTGCTGCTTTTGTGATGATTGGTGTCAACATCTTGGTCGTTGGACTGGGCTTACTTTTGGAACCTCCCCCCAGGCGTCCGGTTCCGCCTCCCACAACCCGTCGTGATGATCTGGTCCGTTCTGCCCGCTTCGAGCTGACCCATCCAGCCGTTTGATTGCGTTCACCCCAGCCGATGGTTGGATTGGTTGACCGCTGATCCCCGCCGTCCCGATGACTGGCCCGTGGTCTTGCAAGCGGCTGAGTCCCCTTTGCGACTAGGAGCTTGTTGCTGATAGAGCTGTTCGGCGACG
>JABMPN010000134.1 GCA_013203655.1 Cyanobacteria bacterium bin.51
GAGGAAAACGTCGATAACGAGTGCCTGCGCGGCGACATGCGGGCGCTGCTGGAGCAACTGCCGGAGCTGCAGCGCGATGTGCTGAAGATGCGCTACGGCATGGACGTGGAGGAGCCGATGAGCCTCACCGGCATCGGCCGCATCCTGGGCATGAGCCGTGACCGGGTGCGCAACCTGGAGCGGGATGGCCTCGTGGGCTTGCGGCGCCTGAGCGCCTGCGTGGAGGATTACGCGGCCAGCTGATCGTTCCCCTGCCATGGACAGCAGCACCGAAGTCCTCGCCCTGTTTCCCCGTTACGTCTTGAAGAGTCGGCTGAGCGAGCCCCTGCTCGGCGAGTTGCTGCAACTGGGAGCTCAGGTGCTGGAGCGGCCGGAGCAGAGCCCCGATGCTTCCACCAAGCTGGCCGGTCAGCTGGCCCAGCAGCGGGAACTGGGCCCCCAGCACCCCTGTATCAAGGCCCTCTGCGCCGACGTGATCCTGCCGGCCTGTGAGCACTGGATTCGCCATGTGATCGACCGTCAACCGCCCCAGGGCCGGGGGCCGTGGACGCCCGGCCGCTACCGGCTGCAGATGATCGATGTCTGGCTCAATTCCCAGGTGGCGGGGGATTACAACCCGATGCACACCCATGGCGGCTCCTTCTCCGGCGTGATCTTCCTGAAGGTGCCAGCCCAGATCCACAACGACAGCTTCGACGGCCAGCTCTGTTTTCACGGCCCCGAGGAGTGGCACATCCAGAGCTTTCGCACCGGCATGGCCCAATACATGCTGCCGGTGGCAGGCGAGCTCTACGTCTTCCCCGCCTGGCAGCCCCATTCAGTGCCTCCCTTCCGCGGCGACGGGGAGCGCTGGTCGCTGGCCTTCAACGTGGTGGCAGTGCCAATACCGGCCCAGCCGGCTGGGCCGCCGCCGGCCGCTGCCGCCAACATCTCCCTCTCCAGTTCGCGCCAACGACCCGGGGGGTTTGCCTGAGTGTTGATCGCGTCAAGGGACTGGCATTCGAGCAGATGTCCGCTCGCCTGCAGGGAGCCCTCGGCTCAGCTGGCCAGCACCCCCTACGGACGGCGCCTGAAGCGATACCCCTCGTAGAGGAAACCACTCACCTGTCCCTTTGCGTCCGTCTGGAACGGCACGTCCACCGGTGAGGAGATCACCCCGGGCCAGAGCAACTGGAAGGTATCGCCGTTCCAGTGACGGACCGAGGCGCGGTAGTTGGCTGGCCCCGCCAGCAGCTCCAGGGCCCCATCCCGCTGGGCCACGGTCCAGGAGCCGAACAGATCGTTGGCGTAAGTCCCGGTGTAGGCCGCCAAGGGCAGGGACGCTGGCTTCGGGTTGGTGGGCTTCGGCTCCACGGCTAGGAGGAGGGCTTCGAGCTGGTTGGCCTTGGCCTGGATCGCCGGCTGCATGTCGGGCTCGTTGGCTCGGCCGAAGGCCTGCTGTAGCAGGGCGGCACGCACGGCCTCCGGCAGGGCCGTGAGGTTGCGGTTGGCCAGGATCGCTACGGCGAAGCGCTTCTGGGGCACCACCAGCAGCAGGGTGCGCACGCCATCGAGGGCACCGCCCTTCTCCAGCACCTTCAGGCCGTTGTAGTGATACACCCCCCAGCCGGGTGAGTAGTCGAAGCCGGAGTGCTCATCGATCGGCGGGAACTCGGCGAAACCGGGCTCTTCGGCGATCACCGGCTCGAACAGGGCCTTCACGGCCTGCTCCGAGAGCACCCGCCGGCCGCCCAGCTCGCCGCCTCGGGCCAGCATCGTGATGAAGCGGCCAAGGTCGTTGGCGCTGCTGGCGAAGCCGCCGGCGGGGATGAACACCCCGCTCAGGTTCGGGGGCACCACCTGCAGGCGATCCCCCACCAGCGCGTGGGAACGGCTCACATCCGTCAGCGCGCCTGGCCCGCCGGGGCGCTCACCGATCAGGGCCGTGGCGGTGCCCGTGCGGGTCATGGCCAGCGGCTGCCGCCGCCAGTTCGCCGGCAAGGAAAAAGCCGATGTTGGAGTAGGCCGGCCGGTCACGGAAGCTGGTGGCGGGCTTCAGGTAGCGGATCCGGCGCAGCACGTCGCTGGGCTCATAGCCGAGCTGGTCGAACAGGTCGCCGAAGAAGGCCGGAAAGCCGGCGCGATGACTCAACAGGTCGCGGGCGTTCACCCACTGGCCGGCGTAGGCGTCATGGAGGCGGAAGTTCGGCAGCAGCTCCACCATCGGCTGCTCCCAGGCCAGCTGCTTGCCGTCCACCAGGGCCGCCACCGTGGCGGCAGTGAAGGTCTTGGACACGCTGGCCAGCTGGAACACGGTGTCGCCCGTGGCGGGTGCGCCGGTGGCGAGATCGCGCACCCCAAAGCCCTCGACCATCACCAGCCGGCCGTCCTGCACCAGGGCGATCGCCATCCCAGGCACCGCATAGGTGTTGAGCGCCCAGCGGCTGATTCGCTTTGCCGCTGCGGCATCCACGCCCGTGCCCGGGGCAAAACCCGGCAGACCCTCGGCGGCACGGACAGGGGCGAAAGCGGTAGCGAAAGCGGTGGCAAAGGCCGTGGCAAAGGCGGTCGCCAGAGCCAGGGTTGCGCCGCGCAAGGGTGGCAAAACCGTGGCTGGCGAGCGGGCTGCTGTTGGTCGTCGAGTGGAACGCGGCTCGTGGGTGAGGGGGTCAGGCCAGATTCCGGCGATGAACGCTGGCACCAAGGCCTCCAAACCAGAGAGGATCCAACCCTACGAGCACCAGTTCAGTTGGCCCCTACGTTGGCTTGTGATGCCAGCGGGGAAGGGGTCTTGGAGCAGGCCCCGACACTCCGCGCTTCGTTGCTGGCCTGGTGGGAGGCGAACGGCCGCCACCACATTCCCTGGACGTTGGGGCCCGACGGCCAGCGGCCTGGCGATGGGGAGCCTCTGCCCCCTTACCCGCTCTGGGTGGCTGAGGTAAACCGACGATAGAGCGCATACAGTCGGTTGCCACCTCCTCCCCCTTAATGCCGCTCGCCTGGAGCTACTGCAGGAC
>JABMPN010000014.1 GCA_013203655.1 Cyanobacteria bacterium bin.51
GTGTCCCAGTCAATGTCGTGCTCATCGATCAGCAGCCGCATCAGCTCGGCCCCGGCGATCGCCGGGTGGGTGTCGTTGAGCTGAACGGCGAATTTGGTGTGGAACTCGCTGACCGCCAGACCCTGACCCTTGAGGATGCGGAACATGTCCTGGAGGCTGCAGCTCACGAAGAAGATCTGCTGGCTCAGGCGCAGCTGTTTGCCCTGCTCCATCTCATCGTTGGGATAGAGCACCTTCGAGAGCGTTTCCGACTGCATCTTCTGCAGCACCGCCCGGGTGTAGTCACCGGCGTTGAAGGAGGCGAAATCGAAGGCTTCCGGGGCCTGGGCCGACCAGAGCCGCAGGGTGTTGGCGGTGCTGACTCCGTAGCCAAGGATCGGCGTGTCGTAGGCGACGCCGATCACCGTGTTGTCGCCGATCGTGACCGGGTAGCTCCACTCCGGGCGCACCACTTCCCAGGGGTTGCCCTGGGCCAGCCAGGGGTCGGTGCTCTCTACCTGGTTGCCGTAGCGAATCTGCTGACGGAAGATGCCGAACTCATAACGGATGCCGTAGCCGATCGCCGGCAGCTCAAGGCTGGCCATCGATTCCTGGAAGCAGGCCGCCAGGCGACCAAGGCCGCCATTGCCCAGACCTGGTTCCGGTTCTTCCTCAATCAGCTCCTGCAGGTCAAGGCCCAGTTCGCTGCAGGCGGCTGCGGCGGCCTCGCGCAGACCGAGGTTGACCAGGTTGTTCTCCAGGTGGGGGCCGAGCAGGTATTCAGCTGAGAGATAGCTGACCGTCCGAACGTGGGCCTGGGTGTAAGCCTCGGCAGTATCGACCCAGTTGTGCAGCAGTTGGTCGCGCACCGCCAGCGCCAGGGCGCGGTAGTAATCGTGCTGGGTGGCCAGCGAAGGCGACTTCGCCAGGCTGGAGAAGAGGTGGTGGCGCATCCCCTCGGCCAGGGTGTGGCCGTCGGAGAAGGGAGCGTTGCCCCGGTTGGCGGGGGGGGCGCTGGTTGTTGCCATCAAGCGTGTCGTGTTGCTGAGACCTTCATGGTGCGGGAAGGGTGATCGATGCTGCTCCAACGGTTACCGATTCCTGTTCAGCTTTGATGGCCCATGGGCTTTGGCTTGGGTCGGGCTCAGAAATGGAGCAGGTTTGGCAGGGTCGGTACAGCGTCGAGCATCTCCGCTTCGATCAACCAACTGAGCTCGCTCTCCACACCCAGTGGCCCGCTGAAGGAGCCGGAGATCGCGGCAGTGAGGGTGGACTTCGAGGAGGTGGCCAGGGGGATGTAGCGATCATCGATGGCCCCCATGCCGCTGGGATCGAAGCCCCGCCAGCCAGCACCCGGCAGGTACACCTCTGCCCAGGCGTGCAGGTCGTACCGCTCCGGTTTCGGCTCCACCAGGTGGTAGCCACTGACGAACCGCGCTGGCAGCCCGACGCAGCGGCAGGCTTCGATCATCAGCACCGCCAGGTCCCGGCAGGACCCCACCCGCTCCTTGAGGGTGCGTCCGGCCGGCCAGGCCGGACCGGTGTGCCGTTGCGTGTACTTGACCCGGTCCTGAATCATTTCGACCAGCTGCTGCAGAAACATCAGGGCGCGCTGATCACTTCCCATCAGTGCTTCCTGGGCCAGTTCAACCGCCGCCGGCTCGTGCTGTCCGTTGGGCAGCCAACCCTCCAGGCTGCCCATCAGATCACCGTTCAACTGGCCCACGGGATAGGGCAGTTCCGGTTCGTTCAGGGCCAGGCAGGCCTGCAGCAAGGGAGCCACCTGGGTTTCCACTTCGCTGACCGCCCGGACCTCAAGGCAGTCGGTGGAGCCGAGGAAATGGGCCCGCAGGATGTCGTCGCCACTGGCGGCAATCAACGGATGCAGGCCGTGGGGATCGGGGGAGAAGGCCAGATCAAAGGCCAGAAGCCGCTGAAAACCGTGGGCGCGGGGCTTCATGCAGAGGCGGTGGGGTCCCAGCAGCACCGGCGCGCTGTAGCGATACGTGAGGGTGTGGGTTATGCGGGCGCGCATGCCTGGGACGTGGGAACGGTGGGAAGGGTGGAGCTCGCGGCGGCGACGGCGGTATCCACGCCAGAACCGGCCCCAGTGTCGCCACTGGAAGCGGACGGCATCGAGGCTGTTGCCGGCGCCGGTTGGCTGGTGACGAAGTAACGCTCGTCGATGCGTTCATGCAGGGTGTTGAGATCACTCTGGAAGTGATCGATCGCCTCATGCAGGCCCCGACCGACCAACTCATCGATGCGCACATAGCTCCAGTTCGCGAGCATCAGGCCACTCAGGCATTCCAGGTCGTCAGGCGGACCTGGCACGGGGTTGCCGCGAATCACCCGCAGGGATTTGTTGATGCCCTCCAGGCAGTAGCGCACGGAGCGGGGAAAAATCGGGTCGAGCAGGAGGAAGGAGGCCACCGCCTTGGGGGCGATCGCCTTTCTTGATTAGGTAGCTAGCTCCGCACTCCTCAAGATGCGTTCCGGCCGAGCGCCGCAGCTGCAGATGGCATGAACCACACGCTCGGTCATCGTTGCCAAGTTGAAGCGCCGGTTGAAGCGGTAATTGAAGGCACCCA
>JABMPN010000135.1 GCA_013203655.1 Cyanobacteria bacterium bin.51
CAAACGACGATGAGATCCTCTCACTGGCCAATGATCTTTGTGTCGGAGACAGGCTTGTTATTCACCGACGCGAGGAGTCGCTTTCTTCAAGCGCAACAAGCACAGACGATTTAGTTTCACATGCCGCTAAACTCATTGTGCCGCTATCGGCAGAATGCCACATACTCTGGACACATGTAACTTCCCCATTCGTGACCGCCCGTAATTACGCAGAAATGATAACGGGGTACGCCCAAGCACTCAGCGAAGGGTATGACTCACTGATGGCGACAACTCCACTCCACTCGTTTCTATGGTCTGAGTCAGGCCCACTAAATTACGATCGTTCTGTCGAAAAATGGCCACGGACACAAACTCTCATTCCTGTGCAGGAGGTCAACAGCGCAGGGTTCCTCGCATCAGCATCTATCTATGCCAGCCACAACGATCGAATTGGTCCTCATCCAAAGCTGTTTCCACTTGGTAAGCTGGTCTCTCTAGATATCGACTGGGAAGAGGACTTCATGATTGCGGAACAACTATTAGTTCACGGACTTGTTGAAACATGAGTGTGGATTTGTCAGGCTACCATACCATTGTTTTCGACTGCGACGGGGTCATCCTTGATTCGAACCGGGTTAAGACAGAGTCATTCCGTACCGCGGCCATGCCTTATGGCGAGGCAGCAGCCGCTGCGCTCGTCAAGCACCATGTCTCCAATGGAGGCGTCTCTCGCTATGTCAAGTTTGCGTACTTCCTTGAAACCATAGTCCCAAAACACGCCCCCGACCTTATTCCTGAGCTAAATGCACCTGCGTTGGAGGCGTTGCTATCGACGTATGCGCAATCTGTCCGTACCGGGCTGATGACTTGCGCGGTAACCGAGGGCCTTGATGAGCTGCGGGCAGCTACGGCTGAGTCCCGCTGGCTGATCGTCTCAGGCGGAGATCAGGTGGAATTGCGAGAAATCTTTGCTGCACGCGGGCTCATCAGCTATTTTGACGGTGGGATTATGGGAAGCCCTGACACCAAGGACATAATACTTCGCCGGGAGACAGAACGAGGCAATATTAAAGGCCGAGGCTTGTTCCTGGGCGATAGTAGATATGATCACCAAGCAGCCACACGAGCCGGCCTTGACTTTGTATTTGTTTCTGGATGGACTGAGTTGAGTGAGTGGCCAGAATTTGTAAAGAATAACAATATTTGGACTGTCAGCAACCTTGCTGATTTATGATGGTACTGAATTGCGCAGCAAACCCCTAAGAAAGCTCACGGCAACATACTCTCAAGTGATGTCATGGGCTGCCCCCCGATCGTTCGGATGGCAGTTGTCGGCGCAGATCAAGGATAAACTGGCCTAATTTCGTCGGTTTTGTACAATCCTCTTGCCTTGGTGTGCTTTTTACCCCCAACGGGACACCATTTCCCCGCGCATGAGCGGCATTGTAACTGATTTCGTGCGCGTAATAGATTTTTCAGCGCGGCTAGCACATTCACCTTGCAGACGCTCTTAAGCATGCCGCGCAGGCGGGCCTTCTGAAATCTGAATTCCTGCTTGATCACGCGGAATAGGTACTCTCCCTAGGCACTAATGTTGGACTTGGCTGTCTTGATCAGATCATTCATGCGGCCCAAGGTTGTATCCGGAAGGATTCCCTTTCCCTGGTCGCATACCAACCCGGGAGGTGGTGAATGTGCCATTCGTCTCAGGCCTGATTGAAAGACGGGTCAAGGCGCCCATTCCGGCCTGATCCCAGCCATGTGGAGCAGCCTGTCGATGTCGTTAGCCACTGCGGCCAGCCCAGCTCTCACAGAAGTGTGGCCTTGGAGCCCAATCAGGTTCAGGGCCAGAGTGGGCAGCATGGCCAGCACCGGGGCCGCCATAGCGGTGGTCATCCACATGGAGCTGTCCGGCGACAATCTGGTTGAAGGGCGCTAGGCATCAATAACATTTTACCCGTTTCAATTGACGCCTGGTAACACTGGCTTCTCCACGCTTTCACCTCCCTGCAGGCTTGGAGGCCCGGCCATCGCCAGAGCGCCCATCTCGTTCTCGACCCATTGCAGCCGGTAACCGCGCAGGCGCCGCTGCAGGGTGCGCAGTCAGGGCCGACTGAAAGTCAGGCACAAGGCGGCTGGTGCAGCCATGCTGGTGCCGGTTTTGTCGGGACTGCTCTCGTCCCTTGCCCCAGCTTTCTGCCAGCCCCAATCTGATCTCCTTCCTGCAAGCCATGCCGGAGAGACGTAAGCGCCGAGGGGTGCTTTACCCCCAGTGGTTGCTGTTGTTGATGGCGATCCTTCACATCGACTACTTCGCAGAAGGCTTACGCCTACAGTGGCTCTAGCAGCGCCAGAGATCTAGAGAGTTTTGCCAAGCGGCATCACCAGGCGTTTGCCGCGGCTTTGGATCTGGAGCTGCCCAAGGAACCCTGCGATTCCACCTTCCTCTACCTGTTTGAGAGGGTGGAGTTCGAGGAGTTCTTCGGGTTGCTCAGGGAGTGGATGATGGCCCAGATCGCTGATCAGAACAAGGATATCGACCAGCTGATCTGTGATGGCAAAACCCTGCGCGGTTCAGCTGCTCAGCTCGATGGCCCCGATGGAGTGTTCGGCGACGATTAGGTGAGCGGCGCTTTGCATCAACAACTTGTTACCCGTTTCAATTGACGCGCCCGCGCATTGCATCGTTACTCTAGTTACCCGGGTAAGGTTGTTGCATCAATGTTTGGCGCATGGAGGCGGTCATGCCGAGCGGTGCTGTGGCCGGGAGGCGTGAGGTTGGAGCGGCCGGCCCTGATCCGCAGTGCAGACGGGCCGCACTGGAGGCGGCCCGCCAGCGCTACGGGGGCCTGAGTGCTGCCGGTAAGCGGAGATTGCTGGACGAGCTGGAGGCGATCACGGCGTATCACCGCAAATCGCTGTTGCGGCTGCTCAATCGCCGGGCTGCCACCCCCGCCGAATCAGAAGGGCCGCTCGATCAGGCGGCCCTCAAGCCCCATCCACGGCGCCGCTATGGCCCCGAGGCGGCAGCGGCGCTCGTGCCGTTGTGGGAGGCCAGTGATCGGTTGTGCAGTAAGCGCCTGGCGGCCCTGCTACCGCTGCTGGTGGAGTCGCTGGAGCAACACGGCCACCTGAACCTGGAGCCTGCGGTGCGTGAGCAGGTGCTGGCGATGAGTAGCGCCACGATCGATCGGCTACTGGCACCGATCCGCAAGACCAGCGCTGCCAACAACTGGCGGCGGCCGCCGCGGGCCTACAGCTCCGTGCGGCGGCGGGTGCCGGTGCGCACGTTCAAGGGCTGGAGCAATCACAGGGAGCCTGGCTGGCTGGAAATCGATCTGGTGGCCCACTGCGGCGGCCGCATGCAGGGCCCCTTTCTTTGGACCCTGATGGCCACGGATATCGCCACGGTCTGGAGCGAAAGCCTGCCGATCCTGGTGCGCGATGGCGCGGTGGTGCTCACGGCCCTGCAGCTGATCCGCCGGCAGCTGCCGTTTCCACTGCGGGGGATCGATGCTGACAACGACCCGGTGTTCATGAACAGCCTGATGGAGGCCTGGTGTGACCGGCCGGGCCACCAGATCATGCTCACCCGATCGCGGGCGTACCAGAGCAATGACCAGGCCTGGGTGGAGCAGAAGAACGGGATGCTGGTGCGCCGGGTGGTGGGCTACCAGCGGCTGGAGGGTTTGGAGGCGGCCCAGGTGCTGGGCGAGCTGTACGGCGCCCTGCGGCTGTTCACCAACCTGTTCCAGCCGTCGTTCAAGCTCAAAAGCAGTGAGCGTGATGGCGGCCGGATCAAGCGGCAGCACCACCCACCGCGAACGCCCCTGCAGCGGTTGCTGGCCATTGGCGTGCTGAGCGAGGAGACGGCCGAACCCTGGCGGGAGCTACGGCGCCGCAGTGACCCGGTGGCCTTGCTCGCCACGATTCGCCGCTGCCAGGGCCAGTTGGCGGTGCTGGCCAGCGCTGAGCAGGGCTCTGGCTTGCAAGCCAGTCGAACGGAGAGAGATCTGGCTGCGGAGAACCGATCGCTGGAGGTGTTCCTGGGCGGGCTGCAGGCCCTCTGGCAGAACAACCAGCCCAGGCGTCGCAAGCCCAAGCCACGCACCGGCAAACGCAGCAGGCCCGATCCCTTTGCAGCAGATGTGGAGCGGATCGAACAATGGCTGCAGGCCGAGCCCCAGCTCAGGGCCAAGA
>JABMPN010000136.1 GCA_013203655.1 Cyanobacteria bacterium bin.51
GGCTAACGGATTTGAACCGATGGCCTTCGCTTTACAAAAGCGCTGCTCTACCACTGAGCTAAGCCGGCAAGGCGCCAGCTTATCGCTCGCCCAGGGCCCAGAGCAGCAGCTGGCTGCGGTTGCCGCAGCCGGTCTTGGCCAGCAGGCTCGAGACATGGCTCTCCACCGTGCGGTGGCTCAGAACGAGCACCGCGGCGATGGCCTTGTTGCTGAGCCCCTGGCGCAGATGCTCAAGCACCCTTTGCTCGGCGGTGCTGACACGTTCTGCAGGACTGACTCGCTCAGTCGGGCTGGTCTCCGGGCTGGTCTCCGGGCTGGGGAGGAGCGAAGGCATCGGGGAAGCGGGCAACTGGACCCAGGGTTCCCACGGGCACAGCCACTGGTCACCTGGGCCGGCTCAGGCCGCGGGGCCGGTGGCTGAAGCCTCCAGTGGCTTGGGGCGGGCCCGCTTGATCGGCAGGTTGGCCACCAGGGCTGTCACCCGTTCCTCGGTTTCCAGGCTCACATCCACTTCTTCGAGGTCGATCTCCACATACCGGGACACCACTTCGAGAATCTCGCGCCGCATCTGCTCGAGCAGCTCGGGGTTGAGATCGCTGCGGTCGTGGGCGAGCACCAGCTGAAGCCGCTGGCGGGCCGTGGTGGCACTGGCGGCCTGACGGCCCAGCAGTCTGTCGATGAAATCGCGCAAGGTCATCGTGGTTCAGAAGATCTTGGTTTGCATCAGCCGGCTGAACCTGGCGCGAAATCCCTGCGACTCCTTGCTGGGGTCGACAATCGGCACCTCCTCGCCCCGCAGCCGCCGGGCCACGTTCGCGTAGGCCAGGCCAGCGGGGGAACGGCTGCCGTTCAAGGTGAGCGGCTCGCCCCGGTTGGTGGAGACGATCACCTGCTCGTCCTCGAGCACCAGGCCGAGCAGGGGCAGGGCCAGGATGTCGGTGACATCACTGACCGCAAGCATCTCCTGGTTGGCCATCATTTTCGGCCGCACCCGGTTGAGCACCAGCTGGATCGGCTGGATGTCCCGGGTCTGGAGCAGGCCGATCACCCGGTCGGCGTCACGGACCGCCGACACTTCCGGCGTGGTGACCACGATCGCTTCGCGGGAGGCCGCTGCCGCGTTCTTGAAGCCATCCTCGATGCCGGCTGGGCAGTCGATCAACACGAACTCGAAGCGTTCCTCCAGCATCCCCACGATCTTCTGCATGTCGTCGGGGGTGAGCCACTCGAGCATGCGCGGATTGCCGGCCGGGAGCAGCGAGAGGTTGGGCTCTTGCTTGTGTTTGACGAGAGCCTGCTCCAGCCGGCAGCTCTCGGCCAGCACCTCCTGGGCGGTGTAGACGATGCGGTTCTCCAGCCCCAGCAGCAAATCCAGGTTGCGCAGGCCGAAGTCGGCATCCAGCACCGCGGTGCTGGAGCCCTGCCGGGCCAGAGCAATGCCCAGATTGGCGGTGAGGGTGGTCTTGCCGACCCCCCCTTTGCCGGAGCAGATCAGGATCGTGCGGCTCAAAGCAGGTGTCACGGCGCTGGAAGGGTCAGCCCACGCTAAGCCCAGTAGAATAGTGGGTCAGAACGAATCGATCACGACCATGGCGGAGCCTGGCCCGGGGCTGCAGCGACTTCTGGTGATGCCGGAGGACGGGGCCTCCAGCGTTGTGGCCCTGATTGATGCCGCCACCGAGCACCTGCGGCTCAAGCAGTTCAAGCTGCAGTCCGAGACGATCGAGCAGGCCCTGCTGCGGGCCCGGGAGCGGGGGGTGACGGTGCAGGTGATGCTCAATCCCCACACGTCCGGCGGGTTGCGCTGCAACGACGAGGCCTTCGCCTGGCTGCAGAGCCGGGGAATGGCGGTGCGCTGGACCAGCGAGTCGTTTCCGGTGACCCACGAGAAATCACTGGTGGTGGACCGCCGGCAGGCCCTGATCGCCAGCTTCAACCTCGCCGACAAATACTTCACTGAAACCCGCGATTTCGGGGTCGTGACCGAGGAGCGGGCGGCCGTCGACCAGGTGATCGCCGGCTTCGAGGCCGATTGGACCCGCAGTTTCTTCGAGCCGGATCTGGGCACGGGGCTGGTTTGGAGCAGTTTCCACAGCCGCGGTCAGATGGCCCGTCTGGTGGATGCCGCCACCCGCACCCTCTGGATCCAGCACCCCAAGCTGGTGGATGCGGTGATCCTCGACCGGATCATCGCGGCGAAGGAACGGGGCGTGAAGGTGCGCTTCCTCTGCGGCGGCAAGCACGGCATCAGCGACTGGGACATCTACGACACCTTCGCCTCCCTGCGGCTGATGCGGCGATTCGGCGTCAAGGTGCGACGCCAGAAGCATCTGAAACTCCACGCCAAGCTGATCCTGGTGGATGGGGCCTTCGCCCAGACCGGTTCGATGAACATTGATCGCAGTGCCTTTGATCTGCGCCGGGAGCTGGGGATTGAAACCGACGCCCCCCAGGTGGTGAAGCGGCTCCAGGCCACGTTCGACTTCGACTGGCGCCGCTCCAAGGCGTATCGCGCCCCGGATCCGCTCGATCCCAGCCTGCATGAGCACGGCGAACTGACGCCGGATCCCCATTTCGTCCACGACTGATGGCCCTCTCCCCCCGATCTCCGGTTCCCCCGGGGGAGCGCCTGGGACTGGGGCCCGTGCCCAGCCACCGGGACCTGTTCTTCGGCCTGCTTCAGGTGGCGATGTCCGCCTTCGGCGGTGGGCTCTCGGCCTGGAGTCAGCGGATCGTGGTTGAGGAGCGGCGCTGGATGAGCAACGAGAGCTTTCTCACCGCCCTCACCGTGGCCCGCCTGTTCCCGGGGCCCAATCAGATCAACATGGCGGTGTTCATCGGCACCAGCTTCCATGGCCTCAGCGGGGCCCTGGTGGCGCTCGCGGGGATGCTGCTGCTGCCGTTCAGTCTGCTGATGCTGCTGGGCCTGGTGTACTTCCAGGTGCACCAGATTCCTGCGGTGGATCGCATCCTGGCGGGGGTGGTGGCGGCCGCAGCCGGGATGGCGCTGTCGATGGGCTTCAAGATCCTGCACACCTACTGGCGGGATCCGGTGGCCCTGGCCCTGGCCGCGGCCACCTTCGTGGCGATGGTGGTCCTGCAGGTGCGCCTGGTTCCCCTGGTGCTGGTGGCGGGCCCTCTGGCGATGGCCTGGTACTGGCCCCGCACTCCGCGCCAGGGAGAGGGGCCGTGATCCCAGCCGCCGCCCTGCTGGGCTGCAGCGCCCCGGCGCCTGCGGACAACTGGCTGCAGCTGGCGGAGGTGATCCGCATCTTCCTGTCGCTGTCGCTGTTCTCGCTGGGCGGCGGCAACACCCTGCTGGCGGAGTATCACCGGCTCAGCGTGGAGGAGTACTGCTGGCTCAGCCCCACCCAGTTCGCCGATCTCTATGCCCTGGCCGAAGCGGCCCCGGGTCCCAGTTCGATGATCGTCGGATTGCTCGGGATGGGGGCCGCCTGGCGGGAGGGGCCGCTCTGGGCCCTGGTCTCGGCCTATGGCGCCGAGCTGGCGATTCTGTTCCCCTCCACCCTGCTGATGGTGGTCGCCTGCCTGAGCTGGAACCGGCTGCGGGATTCCCCCTGGCGGGTCGCCTTCGAGCGGGGCCTGGGGCCGATCACCCTGGGGATCCTGTTCGTGGTGGGTCTGAAGATCGTCCGCACCTCAAACCATGGGCTCTCCGCCTACCTGGTGTCGGGGGTGGTCTGCGTGCTCATGCTCCGCACCCGCCTCTCCCCCCTCTGGTTCATGGCCGTGGCCGGGGCCCTGGGGGGGATGGGGGTGATTCAGCGCTGAGCCGGAGCTCAGCCCCCCAGCGGCCAGATCGGCCGGGCGGGATCGATCTGGATCGCCCCGTCCACCAGCCGGGCCTCTTCGCTCAGGCCGGGGGGTGGGCGGTCCTCCGGTCCCCGGGCCACGGCGGCGGCGATCCGCAGCTGCAGCGGCCGCAACTCCAGGGCGACGATCCGGGCGGAGCGATCGCCCTGGCTGCCGGCGTGGGCGATCCCCCGCAGCCGGCCCCAGATCAGCACATGCCCCGTGGCGCTCACCCTGGCCCCCGGGTTCACATCCCCGAGCACCAGCAGCGAACCCTCCACCTGCAGGTGATCCCCGGAACGGAGCGTGCCGCGGTGGATCGTCAGCGGCTCTCCCGCGAGGGGCTGGGCCGGGGGCACGGCCTGGCCCCCGGCGGGGCTCGCCGGGGGGATGTCGGCCCGGGCAAGGGTTGTGACCCCCAGGGCCGCCGCCGCTACAAGGGTCTGGGCGTTGGCGCTCTCCACCGTGATCAGCTCAAGGGCCTGCTGCTGAAGCCGCTGCTTCACCGTCCGCAGCTCGGGAAGGGTCAGCGGCCAGTGGTTGGCGTGCAACACCACAGCGCCGCCGGAGTTGCCGCCGAAGGGCGCGTCAGGGCCGCCCAGGGAGAGGTGAGGCCCCAGACCCAGGCCGTGGCGCACCTCCTCCTCCACGGGGCTCCCCCCTCGGGTCCACTCCGGCAGCAGCAGGTGGTGGGGAAGTTCCGGGCGTGCCGCCGGAAGAAAAACCGCAGCCATCGACCCCTTCGAGGGAGCTGAGCTTAGGAAGGGGCCCCCGATTCGCCCGTTCTCAGGGCCCGCTCCGCCTGCTTCAGGGCCGCGCCCACCTCGGGGGGGTGGATCAACCAGGCCAGTTCCACCGACGCCGTGAGGCTGGCGACCAGGCCCGAGCTGGCCTCCAGGGCCCCGAGGGTTTCGCCGTCCCAGAGCCTCAGCCCACCCTTGTAGGGGTGATAGCCCTGGCTCTGGCGTTGATGCAGGGCGCAGCAGAGGGCCGGATCCAGGCCGGCGGCGGTGCTCAGGCGCTGGGCCCGGGCCAGAAGCTGGAGCCGCTGACCCGGGTCGAGTCGCCCCACATCGATGGCCTTGAGCAACTGGCGATCGAGCAGGCGCCGGCCGAAGGTGGCCAATGCTTCGGGGCCCTCCTGGCGCCAGCGCATCAGGTGATAGCCGGTGCGGAGGTCGTCGTTGGCCAGAAAGGTGGGCAGGTCGAGGGTGGACGGTTGCCAGAGCCAGCGGGCCATCACGGGGTCGGCGAACACCTGGCCGGGACCGAGGGCCCGGGCGGTGGCGATCGCCTGGTTCAGCAGCCAGTTGCAGACCACGTTCAGCCGGTGGTTGTAGACGCTTCGGTACATCAGGTCGCGCACCACCAGGTAATGCTCCACCGCCATCAGCCCCTTGGGATGGAGCGCCAGGCTGCCGTCGGGGGCGAGGCAGAGGGCCGCGAGAATCCGATCGAGATCCAGCTGGCCGTAGCAGGTCCCGGTGCTGTGACTGTCCCGCAGCAGGTAGTCGAGCCGGTCGCAGTCGAGCTGGCTGCTGACCAGGGCGGCCACGGCGGCGCAGTTGTGCCGGCCGCTTTCGAGCAGGTCGGCCACCGCAGCGGCCGTGCCGGGCTCAAAGGCCTCCAGCCGGTCCCGCAGGGCCGGGTCTTCGCGCACCAGCCGCGCTGACCATTGCTCATGGCGCAGCCCAAACATCTCCTCACCGGAGTGGCTGAGCGGAGCGTGGCCGAGATCGTGGAGGAGGGCGGCGGCGTAGAGCACCCCTTGGTGTCTGGCCAGATCGGGTTGTTGGCGGCTCAGCCCAGCCAGGGCTCGGCGCGCGAGATGCAGCACGCCGAGGCTGTGGGTGAAGCGGCTGGATTCGGCGCCATGGAAGGTCAGGAAGGCTGGTCCGAGTTGGCGGATGCGCCGCAGCCGCTGAAAGGCCACCGTTTCGACCAGGTCCATCACCAGGGCTTCGGCCGGCAGGGAGCGATCCAGACGAATGGCCCCATGCAAGGGGTCGTGGTAAGTGCGGCTGGTCATGACCCTGGGTCCAGCAGGTTCACCAGCTGCCGCTGGGCCTCCTCCAGCCAGGTGTCAGCAGTGCCGCCGGGGTTGAGTGGCTCCGGCTCGTCCAGTAGACGATCGGGGGCGATGCCGAGGTTCTGGATGTCCCGGCCGCTCGGTGTCACGTAGCGCGCCACGGTGACGGCAAGCCCGCTGCCGTCACCCAGGCCGATCAAGGTCTGAATCAGACCTTTGCCGAAGGTACGGCTGCCCAGCAACAGGGAGCGGCCATCGTCTTGAAGGGCCCCAGCCAGGATCTCGCTGGCGCTGGCGGTGCCGCCATTCACCAGGGTGACCATCGGTCCGGCGAACCACAGGCCCGGGGAGGTGCGGATCTGCTCCCTGAGCCCCTGGCGATCCATGGTTTCCACCACCGGCTGGCCGTCGAGCAAGCCATCAGCCACGGCCAGACCAGACTCCACCAACCCGCCGGAATCGTTGCGAAGATCCAAGATCAGCCCCTCGATTCCGGCGGCAGACCAGCGCGTCAACGCCTCTTTGACCTGCCCTGGCACCGGTTCACTGAACTGGTTGATCCGTAGATAGCCAAGGCGGTGGCCCTGCCACTCCAGCTCCCGGGTGCGCACCGGTTGCAGATCCAGCTCCCGGCGCTCCAGGACCAGAGCCCGCTGGCTTCCGTCTGGTGTGAGCAACAGCAGTTCCACCTTGGTTCCGGCGGCCCCGCGCAGCCGGCTGGCGGTGGCCTCGAGCCCCAGGGCCGCGGCCGACTTGCCTTCCACCTCAAGGATCTGGCTGCCGGTCACGATGCCTGCCAGCGCGGCCGGCGACCCTTCCAGTGGGGTGATCGCCAGGATCCTCTGCCCGTCTGGACTGAGGCCGAGCTGGAGGCCGATGCCGCTGAGGCTGCCTTCGGTGCTGGAGCGCAGCACTCGGTAATCGACCGGCCGCAACAGCCGGGTGTAGGGATCGCCCAGCGGCGCGAGCATGGAGGCGATGGCGTCGTAAGCGGCGGCACTGGTCTCGATCGGTTGCTCCAGCGCCCTCTGCCGCAGTTGGCGCCAGTGAACGGCCTCGAAGCGATCAGGGTCCACGTAGCTCTGATTGACCAGCCTCCAGGCTTCGACCACCAGTTGCTGGGTGTCGCTCAGGGCGAGTGCTGGGTTCGCTGGAACCCAGATGGCCACGGCCATGAGCAGGGCCAGAGCTCGTGGCCACCAACCTCGCCGCAGGATCACGGCCGTCGCACGCGCATCGGTAGACTCACCCAACCCACCGCCTCCATCCGTTGCATGGCGAATTCGTCTCCTGCCGCCAAATCCTCTCCGGTCTACGACTGGTTTGAGGAACGTCTGGAGCTCCAGGCGATCGCAGACGATATCTCGTCCAAGTATGTGCCGCCCCACGTCAATATTTTTTATTGCCTTGGCGGCATCACGTTGGTTTGTTTCCTGATCCAGTTCTCGACTGGATTTGCGATGACATTTTACTACAAACCCACTGTCGCCGAGGCCTACACCTCCGTTCAGTATTTGATGACGGACGTGAGTTTCGGCTGGTTGATCCGTTCGGTTCACCGTTGGAGCGCCAGCATGATGGTGTTGATGTTGATCCTGCACGTGTTTCGCGTGTATCTCACCGGCGGCTTCAAGCGTCCCCGGGAGCTCACCTGGATCACCGGCGTGGTCATGGCTGTGATCACGGTGGCGTTCGGGGTCACCGGTTATTCGCTTCCCTGGGATCAGGTCGGGTACTGGGCCGTCAAAATCGTCTCGGGAGTTCCAGCTGCCGTTCCCGTGGTTGGCGATTTCATGGTGGAGCTGCTTCGGGGCGGTGAGAGTGTCGGCCAGTCCACCCTCACGCGCTTCTACAGCCTGCATACCTTTGTGATGCCCTGGCTCCTGGCCGTGTTCATGCTTCTGCACTTCCTGATGATCCGCAAGCAGGGCATTTCAGGTCCGTTGTGATTCCCTTGGCTTCCGGACTGATCCATTAGCCTCCGCTTCAACCGTCGTTCCCCATCCACCGCCCTGGGTTCTGCCATGCACATTCTCAAGAAGCCCGACCTCAGCGATCCCAGCCTGCGCGCCAAGCTCGCCAAGGGCATGGGGCACAACTACTACGGAGAGCCGGCCTGGCCGAACGACCTCCTCTACATCTTCCCCGTCGTGATCCTCGGCACGATCGCCTGTGTGGTCGGTCTGGCCGTGCTCGATCCGGCCATGCTGGGTGACC
>JABMPN010000137.1 GCA_013203655.1 Cyanobacteria bacterium bin.51
GATCCACTCGCTGCTGGCGCCAACCCGAAGAAGTGTGGATCAACAAGCCACCAGAGGAGCCCGATCCGATCCTCGCGCTACACTTAATCGCGGCCGCCTGAGTGGCAGCCAAGGAGTGACACCTTCCCTGAAAGTCACCGAGAGCTGGCGGAAAAGCAGGGGCTGACCACCGGCTGCGGCGGCCAGGGAAAGGGCGGCAGACGCCGGGGCGCGAGCAACGGCCATAGGGGAGCAACGGCAACTGCTATGAGCATAGCCGCATAAAGGGCTTAAAGGCGTTTTTTTCAATGAACGGAGCGGAACGCCGCGCCAGGCTTGACATGTTCTTGGCATAATGCTTTGAGGCTCATAAAGACCATTCATGGCCGCCGCCGATTCCATGCCCAGCCCCGAGCTCCTCGAAGAACTCAGCGGCTTCTTTCGGCTGCTGAGTGAACCGGCACGCCTGCAGCTGCTCTGCCAGCTCAAGCACGGCAAGGCCAGGGATGTGACTTCCCTGATCGAGGCCACGGGCTTCAGCCAGTCGCACATCAGCCGCCAGCTCGGCCAACTGCAGCGGGCCGGCCTGATTCGTTGCGAACGGGATGGCACGCGCCTGATTTACGTGGTGACCGACCCGTTGGTGGAGGAACTCTGCAACCTGGTTCAGGGCCGTCTCAGGCAGCGCTTGGAGAAGCAACTTCAGCAGCTGCAGGCGGTGTGATCACTGCTTCTGGTATGCCAGCCCCAGCCAGCGCATCAGCGGAGCCAACGGCTTGATCAACCGGCTTTCGAGCAAACGGCCCTTGAGCGCCCGATTCCAGTACACCCAGGGGAACACGCGCGTTTCCACCAGCCACATGCTCCAGCGCTCCTTGGTGGGATCCACCAGGAAGGAGCTGACCGGCTGGAGCTGGTAGTCAAACTCCGCCATCACCACGCGGCCAAAACCGGTGATCAACGGGCAGGCCGTATAGCCGTCGTATTGGGCCGGTAGGGGAACACCATCGAGCTGGGCCAGCAGGTTGGCCACCAATACGGGCGCCTGGCCACGGATGGCGGCCAGGCTCTTGGAGGTGGGCAGAGAGCTCACATCACCAAGGGCGAACACATCAGCAAAGCGCTTGTGCTGGCAGGTGAGCCTGTTCACGTCCACCCAGCCGCCCGGTCCTTTGATTGCCAGGGGACTGGCAGATATCACATCAGGTGCCGACATCGGCGGCACCACATGCAACAGGTCGAAGTGAATCGTCTCCAGGTGGGGCGGCTTCCCTTCTGAGCTGACCTCAAAGATCGCCAGCTGTTCCTCGGCGCGCACCTCGATCAAGTTGTGGAGCGGACGGGTCTCGATCCCCCGGCGCGCCACGACGCGCTCGACCGTGGCGTTGTAGGCCTTCACCGGATACAGATGCGCCAAGGCCGTGCAGAAGATCACCCGGGTGTTCACCCCCACGCCGCTGGTGGCCTGGAAGATGTCATCAGCCAGATACATCACCTTCTGGGGAGCACCGCCGCATTTGATCGGGGTGGCGGGGTGGGTGAAAACAGCCGTACCACCCTGGAAGCTGCGGATCGTCTCCCAGGTGTTCGCGATGTGGGCGCGTGAGTAATTGCTGATGATGCCGTGGCTGCCGAGCGCCTCCGGCAGGCCCTTGATCTGGCTCCAGTTGAGCTGGAGACCCATGGCCAGCACCAGCACGTCGTAGCTGAGAGATTCGCCGGCGGCCGTGATCATCCGGCTGGCCTGGGGTTCGAAACTGGCGGCGCTGCCTTGAATCCAGACAGCCCCCGCCGGGATCACGGTGACCTCAGGGCGGTGGGTCTGCTCGAGCGCCAACAGACCAGCTCCCGCAGGGATCCAGCCGGATTGGTACTCGTGGACGGCTGCTGGCTCCAGGATCGCCAGGTCCAGGCCGGGCCGAGCCCGCAGCAACTGGGCCGCGACGATGAGCCCGCCGGAGCCGCCGCCGACGATCAAAACCTGGAAGTGCCTTGCGCTGGAAGTGGATTCAGCCATCTTTCCATCTCCAGCTCACCTTTATCTCTAGCCCGGCCTGGCGCGCCGTGCCGTCGCCGGCACATCTATTCATGCGTTATCAGCCATAGGCGGGTAAGAGCCAGCCTGACCCACTCTTCGCGCTCCATCACGCAGCACTGCGAAGACCAACGGCCCAGCCGCAATGCTTGCGCTAAAATTATTAGGCCCTTATGCGTTTAAAGCCATGAATTGCCGTGACCGGGGTCAGGTTCGTCCGATGCGATGGCTGCTGGGCGTCCTGCCGCTTCTGATGGCGTTGCTGCTGGGAACGTCACCAGCCCTTGCAGCGGATACCTGGTCGCTCAGTGATCAGGCCGGTCATCGCCTCAGCGCCCAGGTCTTCGAACAGCCCTTCCCGGAGTACCCCTCTGGCCTGCGCATCCGCTTCAACGCCCTGGATGCCAAAACAACCCTGGATCATGGGACCGATCTCGTCTTGAGCGATTCGATGGGTCAGAAGTGGAACCTGCCCAATCGCAGCGAAGAACTCGTGCCCACCGATGGCTCTGTGGTTCCCGCCGGATCGGCCCAATTCGATCTCGATGCCTTGATGCCACGGCCCAGTGAAGCCTTACCACTCCACGTCGCAGTCCCCAGCGGCCAAGGTGTTCTTGACTTCAACCTCAGCCCCGAGGAGGTGATGGAACTCCACGCCCTGGGATCGGTTCAGCGGCGCAGCGACAAGACCTGAGCACACCGGCATGGAAGGCCCGGGCTCAGGAGCCTTCCAGCCAACTGAGCTGATCCATTCAAAGCAAATCGTTTGCTGATGTGATCACAGCTTGATCTGCGGCTTCCCAGCCTACGAAACCAGGCGGGAAACCCCTGACACGATCAAAGCCCTGCAACTGAAGGGCCATCACGGCCATGGCCGCTCGATAACCGGTCTTGATTAAGTAGCTAGCTCCGCACTCCTCAAGATGCGTTCCGGCCGAGCGCCGCAGATGCAGATGGCATGAGCCACACGCTCGGTCATCGTTGCCAAGTTGAAGCGCCTGTTGAAGCGGTAATTGAACGCACCCA
>JABMPN010000138.1 GCA_013203655.1 Cyanobacteria bacterium bin.51
CAGCTCAGCCACGCGGTGCAGATCCCAGACCTTGTCGTACAGCGTTCCGGAACTCACCGTGACCTCCGCCGATCACAGCAGCCTAAAACCGAGGGGTGGGCGCGAAGCGGCCGGCCGGCCGTCGCAGCAGGAGACCCGCACATCACCCGGGCTGCAGGGACTGGGGAATCAGCCGTTCGAGCCAACGAGGCGCAGTCGCAGTTGATTGAGGGCTTCGCCAACGCTGAGGGTCTGGATCCAGGCGCGGCCGCGCTGGGCACCGAAGCGCACCGGCGCCGCCACGCTGCCATCGGGCCCCGCCACGGCGAAGTGAACCAGCCCGACGGGCTTGTCTGCGCTTCCGCCGTCAGGGCCGGCAATGCCGGTCACCGCCACGGCCCAGTCACTGCCCAGCCGGCAACGGACCCCTTCGGCCATCGCCAGTGCCACCGCCTTGCTCACGGCTCCGTGGGCCGTGAGCAAGGCGGTGGGAACCTCCAGCAGCTCCTGCTTGATGCGGTTGCTGTAAGAAATCACGCCGCCAAGGAAAACATCCGAGGCCCCTGCCACCCCGGCCAGGGCAGCACCGAGGCCGCCGCCGGTGCACGATTCGGCCACGGCGAGCGTCTGCCGCCGTTGGCGCAGCAACTCCAGCACCACCGAGGCCAGGCTGTCGTCATCGGCGCCGAAACAGAGCAGGCCGGTGCGCTCGCGCAGCTCCGCCTCCACCGGCACCAGCAGGCTCCTGGCCGCCGCGGCCGTGGCCGCACGGGCGGTGAGCCGCAACTTCACCTCTCCGGCACCGGCATAGGGCGCCACGGTGGGGTTCTCCAGGGCCAGGAGATCGTCCACCTGCTCGGCCAGGCTGGATTCGCCGATCCCCCAGAAGCGCAGCAGGCGGCTCTGGAACACCCCGCCGGCGAAGCCCTGCCGGCTCAGCCAGCCCACGGCGGTGCCCTGCCACATCGCCCGCATCTCGGCGGGCACCCCCGGGAAGGTGAGCACGCTGAAGCCCGGCCGGGGGCTCCAGATCATCCCCGGCGCCGTGCCGGTGGGGTTGGGCAACACCTGGGCGCCCACGGGCAACAGCGCCTGCTTGCGATTGCTGGCCGCAACAGGACGGCCGCGGCCCGAGAGCTTGGCGCTGATGTCAGCCCAGACCTCGGGCCGCTCCTGCAAGGGCGCGCCGAAGGCTGCGGCCAGCGCCTCGGTGGTGAGGTCGTCGGGGGTGGGGCCGAGGCCGCCGGTACACACCAGCAGGCTGCAGCGCCCGGCGCACTCACGCACCGCTTGAATCAACCGCTCCCGGTTGTCGCCGACCACGGTCTGGCGGTAGTGGGGGAGGCCCTGGGCCGCCAGTTCTTCGGCCAACCAGCGGGCATTGCCGTTGAGGATGGTGCCGAGCAGCAGCTCGGTGCCGATGCAGAGGATCTCGGCAGCAGGGGTTCCTTTCGCGGCACTGCCAGCTACTGGAAACTCTGCCGAACAGCTGGGGTCAGCCATCGGAATCACCTGAGCATGGGCCTTCAGAAACGCCGGCCACCAGGCGTTTCTGACGGGAGCGCACCAAGGCGCCGATCAGCACCGCCGTGGCGATCGCCAGCCAGAGAAAGCGCATCTCCACATCGGCCACCACCAGGGCCAGGGCCGCCAGCCACTGGGTGAAGGCATAAATCAGCACGACGGTGCGGCGATGGCTGAAGCCGGCCCGCAGCAGCCGGTGGTGAAGATGGCGGCGGTCGGGGTAGAAGGGCGAATGGCCTTCACTCAGCCGGCCCATGATCACCGCCGACATGTCCGCCAGCGGCAGCGAAAGGATCAGCAGGGGGAACAGCAGGCTGACGGTGGTGAGCCCCTTGGCGGGGCCCACGATGCTGATCGCCGCCAGGGCGAACCCGAGGAAATAGGAGCCGCCATCGCCCATGAAGATGCGGGCGGGGTTGAAGTTGTGACGCAGGAAGCCGAAACAAGCGCCGGCCAGGGCCGCGGCCAGGAGGCCAGCGGCACTCTGCTGCAGGCTGAAACTCACCGACAGCAGGCCGATCGCAGCGATGCCACCCACCCCGGCGGCCAGGCCATCGAGGCCATCGATCCAATTGATCGCATTGGTGATGCCCACCAGCCAGATCACCGTCGCCAGCAGGCTGAGCCCATCGGGCAGCACCAGGGCCGACCCCGGCAAACCCACCAGGCCGAGGGGCAGATCAATCCCGCCGATGCGCACCCCTTCGCTCCAGACCGCCATCGCCACCGCCACCTGACCGGCCAGCCTGGGCAGGGGAGGCAGGGCAAAGAGATCGTCGGCGAGACCGATCACAAAGAAGCAAAGGGCTCCGGCCAGGGTCGTCCAGATCAGTTCATCCTTGGCCGGCGCCAGGCTGCCGAAGCCTCCGAGCGACCAGGTGATCGCCAGGGCCAGTGAAAAGCCGGCCACCATGCCGACACCGCCCAGCCGAACCATCGGGATCGCGTGCTGCTTGCGGGGATCGGGCGTGTCGATCAGGCCATAGCGCAGGCCCAGGCGCCGGACCAGCGGAACGATCAGGGCCGTGAGCACGGCGGCAATGCCGAACGTGACGACAGCCACTTTGAGCGGACTGTCGAACAGATCGGCCGGGCTGGTCATAACCGATCAGCTTGTGAGCGACAGCTTAGGGATGGGGGTCAGACCGCCTGGGCGACCTTGGAAGGCCCATAGAGGGGGAAACGGGCACACAGGGCCTTGACCCGCTCGCGGCAACGCAGTTCGACGACGGCATCCGTGGGCTTCTGCAGGCGATCAGCGATCACCTCGGCCACCTCCTCGAAGGCTTCGGTATCGAAGCCCCGTGTCGTCAGGGCGGCGCTACCGATGCGCAGACCACTGGTCACGAACGGGGATTCAGGGTCAAAGGGAACGGTGTTTTTATTGGCGGTGATGTTCACATCGCTCACCAGCAGGTCAGCCACCTTGCCGGTCAGCCCGACCGAACGCAGATCGATCAGAACCAGGTGGTTATCGGTGCCACCGGAGACGACCCGCAGGCCACGCTGGATCAACCGCCCAGCCAGGGCCTGAGCGTTGGCCACCACCTGCTGGCTGTAGGTCCGGAAACCTGGCTGGAGGGCCTCTCCAAAGGCCACCGCCTTGGCGGCCACCACATGCTCCAGCGGCCCCCCCTGACTGCCGGGAAACACCGCCTTGTCGAACTGGCGGCCGAAGTCGGCGTCGTTGGTGAGGATCAAGCCGCCGCGCGGCCCACGCAGGGTCTTGTGGGTGGTGGTGGTGACCACATG
>JABMPN010000139.1 GCA_013203655.1 Cyanobacteria bacterium bin.51
AAGGGAAACCTTCCGTGGGTTCGAATCCCACCCTCTCCGTTTCGACGGGTTCCTGTAACTGCTTAGAAAAACTAACGAAATTCTGCGTAATAAGGCTACGGAGGCGAGATGGGCTAGCAATTGTTCGATTTAATTGTCTACTGTCTTGATAGTGAGTAAAATGTGCTGGATACTTCGGTTTTGGACCTATATTGATCTGCGTTTTTAGAGCCGGTTAGCCTGATCGAGGAGCCCAGCCGCCCAGTTCATTTCTGGAGTGAGTGGGCGCTGGATGCTTCCTCCTGCCTGAGCATCTTCTTAAAGGTGCCCATCAGGTCGAAAGCCTTCCAGTCGGAATGAAAACGTAGGGCTAAAAAGTCGCTATTGGATTCATCTGCCATATCCAGAACCTGAGTTTTTGACTATTCATAGTCTGATCACGCCAGAGGTCAGCTGCCCAGGCGTAGGTGCTGGCAGTCAAGTGGGCTCTCAGGGGCGCGGTGCTGGTTCAATGATCGCTTCCTGCTCCAGGTAGGCGATCACCTGGGCAACGGATTCCTCCAGGCTCTGAAGGCCGGTGGCCACCCGCAGTTCGGCGGCCTCCGGGGCTTCGTAGGGGCTGGAGATGCCCGTGAAGTCTTTGATCTGGCCGGCACGGGCCTTGGCGTAGAGGCCTTTGGGGTCGCGGCTTTCACAGACTTCGAGATCGGCGGCGCAATGAATCTCGATGAAATCTGCCGATTGCACCAACGAGCGGGCCTTGTCGCGATCGGAGCGGAATGGCGACACGAAGGCGGTGAGCACGATCAGGCCGGCATCGAGAAACAATTTGGCCACTTCGCCGATCCGGCGGATGTTCTCTTCCCGATCGGTGTCGGAGAAACCCAGGTCCTGGCAGAGGCCGTGGCGGACGTTGTCGCCATCGAGCACGTAGGTGGACAGACCGCGGCTGAACAATTCGGCGTTGAGAGCGTTCGCCAGGGTGCTTTTTCCGCTGCCGGAGAGGCCCGTCAGCCAGAGGATTGCGCTGCGATGTCCCCGTTGTTGAGCCCGGCTCTCTCGGGTGATCGAGGCCTGATGCCAGACGATGTTGGTGGCTTTTCCGCCGGGGCTTGGGGTCATGGGCTCGTCAGGGGAAGGGATGGATCAAGAAGGGGCGGACGGGATCGTGATCGCCTTAAACGGGATCGCTTTGAAGGGTTCGCCTTAAACAGGGAAGGCCGGGTCGATCCGCGCCATTGCGGCTGCAGCGGCCTGGCAGAGATCCGGGTGGGAGCGGCCATGGCTGGCGATCAGACAGCCGGCCTGACGGGAATCACCGGTGTTGTAGAGCAAGGCACGACCATCGGCGTGGGTGAAGGCTCCGCCAGCGGCCAGCAGCACCGCTTCCGGCGCGGCCATGTCCCAGTCTTTGGGGGCGGTGCGGCCCGAAAGGGAGACATACAAATCGGTTTCGCCCCGCAGGATCGCGCCAACCTTGCCGCCTACGCTCCCGCGGGCGAGGCCCTGGGCCACTCCAAGTGAGCCCATCAGCGGCTCCAGGCGATCATCACGGTGGCTGCGGCTGGTGACCGGGATCAACTCAGGCAAGCGTGCCCTGCTGCTGAAACGCACCGGCTGACGCTCCCCAGACGGCGACTCGCACCAGGCCTGGGAATCACCAGGCTCGGCAGCGACCAGCCCGAACCAGAGCTGATCGAGCTCCGGAAGCAGCACCACCCCGAGGACGGGGCGCTGCTGGTGGATCAGGGCGAGGTGAACGGCGTATTCGCCGGTGCCCTGCAGAAAATCCTTGGTGCCATCAAGAGGATCAAGGATCCAGAGCCACTCGGCATCGATCGGCTGGCCGGCTGGCCACTGGCTGGCCGTTTCCTCACTCAGCAGGGTCCAGGGGGCGGAGGGAAAGGCGTTGCCAAGCCCGGCGAACAGGTGATCATTGACCGCCAGATCGGCCGCTGAGACAGGCCCCTTGGGATCGTCGTCGACCGAGAGCACGGCCGGGTAGCCGAAGGGGGGCTGCTCGCCGCGGGCATAGGCGCGCAGGATGGAGGCTGATTCCCAGGCCAGGCGTCGCAGCACCGCCAGCAGGGCCTCGCGATTGAGGCCAGCAGGGAGCTGATCAGCTGGCCTCACGTAACACCTCCACCACACTGCGGAAGGCGAACCATTCAGGAATCTCCTCCCCGGCCCGCAACATCTTGCGGAACTGGGTGCCGCTCAGTTTCTTGACGTGCAGTCCGCGCGCTTCGGCGTGCTCAGCCGTCACATAGCCCTCTTCCTCGGTGTAGACGAGATTCAGGGAGGGGACCGTTTCCATGCCCAGTTCGCTGGCGTTGTCCCGGGCAAAGTCCTGGGCCTGGTAGGGGCCGTAGAAATCATCACCGCTGAGCGATGATTTACAGCCGGCCATGTCGCGGCCGATGATGAAGTGGGTGCAGCCGTAGTTTTTGCGGATGATCATGTGCTGCAGCGCTTCGCGCGGGCCGGCCATGTGCATGGCGTAGGGAAGGTAGGCCCAGCGAATCTGGGGGTTGTCCACCTCAGCGGCCAGCCGTTCGTAGGTGGCAAAACGTACGGCCCCGGCGATGTCGTCGTCCTGGGTGGGTCCACAGGTGGGGTGCACAAGCACCACGCCGGCTTCGCTCACGTTGGTGGCATGAAGGGCGCGGGTGAACAGCTCGTAGTGGGCGCGGTGAATCGGGTTGCGGCACTGGAAGGCCACCACGTCCTGGTCGTTGGGCAAGCTGGCCCTCACCTCAGCAGGGGTTTGGCAGGGGAAGTCACGCCGGGGCAGTTCAAGGCCCTGCAGGGCGCCGCCCAGGTAATACCGGCCCCGCTCGCAGCAGATCATCCGCACGGCGGGATGCTCGATCGATGTGGTGCCGTAGCAACCAGCCGCCTCGCGCACCTTGTCGGGCTCCCAGCGGCTTTCGACCGTCATCACGGCCAGGTCCTGGCCCCGGTAGGTGAGCAGCAACCGATCTCCGACCGTGATGCTCTCATCCGCTGTGTCCATCACGATCGGCAGGCCGAACAGCAGGCCTGAGCTGGTGCGATGGCCGGCCACCACGGCGTGGTAATCAACTTCGTGCATGAAGCCGCGCAGGGGCGAGAAGCCTCCCACCACCAGCAGCTCCACATCGCAGGCGTTGCGATCCGAGCACTCCACCACCCGATCCACTCCCGCCTTGATCGTCTCGTGCTGGTCTGGGGGGACCTGGAGATCGACCAGGCTGCCCCCATGCGGGGCGATCAGGCCGGTCCTGGGCAGGTCGGCGGTGGTGCGTTCAGCGGACATTCAGGTTCCAGGCGCGAAGATTGGAGCCATTGGTGCAATAGCTGGCTGATCTTATGTCTCGTCGCTCCACCCCTCGATCCGGGCCAGGAAGCGGGTAGCGCCCTTTGGAACGTTGTAACGGCAAAGGGCCCGTGACCTTCGCTTGATGGTCACAGGAGTAAGTAGTCGGAGGGCTTGCTGCTTTGTGTCAATCCAGGCGATTTTATTGAGTTGATATAAATCAGAATTGCTGAAAACGCGACTCGACTATCCAAGAGTTTTAAATCAATATGGCCGTATCGAGATGGGTCGTTCCGGTGATTTTGCGCTGGCTGATTGAGCTGAATGGGTGTCTGCAAGCTCCAGCTGGCTCAACCCCTGCCCCGCGGCCGGCTGTCCCTTGATGAGGGCTGGCTGCGCGAGGGAATGGTGCGGGAGGAGGCGCTGCGCCTCGGCATCGAACCGCTGGGGCCTCCGGCTGATCTGCCGCCGCCACGACCACCTCCCCCACGGCTGCCGCCCTTGCCGCGACCACCGCTGAGATCGAGCGGCGGTGCTGAGTGGATGGTGGGCTCGAAGCCCGGCACCTCCTGGCGGCGCAGGGGATTGCCGATCACCTTTTCGATGGCGCGCAACAGTTCATGTTCTTCGGCGGCCACCAGCGAGAGGGCGTGGCCGCTCTGGCCGGCGCGGCCGGTGCGACCGATCCGGTGGACATAATCTTCGGCCACGTTGGGTAGATCCAGATTGACCACGTGGGGGAGCTGTTCGATGTCGAGGCCGCGGGCAGCCAGGTCGGTGGCCACCAGCACGCGCATCTCACCTGATTTGAAGCCGGCCAGGGCACGGGTTCGCGCCCCCTGGCTCTTGTTGCCGTGGATGGCTGCGGCGGTCATACCTTCGCGAATGAGCCGGTCCGCCATGCGGTTGGCGCCGTGCTTGGTACGGGAGAACACCAGCACCTGCTGCCAGTCATTGCTGCGAATCAGGTGGCTGAGCAGATCTCCCTTGCGGTCCATGTCGCAGGGATGGAGCAGGTGCTCAACGGTGGGGGCCGCCTGATTTGCCGGGGTGGCCTGGAGCTGGACGGGATTGTGCAGCAGCCCCGTGGCCAGACGCCGGATGTCGCCGGAAAAAGTGGCCGAAAACAGCAGGTTCTGACGCTTGGCTGGCAGCAGGGCCAAGATTTTCTGGATATCGCGGATGAAGCCCAT
>JABMPN010000015.1 GCA_013203655.1 Cyanobacteria bacterium bin.51
ATCCTCGGTAGCTCAGTGGTAGGGCGGTCGGCTGTTAACCGATTGGTCGCAGGTTCGAATCCCGCCCGGGGAGTTTTGTTCAAGCCTCACTGTTGAGGCTTGACTGTTTGCCATTGGGGGGGCTTGACCGTCACCCAATGGAGAGAAAATCTAATAATTGTTGGCTCTACCACGGCTAGAGCGGTTCTGGGCTGATCGCTCCTTTCCCATCGGCAGCACTGGCTTGGTTCAGGTTTGGTTTTGATTCGGAGCTGGCAGGGTGCTCCTTGAACCACGGGAATGGGCAATTCCGCCTTCGACTGGAGTGAAAGAATCCCGCTTCTGCATGCAGGAGTGAAAGACTACCCACTTCGTTCGATATCAGATCTTCAGTCGTTCCATGCAGCCAATCCCCAGGCCCCCATCTGACCGACCCTGCATCCTGCTGATCGAGGACGACAGGGACATGCGGGAACTGGTGGCAGGCCACCTGGAACACAGGGGTTTCCGCGTGGAGTGCGCCGAGGACGGAATCAAGGGACAGGCCTTGGCGATGCAGACCAATCCCGACCTGATCCTGCTCGACCTGATGCTTCCCAAGGTGGATGGTCTGACGGTCTGCCAACGACTGAGGCGGGATGGCCGCAGCGCCCGGACGCCGATCCTGATGATGACCGCCCTAGGAGGGACAAAGGACAAGGTGAGCGGCTTCAACTCAGGCGCCGACGACTACCTGAGCAAACCCTTCGACCTCGAAGAACTGCTGGCCCGGGTCAAAGCCTTGCTGCGCCGCAGTGACCGCGCCCAGCTACCCACCGAGAAAAGCGAGCTCCTCAGCTTCGGCCCCCTCACCCTGGTGCCGGAGCGATTCGAGGCGATCTGGTTCGACAAAGCCGTGCGCCTCACCCACCTGGAATTCGAGCTGTTGCACTGCCTGATGCAACGCCATGGTCAGACCGTGGCCCCATCACTGATCCTCAAGGAGGTCTGGGGCTACGAACCGGACGACGACATCGAAACCATCCGGGTGCATGTGCGCCATCTGCGCACGAAGCTGGAGCCCGATCCGCGCAAACCCCTCTACATCAAGACGGTGTATGGGGCGGGCTACTGCCTGGAGCTGCCGATCAGCCCGACTGGCCTCGAGCCGGCTGGCCCTCCTTCGGAATGAGTTCCAGCAAGGCCACCTCCCAGGCCAAGCGGGGCTGAACAAAGCCCTTGAGCTGACCGCGCAGGCGCTCGATACGCCTCTGATCCGAGGCCCGGTGGTCACGCTGCCAGCGCTGCCACTGCCACCAGTTCAGCAGCCAGAGCTGCTGGTCGAGATCCAGGGCCTCGCAGAGGTCGCGGGCCAGGGCGAGGGCCTCGATCGGAGCCCCGGAGCCCTCCAGCAGCCGATGGGCCAGCCCCTCGGGCAGCCCTCGCCACTGCTCGCGATGGTGCAGCAAGGCCCCGGGAGAGCCACCGGCCAGATCCAGCAGCGCCGGCGGATCAGGATCCGGCAGGGAGCTCTCCGCCAGGACTGGGCCTTCAGGGGCTCGGCCATCAGCGACTAGGCCTTCAAGCACCCGGGCCATCGCCGTGGCATCGAGCCGGGCGAAGGGGATCTGTTGGCAGCGGGAGCGGATCGTGCTCAACAGGCGCTCCGGCGCCGAGCAGAGCAGGATCAGAACCCCTTCTCCGGGCTCTTCGAGGGTCTTGAGCAGGGCGTTGGCCGCGCCCTCCGCCATCGCCTCGACCGCTTCGATCACCACCAGACAGCGGCTCGATTCCAGCGGCCGGCGGGAGAGAAAGCGGCTGATCTCACGCACCTGCTCAAGCCGCAGCTGGGGCAGGCCCCGCTTGGAGAGGCCCTGCTGAACCGCCTGGGAGGCCGGCACCAGCTGGCCCTGGTGCTGGTACGTGGGCTCCAGCCAGAGCAGGTCGGGGTGGTTCCCCTCCAGGAGCCGGCGCCGCAGCCGGGCCGAACCGCCCGGGCCCGCCAACAGGCCTTCGAGGAAGCGCCGGGCGGCGAGCCGCCGCCCCACCCCCTCGGGGCCGGCAAACAGATAGGCCGTGGCCAGCCGCCCCTGGGCCAGGGTCGCCCGCAGCAGGCTGACGGCCTGGGCCTGGCCGATCAGGTCATCGAAAAGGTCAGCCATCAAGTTCAGCTCCCACGGCCTGGCTGATCGCCCGGGCCACAGCAGGGGCCGATCGGCTGGCATCGATGCGCCGCCAGTTGCGCTCGGCGGCAAGGGCGGCGAATCCTTGCTTGACGCGCCCGAGGAAGGCCACGCCCCCGGCCTCGATCCGATCGGCCGGGCGATGGCCACGCCGTTGCAGCGAGAGCTCCAGGGGCAGGTCCAGCCAGAGGGTGAGATCGGCGCTGAGCCCGCCGGTGGCGATCGCCTCCAGCGCGGCGATCAGCTCCAGGCTGAGGCCGCGGCCGTAGCCCTGGTAGGCCGCCGTCGAGCCGGTGAAGCGGTCGCACAGCACCCAGTCACCGGCAGCCAGCGCCGGGGCGATCCGCTCCTGCACGTGCTGGGCACGATCGGCCGCATAGAGCAGCAGCTCCGCCGTGGGACAAGGCTCCGACGCCGCAGGAGGGTGGAGCAGCAACTGGCGCAGGGCCTGGCCCAGGGCGGTGCCACCGGGTTCACGGCTGATCCAGAGGCGGCGCCCGGCCGGGAGCAGGCCACTGGCTGGTAGCCACTGGCGCAACAGCTCGAGCTGGGTCGACTTGCCGCAGCCGTCGATGCCTTCCAGCACCAGGAATCGGCCCCTGGCGGAGAGGGTGTCAGCGGCGACCATGCAGGGACAGGGCGTTGAGCACCACCGTGATCGAACTGGTGGCCATCAGCAGGGCAGCCAACGGCGGCGAAAGCAGCAGGCCGTAACGGGGCAAGAGCAGCCCGGCGGCGAGGGGCAGCATCACCAGGTTGTAACCGAAGGCCCAGGCCAGGTTCTGGCGCACCTTCGCCATCGTGTCGCGGGCCAGGACGAGGGCCTCGACCACGGCTTCGAGCCGATCGCCCAGAATCACCAGATCGGCTGTGTCCTGGGCGATCTGGGTGCCCGTCGCCACCGCGATGCCGAGATCGGCGGCGGCCAGGGCGGGGGCATCGTTGATCCCATCACCCACCATGGCCACGGGCCCCCGCTGCCGCCAGTGCACCAGGTGCTCCAGCTTCTGCTCGGGCAACAGCTCCCAGGCCATCGCCTCTGGCTCCAGGCCAAGCTCGGCGCCGAGCCGGCGCACAGCTTGGTGCTGATCGCCGCTCAGGATCGCCACGTCCATCCCCATGGCCTGGAGCGTCTCGAGGGTGCGCCCCGCGTCGGGGCGGGGTTGGTCGTTCACCCCCACCAGGCCAAGGACCACATCGCCGGCGGCCACCGCCAGAACGGTGGCCCCCTGGGCTTCGAGCGCGGTTCGCGACGCCAGCAGCTTCGCTTCCGTGCGCACGCCCAGCCCCTCCAACCAGCCAGGTTTACCAACCCGACAAATCCCATCAAAGCCGCCGATTTGCCCCTGCACACCTGCCCCGGCAAAGGTGCGGCTGTCCTCCACCGTCAGCAGGGGTAGCCGGCGGGTCTGGGCCTCCTCCAGCAGGGCCGTGGCCAGGGGGTGGCGGGTGTGTTGCTCCAGGCTGGCGGCCACTTGGAGCAGCCGTTCCGGCCCGCATTCCAAGCTGTATTCCGGATCCAGATCCGTCGCCAGCTCCACAGCGATCACCTCCGGCCGCCCCTGGGTGAGGGTGCCGGTCTTGTCAAACAGAACGGTCTGCAGGCGGGAGGCCATCTCGATCGCATCGCCGCCGCGGAACAGAAGACCGGAGCGGGCCGCCAGGCCTGCGCCCACGGTGATGGCGGTGGGCGTCGCCAAGCCCAGGGCACAGGGGCAGGCCACCACGAGCACGGCAATCGCCAGTTGAAGGGCCAGCGAAAAGGGCGTACCAGCCACCGCACCGAGCACGGCATGCCCGCCCATGCCGCCATGACCCTGGGGCGCGGCGGCCAGTACCTGGGGCCACAACCTGGTGCCCCATTGCCACCAGAACACAAACGTGGCCAGGGCCAGCAGCAGCACCACCACACTGAAACGGCCGGCAATGCGGTCGGCGAGGCTCTGGATCGGCGCCTTGCGCACCTGGGCCTGCTCAACGAGGGCGATGATCCGGGCCAGGGCCGTTTCGGCGCCGGCACGGCGCACCTCCAGCACCAGCGGGGCCTGAAGATTGAGCATGCCCGCGGCCAGATCCGTGCCGGGCTGGGCCTCCAGCGGCAGGGGTTCTCCGGTGAAGCTCGAGACATCCACGGCCGAGCAGCCATCGAGCACCACACCATCGACCGGAATGCGGTCACCGGGGAGCAGGCGCAGCCGGTCACCAGCGCGCAACCCGCCCACCGGCACCTGCCGAGGCGGACCATCGCCGAGCAGGAGCAGGGCGGAATCGGGCTGAAGTTCCGCCAGTTGTTCCAGGGCACGGCCGGTGCGGAAGCGGGCCCGCTCTTCAAGGAAGCGGCCCAGCAGCACGAACCCCAGCAGCATCACCGGCTCGTTGAAGAAACAGGGCCAACCGGCGGCGGGCCATAGAAAAGCGACCAGGCTGGCCAGGTAGGCACTGCCCATCCCCAGGCCCACCAGGGTGTCCATGCTCGGCAGCCCATGGGCCGCCTGCAAGGCCCCACGCACCAGGATCGGGCGCCCTGGCCCGAGCAGGGCGATGCTGGCCACCAGGGCGTGGAACCAGAGGACACCGAGCGGCGACGCGGGCAGCGTGCCGGCCAGGGTGAGATGGCCCACCACCGAGAGCAGCAGCAGGGCCAGGGCGACGATCAACTGCCGCCATTCCTGCCACCAGCGGGGATGGCCCTCCACCACCGCAGTCCTGCCGAGCGAGCGGCCCTGGCTGCGGGGTTGGGCCTTGAAACCGAGCGAGCGCAGGCTGGCGACCAGAGCCTCCACGGGCCCATCCCCCGCATCAGCCCCAGCTGCGGGCAGGGGTTGATCCAGGCCCACCCAGGCCGTGCGGGTGAGCAGGTTGACGCTGGCCTGGCGAACGCCTGGCTGCTCCAGCAGCCGTCGCTCGACCGCACGCACACAGCCGCCGCACTTCATCCCCTCCACATCGAGGAGCAGCGGCTCAAGCTGTCCAGCGTCGATCGCCACCGATTGCGGCGACCCGGTGTCCAGTGCGGATGGAACGGGAGGCAAGGTCACAGTCAGGGTCGGGGCACCCAGGCTAGGGAGTCTGGACAGCGGCAACCAGCGCTGCGGGCAAGAGCGAAGATGGGGGAAGGAAGTGCTCCCTTGCCGCCGTGCCCCGCAGCCAACGCAACGACAACTTCATCGACAAGAGCTTCACGGTGATGGCGGACCTGATCCTCAAGGTGCTGCCCACCAACAGGCGCGCCAAGGAAGCCTTCGCCTACTACCGCGATGGCATGAGTGCCCAGGGCGACGGGGAATACGCCGAAGCCCTGGAGAACTACGAAGAGGCGCTCAAGCTCGAAGACGACCCGAACGACCGCGCTTTCATCCTCTACAACATGGCCCTGGTGTTCACCAGCAACGGCGATCACCAGAAGGCTCTGGATCTCTACGACGAGGTCCTCGATCTCAACGCCAACATGCCCCAGGCCCTCAACAACATGGCGGTGATCCATCACCACCTGGGCTCCCTGGCCGAGGAACGGGGCGACACCGATGAGTCGGACCGTCGCTTCTCCTGCGCCGCCGAATACTGGGGCAAGGCGATCCGAATGGCTCCGAACAACTACATCGAGGCCCAGAACTGGCTGAAAACCAGTGGCCGCGGCTCGGTGGACGTCTACTTCTGATCCTTCAATCGGCTGCCGATTGGGTGGCTGGATCGGCCGCTGGATCCACCCCCAGGGCGGCCACCAGCGCCTCCGCCACAGTGCCTGCCTCGAGAAGTTCCAGCCCCAGTTCCGCCGCACTCCCCCCCAGGCCACTGCCGCGGGGCACCACGGCACGGCGAAAGCCCAGGCGGGCGGCCTCCTGCAGACGCAGCTCCAGCTGTCCCACCGGCCGCAACTGCCCCCCCAGGCCCAGTTCGCCCACCAGAACGGTGCCGGCCGGCAAGGTCAGATCGCGAAAACTGGTCACAACCGCCGCCGCCACACCGAGATCCGCCGCCGGCTCCTCCACATCAAGGCCACCGGCCACGGCGAGATAGCAATCGAAACGGGAGAGCGGCAGGCCCAGGTGCTTTTCCAGCACCGCCAGGATCTGGTGCAGACGGTTGATGCCGATGCCAGTGGCGGTGCGCCGCGGGCTGGCGTAACTGGTGCTGCTCACCAGCGACTGCAACTCAACGAGGAGGGGGCGTGTGCCTTCGCAGGCCACGATCGTGGCCGTTCCAGCGGCCGGTCCATCGCTGCCCAGGAACAGCTCGCTGGGATTGCTCACCTCAGCCAGCCCCCGATCGCGCATCTCAAATACCCCCAGTTCCGCGGTGGCGCCGAAGCGGTTCTTCACCGCCCGCAGCAAGCGGTGACTGGCGAAACGGTCACCCTCGAAGGTGAGCACGGCATCGACCAAGTGCTCCAGCACCTTCGGGCCGGCCAGCATGCCCTCCTTCGTGACATGGCCCACGAGCAGCAGGGCCGTGTCCTGGCGCTTGGCCAGACGCTGCAAGGCGGCGGCGCAGTCGCGCACCTGGGCCACCGAGCCGGGCGCACTGCTGAGCTCGGCGTCGTGGAGCGCCTGGATGCTGTCGATGATCGCCACGGCCGGCCGCAGGGCTTCGAGCTCCTGAAGAACCAGCTCCAGGTCGGTTTCAGCCAGGAGCTGGAGGTTGATCGGCTCCCCGCCGCCGGCTTCCTCAGCGGTCAGGGCTGGGGCAGGAGACGGGTCCAGCGAACCCAGCCGCCGCCAGCGCAGCTTCACCTGCTGGGCTGACTCTTCGGCGCTCACGTACAGCACCGAGCACGACTGCGCCATCACCTGGGCGCTCTGCAGCAGCAGGGTGGACTTGCCGATGCCGGGGTCGCCACCCACCAACACCAGCGAACCCGGCACCAGGCCACCGCCCAGCACCCGGTCGAGCTCGGCGAAGCCGCTGGCCAGGCGCTGCAACGGCCGCTCACCGACGGCGTGAATCGGCTGGGAACGGCGGGGCTTGCCACGGCCTATCGCCTCGCCTATCGCCTCGCCTATCGCCTCGCCGGTAGGTGGCCCCTGCCGCCGCCGCCGGCCATCGGCGGCAGGGGCCGCCTGCTCGATCAGTGTGTTCCAGCCACCACAGCCTGGACAGCGTCCAAAGAACTGGCGTGACTGGGCGGCGCAGGTCTGGCAGACGTACGACGGAGAGTGACGGGGCAAGGAGATGTATGAAGAATGGTGGCGTTCAGTGAACCGGAGGGCACTCGGCCCTTTTCAGTGGTCGTATCTGTTGTAGTCGTG
>JABMPN010000140.1 GCA_013203655.1 Cyanobacteria bacterium bin.51
GCTCAAGCCCAGCACGATCGCCGATGAGGTGCGCGCCGGCGGCCGCATCCCCCTGCTGATCGGCCGTTCCCTCACCGACAAGGTGCGCACCCAGCTGGGCCTGCCCCCCTCGGAGCTGTTCATCCGGCCGGCCGCACCGGCGGAAACCGGCCAGGGCTTCACCCTCGCCCAGAAGATGGTGGGTCAGGCCTGCGGCCTGCCGGGCGTGCGCCCCGGCACCAGCTGCGAGCCGCTGATGACCACCGTGGGCAGCCAGGACACCACAGGGCCGATGACCCGCGACGAGATGAAGGAGCTCGCCTGCCTCGGCTTCTCCGCCGATCTGGTGCTGCAGAGCTTCTGCCACACCGCCGCCTACCCCAAGCCGGTGGACCTGAAAACCCACGCCGAGCTGCCCGATTTCATCAGCTCCAGGGGCGGGGTGGCCCTGCGCCCTGGCGATGGGATCATCCACAGCTGGCTGAACCGCATGCTCCTGCCCGACACCGTCGGCACCGGCGGTGACAGCCACACCCGCTTCCCGCTGGGCATCTCCTTCCCGGCCGGCTCGGGCCTGGTGGCCTTTGCCGCCGCCATCGGCGCCATGCCGCTCGACATGCCGGAATCGGTGCTGGTGCGGTTCTCCGGCTCGCTCCAGCCCGGCGTCACCCTGCGCGATGTGGTCAACGCCATCCCCTGGGTGGCGATCCAGAAGGGTCTGCTCACCGTGGCCAAGGCGGGCAAGGTCAACGTCTTCTCCGGCCGGATCATGGAGATCGAGGGACTGCCCGATCTCAAGCTGGAGCAGGCGTTTGAGCTCACCGACGCCACCGCCGAGCGCTCCTGCGCCGGCTGCACGATCAAGCTCTCCGAGGCCACGGTGGCGGAATACCTCAGCAGCAACGTGGCCCTGCTCAAGAACATGATCGCCCGCGGCTACAGCGATGCCCGGACCATGGCCCGCCGCATCCAGGCGATGGAGGCCTGGCTGGCCGATCCCCAGCTGATGGCCGCCGATGCCGACGCCAAGTACGCCGAAATCATCGAGATCAACCTCGATGAGCTCACCGAACCGGTGCTGGCCTGCCCCAACGATCCCGATAACGTCAAGCTGCTCTCCGAGGTGGCCGGCGACCGGATCGATGAGGTGTTCATCGGCTCCTGCATGACCAACATCGGCCACTACCGCGCCGCCGCCACCGTGCTCGATGGGGCCGGCACCAGCACCGCCAAACTCTGGGTCTGCCCCCCCACCCGCATGGACGACGAGGTGCTGCGCGCCGAGGGCTACACCACCAAGTTCGAGACCGCAGGCGCCCGCATGGAGCTGCCCGGCTGTTCGCTCTGCATGGGCAACCAGGCCCGCGTCGACGACAACACCACGGTGTTCTCCACCAGCACGCGCAACTTCAACAACCGCCTCGGCAACGGCGCCCAGGTGTACCTGGGCAGCGCCGAGCTGGCTGCCGTCTGCGCCCTGCTGGGCCACATCCCCACCCCGGCCGAATACCTGGAGATCGCGGCCGCCAAGATCGATCCGCTGGCAGCCGATCTTTACCGCTACCTCAACTTCGATCAGATCGAGGGCTTCAGCGACGAGGGCCGGGTGCTGAGCAGCGCTGAGCAGGCCAACGTCCTGGCGGAGGTCTGAGGGAAGACGCGGGCCCCTGATGCACGCCAACTCCAGCGGCCGGACCAAACCTGAGCGGCAACGGCTCCAGACCGTCACGATCCGGCGGCTGCTCGAGAACCAGTGGCTGGCCGTGGTCCTGGCCCTGATGCTCACCGGTCTGGGTGCCGCCACCGCCGGCTTGTTTCTCAAGCTCGGCCTCGACAACCTCGGCCGGGCCCGGCTGCAGTTGCTTGAGCTCGGACCTTCCCTGCTGTTGCTGCCGGCGATCGGCGGCGGCGGCGGTTTGATTGGCGGTTTGCTGGTGCAGACCCTGGCCCCGGCAGCCCAGGGTTCCGGCATCCCCCAGGTGATCCAGTACCTGCGCCGCAAGCCGATTCCGATGGGCCTGCAGGTGGGCGTGGTCAAGTTGATCGCCAGCATCGTGGCGATCGGCAGCGGCTTCCCCCTCGGCCCTTCAGGCCCCTCGATTCAGATGGGCAGCTCGGTGGGCTGGCAGGTGGCGCGCTGGATCAAGGCGCCCAGTTCCTTCCTGCGCATGATCGTGGCCGGCGGCGGCGGCGCCGGCATTGCCGCCGTCTTCAATGCCCCGATCGCCGGCTTTTTCTACACGCTCGAGGAACTGCTCAAGGGCGCCCGTCCGGTGGTGATGCTGATGGTGCTGGTCACCACCTTCTGGGCCGACACCTGGGCCGACCTGCTGGGCCTGGCCGGACTGGGGCCGACAGCCAGCGGCTGGAATCCAGGCGGCAGCCTGGAGCTGGAGCGCCAGGTGTTCCCCTTCATCGAGGTGTTGCCGCTCGATCTGGTGGTGCTGTTCGGCTTCGGAGGCCTGGTGGCCTTCGCCGCCGAGGCCTATTGCCGCTTCGTGGTGGTGCTGCAACGGCTGCGCCGCCAATGGCAGGTGCCCCTGCCGGCGGCCATGGCCTGCACCGGAGTGCTCATCGGACTCGTCGACGCCCTGCTGCCGACTGACTTCATCAACCGCGCCGGCATCCGCCAGGTGGTGGTGGAAGGAGACGTGGACATCTCCCGCGCCCTGGCGATCTTTGTGGTGCTGTTCTTCAGCACGGGGCTGGCCGCCGCCGCCGGCACCCCCGGCGGTCTGTTCGCGCCGATGCTGACGCTGGGCGGTGCCCTCGGCCTGGCCGCCGCCGGTCTGATCGAGCAGTGGGGCGGTCAGGCCCCCAGCACCGTGGTGTTTGCCGGCATGGGTGCGTTCATGGCGGCCTGCGCGCGCACACCGATGACAGCCATGTTCCTCACCTTCGCCCTCACCAAGGATCTGTTGATCCTCAAACCATTGATGGTGGCCTGCCTGGGCAGCTTTCTGATGGCCCGGGTGTTTCACAAGCATTCGATCTTCGAACGCCTGATTTCCCTGGGACCACCCTGGCGCGAACCTCCACCCTCCAGCGGGGCCATTGGCACAAAGGAACTCACCCTTCCCTCAGTACCGCTACCGCCCAAAAAGCTGTGATCAGGCTGCCTATCCACATGGATCGGTCCTTTCGGAATTGCTCCAAACTTGATTTTTCCAAAGAACAACGAATCCGCCGGGTTGATACCGAGGAGGTCGGTAGGTTGCTCTGGACAAAAGATTCCCTTCCCTATGACTGCATGGCCTCGGCTCCTCGGCACCTACACCATCCTCCTGGCTGCATCCGGCTCTCTGGCCCTCAGCGGCTGCAGCGGCACCAAGGAGACCATGAAACAGGTTGGAGACAACATGGGTGACGCGGCCCAGACGGCCGCCAGCGGGGCCCAGCAGGCGGCCCTGGCCCCCGCCGTCAATCCAGTCATCGACATGCTCAAGGAAGGGCGCCGCGAAATTGAGGCCGGCAATGTCGACAAAGCCAACCTCACAATGGCTCGCTTCAAGCCGCTCTGGGAAAGGTCGTCACCGGTGATCGAGCCCCTGGCTGGCGACAAGTTCCCCGCCATCGAAAACGCCGCCAACACCATCATCGAGACCTTCGGCGATCAGCAGCCGGACGCCGGGCCAGCCTCCGCTGCGATCAGTGGATTGCTCGGACCGCTCTCCTCCCTGATGGGCAAATAGTCCCCGTCGTTCGACACGGACAACCGCCCATCGCAGCCTCTGGGGTGACACGCTGGAAGGCCGTCCCTTTCGCTAACCCCTGAACCAGGAAACGCTGCTGTTCGAGCCCGCCCAACCGGCCGCCGATGCGCTCAAAGCGGTGCTGGCCTTCCCCAGCACCTACACCGTCGGGATCACCAGCCTGGGCTACCAGGTGGTCTGGGCAGCCCTGGCCAGCCGTAGCGATCTCGACGTGCGGCGCCTGTTCACCGACCAGGGCGATCCGGCTCACCGCCACTGCGACTTGTTTGGGCTGTCGTTGAGCTGGGAGCTTGATGCCCCGGTGCTTCTCGATTTTCTCGAGCGTCAGCACATCCCGCTCTGGAGCAGCGAGCGCGGCGAGCGCGATCCGCTCGTGTTCGGGGGCGGGCCGGTGCTGACCGCCAACCCCGAGCCACTCGCGCCCTTCTTCGACGTGCTGCTGCTCGGTGACGGCGAGCTGCTGCTGCCCGCCTTCATCGACGCCGTCCAGGCCCACCGGGGAGCGCCCCGGGCCGAGCGGCTGCGGGCCCTGGCGGCGGTGCCGGGCGTCTACGTGCCGGCGCTCTATGCCCCCCGCTACAGCAGCGACGGCCAGTTGATGGGCGTCGAGCCGATCGGCAGCGGCATCCCGGCCCGGGTGGCCAAGCAGACCTGGCGCGGGAACACCCTCAGCCACTCGATGGTGATCACGCTGGAAGCGGCCTGGCCCTCGATCCACATGGTGGAGGTGGTGCGCAGCTGCCCGGAGCTCTGCCGCTTCTGCCTGGCCAGCTACCTCACCCTGCCGTTCCGCACGCCCAGCCTCGATGACGGCCTGATCCCGGCGGTGGAGAAGGGCCTGGTTGCCACCCAGCGCCTGGGGCTGCTGGGGGCTTCCGTCACCCAGCACCCCCAGTTCGCCGACCTGCTCAGCTGGCTCGATGGCGACCGCTTCGAGGACACCCGGGTGAGCGTCAGCTCGGTGCGCGCCGCCACCGTGACCCCCGAGCTGGGGCGGATCCTGGCCCGGCGGGGCAGCAAATCACTGACGATCGCGATCGAAAGCGGCAGCGAGCGCCTGCGGCGGGTGGTCAACAAGAAGCTGGAGAGCGAGGAGATCTTCGCGGCCGCCCGCTACGCCAAAGAAGGCGGATTGAGCGGCCTGAAGCTCTATGGCATGGCCGGTTTGCCCAGCGAAACCGACGACGACATCGAAGCCACCGCCGCCCTGCTGATCGCGCTCAAGGCCGCCACCCCAGGGCTGCGCTTATCGCTGGGGGTGAGCAGCTTCGTGCCCAAGGCCCACACCCCCTTCCAGTGGGAGGGGGTGCGGCCAGAGGCCGAGAAACGGCTGAAGCTGCTGGCCAAGCGGCTCCAACCGAAAGGCATCGCGCTCCGGCCTGAAAGCTACGGCTGGAGCGTGGTCCAAGCGCTGCTCTCGCGCAGCGATCGCCGTCTGGCGGCAGTGATTGCTGCGGTGCGCGGCAACAACAACACCCTGGGGGGCTGGAAGAAGGCCTACCGCGCCGTGGCCGCCGAAACGCCAGAACCCGGATCAGCCCCGCTGCCCGCCTGGCAGGAGGTGATCCACGCAAGCTGGAGCCCTGATCGGGTGCTTCCCTGGGACCATCTCGACGGCCCCCTGCCGAAAGCCACCTTGGCCGGCCATCACCGCGACGCCCTGGCCATTGGCCTCCCGGCGGTAGCTACGGCTGTGACATCGGAGAAGGCTGCGGAAAATGGGAAGGCTGTGATGGCTGCAGCTGTGATGGCTGCAGAAGGGTCGCCCTGATCCCCGCCATCAGAATCCAGCCCACCACATTGATCCGGCTGTCGTAGAGCGGCATGTCGGTGGCATGGAGCGCGACCAGCACCAACGCTGCCGCCCACCAGGCCCGCTCGAACACCGCACCGGTGGCCATGCCCCGCTGGGCGGAGCGGATCAACAACCAGAACACCAGTCCCACCAGCAGCAGCGCCACCGGCAAGCCATGGCTTAGGGCCAGATCAATCGGCAGGTTGTGGGGATGGCCATGCCAGAAGCCGGTGCGCAGCGGGTAGATCACGCTGAACGCGGCCGCACCCCAGCCCAGCCAGGGGCGCTCCGCCACCAGCTGGAGCGCCACACCCCACTGGCTCAGCCGGGTGATCGCCAGGGGGCGCTCGCCCGCGAAGGTGAGATCGCTCAGTCGACCCCAGATGCCATCGGGCACCAGGCTGCGGGCCGCTTGCTGGATGGTTGCTGGCACGCCGGAGAAGCTGGCCAAGCCAACCGGGATCAGGACCAGCAGCAGCAGGGGCATCAGCCACAGCCAGTTGGCCGGACCGGCCACGATCGGCAAGACCAGCACCAGCGCCCCCCAGGCATTGCGGGAATCGGTGAGCACCAGGGCCGCCACCAGGGAGCTGGCCACCGCAAGGGCCGCCAGACGGCGAGGCAAGCCCTGCCGAGGTTGCACCAGGGCCGCAAGCGCGAATGGCCAGGCCAGAGCCAGCCAGGCCGCGGCGATGTTGGCGTAATCGAACAGGCCCGCCAGCCGACCAGTGGGATTGCCGCCTGCCTTGAGATGCCAGATGATCAGACCTCCGAGGCTTTGGAAGGGTCCGCTCCAGCCCCAGAAGAGCTGGCCCAGGCCGGTGAGGATCACCGGCACCGTGCCAGCCAGCAACCAGAGCGCCACCCGGCGGCGGGCCAGCGGTTCGCCCAGGTAGGGCTGAAATCCCCAGAAGGCCCAGAAGAACGGCAGCCAGTTGCCCAGACCGACCCAGGCCAGCCAGCCGCTGCTGGCCGTGAAGCCGCCCAGCAGCATCAGGGCAGCCAGCAGCAGCAACAACCCATTGACCCGGTCGGCCAGGAACGGCTGGCGCTGGCGGCCGCCGAGCACCAGGGCAACCAGCAAGAACAGACCACCGAGCAGGGCGCTGCTGGCCAGCAGGAACATCCCGAGCTGAAAGCACCTCCAGCCGAGTGGCGAGGCCGTCTCGGGCCGGACGCTGTCGAGACGACGCCAGGCAGCACCAGGGTCAGGCAGCGCCATCGCTCAGGAGAACACCGCCGTGCGGCCTCCATAAACCATCACCTGGCGGCGCAGGTGGACCCGGAGGGCGCGGGCCAGGGCCAGCCGTTCGCTGTCACGGCCCTTGCGGATCAGATCCTCAACCTCATCGCGGTGGCTCACCGCCACGGTGGCCTGCTCAATGATCGGCCCGGCATCGAGTTCTTCGGTCACGTAGTGGGCCGTCGCTCCGATCAGCTTGACGCCCCGCTGCCAGGCCCGTTGGTAGGGCTGGGCCCCTTGGAAAGCCGGCAGGAAGGAATGGTGGATGTTGATCACCGGCGGGCAGACGGCCAGGAAGGTGGGACTGAGCACCTGCATGTACTTGGCCAGCACCACCAGTTCGATCCCCTCCTCGGCCAGCAGTGCCAACTGGGCCGCTTCGGCCTGCACGCGGCTGTCAGAACTGATCGGCTGATGGGCGAAGCGGGCGCCGAACGTCTCAGCCAGGGGCCTGAGCTCGGGATGGTTGGAAACCACCAGCGGCACCTGCATCGGCAGTTCGCCGGCCTTGGTGCGCCAGAGGAGATCCACCAGGCAATGGTCCTGCTTGCCCACGAAGATCGCCACCCTGGGCAGGGAATCGGAGAAGTGGAGCTGGCCTTCGCCGCCGAGTCGCTCGGCCAGGGCCAGCGCGGCTGGGCCAATCGCGTCGCGGGGCAGCCCGAAACCCTCAAGCTGCCATTCGATGCGGCTGAGGAAGAGACCGGCCCCGGCATCGGTGTGGTGATCGGCATGGCGGATGTTGCCGCCATTGGCAGCCACCCAGCCGGAGAGGGCACTGACCAGACCAGGCCGGTCCGGGCAGATCAACTGGAGGATCGCCGTTGGAGTGCTCATCGCCGCATTGGCTCGCCACCCCGGCATTGTGCCCGCCCGGAGCGGGCTTAAAGTCCCGCCGACCGTCTCAGACGCCATGGCTGCCCTGTTGAAGCGAATCGCCCTTCTCTGTCTGGCCGTGGTGCTCTCGTTCGGCCTGACCGCCTGCGGCGGTGCCCAGGCCAAAGCCCCCACGATCAGCGCTGAGGATCTGGCAACGATCCAGCGCCAGGCCGAAGGCTTCCTCGCCGCCAAAGCCCGACTGCCGGAGCTGGCCGAGCTGGTGAACGAACGCAACTGGGTGTTCACCCGCAACTTGATCCACGGACCGATGCAGGAAGTGGGGCGCCAGATGCTCTACATCAACCAACGCCTGCTGCCCGCCGACCGCCCGGAGGCCAACAAGTTGGCGGCCAAACTCAAGGGCGCCCTGGCTGAACTCGACGAGTCGGCCCGCCTCCAGGACGGCGAGCGCTTGCGTAAGTCCTACATCAAGGTGGCCAGCGGCTTCGGCAACTACGGCGAAGTGCTGCACGCCGACGGCATCTCCTGAGCGAGTCGGGCCATCACTTGACGTTGTGATCGTCAACCATCGCCACCGCGCCCGCGTGCTGGTGATCGGCGCCGGCATCGTCGGCCTGGCCAGCAGTTGGAGGCTGCAGCGCCTTGGCTATGCCGTGACACTCGTGGACCCGGCGGCAGCCGGGCCCCAGCTCGCAGGCAGCGGCAGCAGTGCCGCCCTTGGGGTGTTCATGGGCGATGTCTTCCATCGCGCCAGCGGGCGAGCCTGGCGATTGCGTCAGCAGTCCATTGATCTCTGGGGCCGCTGGTCGGCGGATCTGGCAGCCCAGGGCCTGCCCCTGTCGTTCCAGGCCGGCCTGTTGCTGCTGGCCGCAACAGCAGAGCAGGAGGACCGCCTGAAACGGTTGTCGCACGAACGTCAGCAGGCAGGCCTGCCCCTGGAACTCTGGTCAAAGCAGCAGCTGCAGCGCCTGACACCATCGCTGCCCGCTGGCGCCTTGTGCGGACTGTTCTCCCCCCGGGACGGCCAGCTGGATCCCCTTGAGGCCATGCGGGCCTTCCGCAGCGATGGCCAACGCGCAGGCCTGGAGCTGCGCCACGGAGCCGTGGTCCGCCTGGAGCGCCTCGCAAGCGGTGACTGGCAGGTGGAGCTGAAAGGCGGTGAAACCCTGGAAGCCAGCTGGGTCGTGCTGGCCAGCGGGCTTTCAACCCCGGCGCTGCTGGAGACCCTGGGGCATGAACGCCCCGTGGAAGCGGTGCTCGGTCAGGCGGTCGAGCTCCGGCTCCCGACCGGCGCTCCGGCCTTCGAGCACTGGCCGGGGGCGGTGGTGTGGCAAGGGGTGAACCTGATCCCTCGGCCGCATGGAAGGTTGTGGCTTGGGGCCACGCTGGAGCCGGGACAAGCCGCCGATCCCCAGCGCCTGGAGCAACTGCTTGAATTCGACGGTCAGGCGCCCACCTGGCTGCGTGAGGCCGAACTGGTGAGCCGCTGGCAAGGGCTTCGCGCCCGACCCGTCGGCAGGCCGGCGCCCCTGCTCGAGGTGCTCGAGCAGGGGCTGGTGTTGGCCTGCGGGCACTACCGCAACGGCATCCTGCTGGCGCCGGCCAGCGCCCAGTGGGTCACTGACCGGATCGAGGCCGGGATCACTTGCTCTCGGTGAACTCGGCGTCGATCACATCCTCAGCCGCGCCGGCACTGCCGGCCGAGCTGCCGTTGTCGCCGGTCCCGTTGGCGGCCGCTCCATCGGCGGCGGCACCTGCCTGCTGGTACACCGAGGCACCGGCGGCATAGAGGGCCTGCTGGAGTTGTTCCAGCACAGTTTTGATCGTGGGGTAATCCTCCTGGGCGATCGCCTCCTTGAGCTGGGTGGAGAAGCCTTCCACCTTGCCCTTGTCTTCTGCGCTCACCTTGTCGCCCAGCTCAGCGAGCTGCTTTTCGGCCTGATACACCAGGGTTTCGGCCTGGTTCTTGAGGTCGATGCGCTCACGCTTCTCCTTATCGGCGCTGGCATTGGCCTCGGCATCTTTCACCATCTTCTCCACCTCGTTCTCGCCGAGGGTGGAGGCGCCGGTGATCGAGATGCTCTGCTCCTTGCCGCTGCC
>JABMPN010000141.1 GCA_013203655.1 Cyanobacteria bacterium bin.51
AACTGCATTAGCATCGTCTCCAACTCGATCATCAACGCGGACGCCGAGGCCCGCTATCTCAGTCCTGGCGAACTCGACCAGATCAAGTCCTTTGTCAGCGGCGGTCAACGCCGACTCAGAGTGGCTCAGGTCTTGAGCGAGAGCCGCGAGAGGATTGTGAAGCAGGCCGGCGGCGCCCTCTTTCAGAAGCGTCCCGACGTGATCTCTCCCGGAGGCAACGCCTACGGAGAAGAGATGACGGCCACGTGTCTTCGCGACATCGACTACTACCTCCGCCTTGTGACCTACGGCATGGTGGCTGGAGATGTGACTCCCATCGAAGAGATCGGCATCATCGGCGCCCGGGAGATGTACCGCGCCCTCGGCACTCCCCTGGAGGCCATGGCCGAATCCGTCCGTGAGCTCAAGAACGCCTCCATGGGGCTGCTCAACGGAGCCGATGCCGAGGAGGCAGGCTTCTACTTCGACTACGTCATCGGCGCCCTCTCCTGAGGTCCGTCCCTTCCTGCCCCCCGCCTCTTCCCAGGACCCATGCAAGACGCGATCACCAACGTCATCAATCAGTCCGACGTCCAGGGCCTCTACCTGGACGATTCCTCGATCGGACGCCTTGAGCAGTATTTCGCCAGCGGAGAACTCCGGGTCAGAGCGGCGGCAACGATTGGTTCCAACGCTTCGGCGATCATCAAGGAAGCCGTTGCCAAAACCCTGCTCTACTCGGATATCACCCGTCCGGGCGGCAACATGTACACGACCCGTCGTTACGCCGCCTGCATCCGCGACCTTGACTACTACCTCCGCTATGCCACTTACGCCATGCTGGCGGGTGACACCTCGATCCTCGATGAGCGGGTTCTCAACGGCCTCAAGGAGACCTACAACTCCCTGGGTGTTCCCATCGGAGCCACCGTTCAGTCGATTCAGGCCATGAAGGAGATGGCCGCCTCCCTCGTTGGTCCTGACGCAGGCAGGGAGCTGGGCGTTTACCTCGATTACATCAGCTCCGGTCTGGGGAACTGATTCCACTCCGCCCCTATTCCTGAGAGGAATCCTTCATGCGTCTGTTCAAGGTCACTGCCTGCATCCCCTGCCCCGAAAAGGTGCGCAGCCAGAGGGAACTGCAGAACACCTTCTTCACCAAGTGGGTGCCCTATGACAGCTGGTTCGCCGAGCAGCAGCGCATCATGAAACAGGGTGGAAAGATTCTGAAGGTGGAATTGGTCACCGGTCGCCGTCAAGTGAACGTAGGCAACTGATTGGCGAACGGGTTGAACCTGAAGGTTCTGCCTCCCGCCTTCGGTTTGTTCCAACTCTGGGTCTGGGTTCCCTTGATTCCCCTTTGGCTCTACCCCTTGCCCGGCTTGTCCGGGCTTTTTTTTGGCCCCTGACCCCTGTCATTGCGACCCCTGGCACGGCTGAATGGGTGGGCTTCCCTCGCTCCCTTCGCTTTGATCGGTTTCGCGAACTCCCGCTCCAGGAGTCAGCCACCCCGCAGCCAAGCCGGAGGGGGCCAGACCGAGGCCAATGATTCCCGGCTGCCCTGGGCTCAGTGGCCTGCAGAAGCCCGCCTATTGATCGGCATGGTGGCGATCTGGAGCCTGGCTGGCCTGTTGATCCTGGCTTCAGCCAGCTGGTGGGTGGCCGCCCGGGAAATGGGCGATCCGGCCTTTTATCTCAAACGTCAGTTGATCTGGCTGATCGCCAGTTGGGGGTTGCTCTGGCTGGCGATCAGCACCCCCCTGAGGCGTTGGCTGCGGCTGGCTGGTCCGGCTGTTCTGGTGGGGGTGCTGTTGATTGTCGCCACCCTGGTGGCCGGCACCCCAGTCAATGGAGCCAGTCGCTGGCTGGTGGTTGGACCGGTCCAGATCCAGCCGTCCGAGCTGGTCAAACCCTTCATCGTCCTCCAGGGGGCCTCTCTGTTTGCCCACTGGAAGCGGATCGGCATCGATCAAAAGCTGCTGTGGCTGGGAACCTTTTCGATCCTGTTGCTGCTGATTCTCAAGCAACCCAACCTCAGCACTGCCGCGCTGACCGGCCTGCTGCTCTGGACCATGGCTCTCGCCGCAGGGCTGCCCCTGCTGCTGATGCTGGGCACGGCCCTGGGCGGCGGAATGATGGGCATGGCCAGCATCATGATCAACGAGTACCAGCGGATTCGGGTGGCCTCCTTCCTCAATCCCTGGCAAGACGCCCAGGGTGATGGCTACCAACTGGTGCAGAGTCTTCTGGCCATCGGCTCCGGTGGTGTGCTGGGTGAGGGCTTCGGCCTCTCTACCCAGAAGCTTCAGTACCTGCCGATCCAGTCGACCGACTTCATCTTCGCGGTATTCGCTGAAGAATTCGGATTCGTCGGATCGCTGATGCTGCTGCTTTTTCTGCTGTTGTTCGCCTTCATCGGTCTGAGGGTGGCCCTCGGGTCGCGCGGCAACCAGCAGCGTCTCGTGGCGATGGGTTGCACCACCTTGCTTGTCGGTCAGTCGATTCTCAACATTGCTGTGGCGAGCGGAGCGATGCCCACCACGGGGTTGCCCCTGCCGCTGGTGAGCTATGGGGGCAACTCCCTGCTCGCCAGCCTGGTCACGGCAGGCCTGCTGATCCGCTGTTCACTTGAATCGGCTGGATTCGACAATCGCCCCAGACGCAAGCGTCACGAGCGGCAGCCATCCCTTGACGCGGCTGCCATCAACCCTGCCCCGATAGGCTGAGGTCTTTGGCCTGTCCATGACCAGCCTGGGGCTGCAACTTGCCGACCTGGCTCGCTGGGGCGAGGAGCTCACCACCAGCTCCCTGAACGCCCCAGGCCCGCTGACCTTGGCGATCGTGTTTGCTGCCGGTCTGCTCACCAGCCTTGGCCCCTGCTCCCTCTCCCTGCTGCCGATCACGATGGCCTACATGGCTGGATTTCCTGACCATGCGGGCAAGCCATGGCAGCGCAGTCTCAGTTTTGCCGGCGGAATCGTGCTGTCCCTGGTTTCCCTGGGTGGGGCCAGTGCCCTGCTTGGGAGCTTTTACGGCCAGATTCCCGGTTTCATCCCTGCGCTGGTGGCGGTGCTTGCGGTGGTGATGGGGCTAAATCTTCTGGGGCTGCTGCGCCTGCCCCTGCCCAGCGGCCCTGATCCGGAGCGTTGGCGACGACACGTTCCTGCGGCCCTGGCCCCCCTGGCCACCGGGGCTGCCTTCGGATTGGCAGCCAGCCCCTGCACCACCCCGGTGCTTGCCGTGCTGCTGGCCTGGACGGCCCAACAGGGCCATCCCCTGGTCGGTATGACGCTGCTCACCTGCTTCGCCGCTGGCCAGGTCATTCCCCTGCTGTTGGCTGGCAGTGCCGCCTCCTCAATGCAACGGCTTCTCGATCTGCGCCCCCTCAGCCGCTGGATTCCACCGATCAGTGGTGTTGTGCTTGTGGCCAGCGGCGGGCTGACGCTCCTGGCCCGATGGCCTTGAGCTCTCCTTCTGGTGGCCGCTCCAGCCAGCGGATTCTCAGGCTGGTCGCCTGGATTTCCGACCTGCGTCTGGCGATCGGTCTGCTGCTGCTGATTGCCCTGGCCAGCAGCATCGGCACCCTGATTCCCCAGCAGGAGCCGACTGATCTTTACCACAGGCTCTACGACAGCCAGCCGTGGCTTGGTCTGCTCAATGCCGACTGGCTTCTCAGACTGGAACTGGATCACGTCTATTCCAGTGGCTGGTTTCTCGGGCTGTTGGCCTGGTTGGGCCTGGCCTTGGTGTTGTGCAGCTGGAAGCGGCAGTTGCCGGCACTGCGGGCGGCACTGCGCTGGATCGATTACCGCTCACCACGCCAGCTCAGCAAACTGAGCCTGGCTGAAACGATCTCCAGCCCCGATCCAAGTAACGATCTGCGCCGGCTCGAACAGCTGCTCAAAGCGAAGGGCTGGCAATTGCAGCCGGCCGAGGATCGCCTGGCGGCGCGGCGCGGGATTGGCGGACGGGTCGGGCCCCTGCTGGTTCACGCCGGCCTTGTGGTCTTGATGGTGGGCTCGGCCTGGGGAGCATTGGCTGGAGTGCGGCTCGAGCGTTTTCTGGCGCCTGGTCGGGAGCTGGAGCTGTTGGATTCCCGGGGGGACAGCCAGCTGACCCTGGCTGTGGACAGCTTCTTGATCGAGAGGGATCCGGTCGGCAGGCCCGAGCAGTTCCGCTCCCAGCTGCTGCTCAAGAATTCCGCCGGTGAGCAGGTCGATACGGCCGAAGTGAGTGTCAATCACCCGCTGCGCTTCCGCGGCATGACCGTCTATCAGGCTGACTGGGCGCTGGCGGCGATCACCGTTCAGATCGGCCGCAGTCCTCTGCTGGAACTGCCGTTGCGAAGCTTGCCCGAGTTGGGGGAACAGGTCTGGGGTCTGGCCCTGCCCACCCGACCCGATGGCAGTGAGCCCGTCCTCCTGACCCTCAGCAACGAGCAGGGACCGATCGAGGTGTTTGGCGCCGATGCCGTCTCGATCGGTCAGATCGTGCCCGGCGGCGCCCCGCTGGAAATCGGCGGCCTGCCGTTGCGGGTCGACAGCGTTCTGCCCGCCAGCGGCCTGCTTCTCAAGCGGGACCCAGGCGTGCCGTTGGTCTACACCGGCTTTGCGATCGCCCTGTTAGGGGGCGGATTGAGCCTGATCGCCACCCGCCAGCTCTGGGCCATCGCCGATTCTGCGCGGGGTCAGCTGCATCTGGCCGGCCTTTGTAATCGCAACCTCACGGCCTTGGCCGAAGAACTGCCGGGGCTGTTGGTTTTGGTCCAGGGCGGCCGCTCTCGAGAGGCCGATGGCGAAGCGGCTCAACAGGCCAGCTGAGTGCCGTGGCTGACCCTGATCACGGTGTGAACGTTTCCCCGCGGGTTGAAGTCGGCCTCCAATTGCATCCAGACAGGCTCACAGGCTGCAGCCAGGTCGTCAAGGATCCTGTTGGCCACTTCCTCATGGGAGATGCTGCGATCGCGCCAGCTGTTCACATACAGCTTCAGCGCCTTGAGCTCAAGCACGCGGGGACCGGGCTGGTAGGTCAGCCGTAACACCGCAAAGTCGGGATATCCCGAAAACGGGCAGAGGCAGGTGAATTCAGGCAGTTCGATCGCCACTTCGTAGGGGCGACCGATCCGGGGGTTGTCGAAACAGATCAATTCGGCTGCGGCAATCTGCCGAGCGCCGTAGTGGGGCGTCTGGGTGTCTGTCATCGAGGAGGCCGAGATCGTGGAGGCCGTTGCTGAGCAAGCAGTTGCTGAGCAAGCCGTTGTTGAGCAAGCAGGGAAGCTTGGACAGCCTATGGTATGGAACCGCCTGAATGTTAAGAAAAGTAGATTGATAAGCAGTTCTGTTCGCAATGAACAGTTGATCTGAGCTATACATGTATTGAAGGATAAAACGTTGAGCATGCTCCAGGTTTTCTGGGCATCTGTTGGAAGTAGCCCCACCGCGAGGCGAAGCAACGCTCCTTCTCGCGAAGCGGCGCCGGCCCTCGCGGCCCGTGATCCCAACCCTTCGAGGCCTTTCAGCCATGACTCCATCCACACGCGTCTACAGGGGCGTTGCCTACCCCGCCGACCATCAGGTCGCCCCCAGCCCCCAGGCTGTTGAGCACGTTTACCGCGGGATTCACTTCGCCGAATCCCTGCGCCACGAGCCAGCTCCTGCCAACGAATCGGTTGTTCTGCACTACCGGGGCAGCGTCTACCACCAACGTCGCCAAGATCTGGCCGCTCAGCTGCAGAGTCGCTGATCAAGCACAAGCCTGATCAGTTGTAACAACTGAGACACCGTGACCCTGCGCGCTCGGGCCTAATGGCTCCTTCGCAGGGTCTTGTCATGGATCTCGCTCTTGCCCCCACAGCCTCCGGTTATCGCTTGCAACCAGCTTCGGCTGTGGGCATGCTCTGGCTGCAAACCCACTTCGAAGACAAGCACTGGCACCATCTCGCGGAAGGTAATGTCAGCGTTGAGCAAGCCTCTGCTGACCTGATCTGCGACGACGCCACCGCAGCCGGTCTCCGCGTCAGCCGCACGGGCCACCCGACGATCGCGCCGGAATAGCCCGAGGCCACAGCACCTTGGTCTTGCTGCGGAACTGACTCCTTCAACCTGCACATTCAAGTGATTCCATGAAAAAAGTCGAAGCCATTATTCGTCCCTTCAAGCTTGAGGATGTCAAGGTGGCCTTGGTCAATGCCGGCATTGTCGGGATGACCGTCAGCGAAGTGCGCGGGTTCGGCAGGCAGAAGGGACAGGTTGAGCGTTATCGGGGATCGGAATTCACCGTTGAATTTCTGCAGAAACTCAAACTTGACGTTGTCGTTGATGACGACCGCGTTGAAACCGTGGTCAACGCCATTCAGGAAGCCGCCCGCACCGGGGAGATCGGCGATGGCAAGATCTTCATCAGCACCATCGAGACCGTGATCCGCATCCGCACCGGCGACCTCGACAGCAGCGCCATCTAAGCCGGCGTGATCGGGGCCTCCGGGCTTCGCGGCTTCAGTGTGGCCCTCACCAATGAATCGATCGCTGCAGGGTCGAGCGCCTCGATCGTCTGCCGCGATCCAGGCCTGAGCCAGAGCAGGTATTCATGGTTGCCAGCCGGACCGGTGATCGGTGAGGCCACCAGCCCCGCAGCCAGCCAGTCCTGTGCTGCGGCGGCTGTGATCACCCCTTCGAGGGCATCGGCATGGGCCACGGGATCGCGCACCACGCCGCCCTTGCCCACCCGGGCCTTCCCCACCTCGAACTGGGGTTTGACCAGCACCACCGCCTCGGCCTGCTCCGCAACCAACAACTTCCTCAGGGCAGGTAGCACCAGGGTCAGGGAAATGAACGACAGATCGGCCACGGCCAGGTCTGCCCAGCGATCGCCAGGGCCATAGAGCTGGTCGGAGTGGAGATGGCGGAGGTTGGTGCGTTCCTTCAGGACCACTCGCTCATCCGTGCGCAGGCTCCAGGCCGTCTGGCCGTAGCCCACGTCCACTCCATACACCTTGCTGGCTCCGTGTTGGAGCAGGCAGTCTGTGAAGCCACCGGTGGAGATCCCGCCATCCAGGCAGATCCGGCCTTCGACCTGCAGCGGGAAGGCCTCCAGGGCCGCGATCAGTTTCTCGCCGCCCCTGGAGACAAAACGCGGACCCGGGTCAACGTCTGGCACCAGCTCCGCTCGCACCTCCATTCCCGGCTTGTCGAAGATCTGGCCCCCCAGACGCACCCGGCCCGCCCGGATCAGTTGCTGGGCCTGCTGGCGACTGGCGACCAGGCCGAGGGCCACGAGATGGAGATCAAGGCGCTGCTTCGGGGCCATGGCCAGGGTTGTGCCGAACGGCTGGGTGGGAACCGGCTGTAGATCCAATGGGTACTGAACCACGGCCCAGGGCCGGAGAAGGCACGCAGTCGACCCATAGATTGGGAACAACATTGAGCTTTGCTGGTCCTTGATCGAGCGTTATTCACTCCCTGAGATGGCCAGGATCTGGACTGAGCAAGCCAAATTCCAGAGCTGGTTAGAGGTGGAGCTGGCAGCCTGTGCAGCCCAGTGTGAGCTGGGCCATGTCCCGGCTGAAGCGCTGGCGGAGATCCAGGCCAAGGCACGCTTCGAGCCTGAGCGGATTGCCGTGATCGAAGCGGAGGTGCGCCATGACGTGATCGCCTTTCTCACCAACGTCAATGAGCACGTCGGAGACGCCGGCCGCTACATCCACGTCGGCATGACCAGCTCCGATGTGCTCGACACTGGCCTGGCCCTGCAGCTGAAGGCCTCGGTTCAGGCCCTGCGCCATGAACTCGACGGCTTGAGGTTGGCTCTGCGTGAGCTGGCCAGGGCCCACAAGGACACGGTGATGGTTGGTCGCTCCCATGCCATCCATGGCGAGCCGATCACCTTCGGCTTCAAGGTGGCTGGCTGGCTGGCTGAGACCCTGCGCAACCAGGAGCGGCTGGAGCGGTTGGAGACGGTGGTGGCCGTGGGTCAGATCAGCGGAGCCATGGGAACCTATGCCAACACCGATCCTGAGGTTGAAGCCCTCACCTGCCAACGGCTTGGTCTGGTCCCCGACACCGTCAGCACCCAGGTGATCGGCCGCGATCGGCATGCCGACTACGTCCAGACCCTGGCTTTGGTTGGCACCTCCCTAGAGCGTATCTCCACCGAAATCCGCAACCTCCAACGCACCGACGTGCTGGAGGTGGAGGAAAGCTTTGCCAAGGGCCAGAAAGGAAGCTCGGCGATGCCGCACAAGCGCAACCCCATTCGCAGCGAGCGGATCAGCGGACTGGCGCGCGTGCTGCGCAGCTACACCGTGGCCGCCCTGGAGAACGTGGCCCTCTGGCATGAGCGGGACATCAGCCACAGTTCGGTGGAGCGGATGATGCTGCCGGATTGTTCCGTCACCCTCCACTTCATGCTGCGCGAGATGACCGAAGTGATCCGGGGACTGGGCGTTTATCCGGCCAACATGCAGCGCAACTTGAACGTTTATGGCGGCGTGGTGTTCAGTCAGCGGGTGCTTCTCGCCCTTGTCGACGCCGGGATGGCCCGCGAGCAGGCCTACGCCATCGTTCAGCGGCATGCCCACAGCGCCTGGAACACCGAAGGCGGCAATTTTCGCGCCAATCTCGAAGCTGATGCTGAAGTCTGCGGCCGTCTCAATGCAGCCCAGCGCGAAGCCTGCTTCAGCACGGCCTTGCATCAGGCCCAGCTCGGCGTGATCTGGGAGCGGCTGGGCCTCTGAATCCCGCCCCTCGGAATGCTGCAGAGCGATGCCCTTTGTCGAAGTGGGGGGCTGCCCCCAGAACCGGCTCCAAGGACCTAGGGCCAATCATCCACGGCTTTGCGGGCTTCGGCCAGCAAGGTCTCCAGCTCGCGATCAGACGTCCCCGGCTCCAGCTGGATCTGGCTCTCGGGCGGTGGAAGTGGCGGCATTGGTTCGGCGACCATGGCCCGGGGCTGCGGTCTCCTGCGGCTCTTGCCGCTTCGCTCTGCCAGCCAGAGAATCACAAGAACCACCACGGCGACGAGCCAACCGGTGGGGCCGGCAACAAACAGGCCTGCCACCAGAAGGATCAGCAGGCAGCCTCCACAGCCGGAGGCACAGCCATCGCTTGGGGCGGTGCTCACGCGAAGGAACCCATCCGTTGGAGTGGGCCCATCCTATGGAGGCGGTTTTGGCGCTCCAGCCCCCCGGGCCGCGTGATCACGCCTCAGGGGGTTGGCCCAGGAGGCGCAGAACGCGATCCAGAAGGTCTTGCTGGACGCGGAGCGTGGCTTTGAGTTGGGACAGTTCCGCCTGACTGCGGGCGGATTGCTGCCGGGTGTGCCTCTCGAGTTGCTCCAGTCGCCGCAACAGCTCAACCTGCTCTTCCTCGGCCACGGAGCGGCGCTGGCGGGGCACCATCTCGCCGGGGTGCACCAGGGCCCAATCCCGGCCCCTGACGACGGGCTTGAAGACGGGGAGTCGCTGAAGGATCAGATCAGCTCCGTCAGTGCCCTGCTGGTGGCGGCCGAACAGGGAGGTGTAGACCTCGGAATCCCAGATCCAGCTGGGGGGATCGGGGGTCAGCCAGACGAGGGCATCACCGCCCGTGAGTTCGCAGAACAACCAGGGGGAAGAGGTGGGCGCGGAGGTCAGCCGCAGGCCGCCGTCCGCTGTCTGGGTCAGTTCCGCTGGCGCGAGGTAAGAGCTGATGGCGATCGGGGAGCGGCGCAACAGCCTGGTCAGCAGCCATTCATCGGCAGGCCAGATCGCCCGCTTCCGGGAAGTCTTGTCGAGGTCAGCGGTGAGCTGGCCCAGAGGGCCTACCGCCTGGCTCAGCTGATCGACGCGGCCTTCAAGCCTGAGGAGGCGCTCGATCGGTGACACGTCCCGGTTCATCTCAGTTGTTCTCCTGGCGCGTGAAGCGAACCTCAATCCGACGACGCTCGGCCCGGCCTTTGGTGTCGGCGGGCGCATACAGGCCTGTGGTGTCAATCAGGCTTCCGGCGGAATAGGGCCGAATCGTCAGCGTTGGGCCCGTTGGCTTGAGAACACCACGCAGATAATTGGACACCGAGATGGCACGAAGCAAGCCAAGATCCGCATTGGAGCCCGCCAAAAACCCGCTCAGCATTGCTTGGCCCCCCACCTTGGGCAATCGGCCGTCCAGGTTGCTGACGTTACCGGAGGGTTGTCCGTCCGTATGGCCAATCACCTCCACAGTGTCGACCTGGTATTTAGCAATGATCTGATTGATTTCCGGGAGCCGTTTCTGCAACGCCACTTTGAACTCCTGACTCAACAGATAACTGCCGCTGTCAAAACGGAAGGACTCCGCTTCGGTTAACGGGAGCAGAGGGGCTTTCTCGTTCCGTGCTCTGGCCAGGCTGGACACGGCCACCGTCAGCAGGAGGATGAGCAGGGAAGTCGAGAGCAAGTCGGTGTAGCCCAACCAGGAGTTCGTCACTTCTCCGCGCCGCCCCCGTCGGGTCCTTCCCATGGTCAGGTGGCTCCACGCTCAGACGGAACGGACAGCTCGCCGGGTGGCTTGCTGAGTTGACTGGCCACCGTTTGGATCTCTTCGAGATAGCGCAGAAGCTGCTGATGGAGCGCCTGGGCCGATTCGGTGGGCTGGATCAGCTCGAACAGGGAAGTGCGTTGGGAATCGATGGCGGCGCCAAGATCGGTTTCCAATTGATGTTGAAAGTGGGCAATCGCCTTGCCCAACTCTTGGTTACGCTGGTCTTGAAAGACGTCATCCTGGTTTTTGCTCTCGCGGACCGATGTGATGTAGGAGGACGCCAACTCATCGAGCCTTTCCACATTCCGCCTCCAGTTCGACAGGGCCAGCTCCAGGGAGCTGGCAAAAACCGAACAACTCTCCGCCACGGTTGAATCCGAGGCCAACCTGGACTTGACCGCCTCGGCCAGCTCGACAGCCAGCTTGCGATCTCGCATCACCTCAAGCCGTGTGGCTTTCAACTGCTTGGTCGCTTCGCCGCTGGCTTCCGTTCCTTCCTTCAACTGGGCGGTGGCCTGTCGCAGGGCCGTTGCTCCCTGCCCGAGTTGCTGGCTGGCCAGTCGGCAGCCCTCCAGTTCCTGCTGCGCTGCCGTCGCCAGCAGTTTCCATTCGGCCTGGGTTCCAACCAAGCCATCACGGAGATCGCTGAGCTTGACAGACAGCGAATCCGTGGTTGTTGTGAGTGTTTCTCGGACCGCCACCATGTCAAGGACGGAATCGCGCAGGGTCGTTGCGAAACTGCTGTCGCGGAAAGCCAGTGCCGCTTCGACGAAGTCTTGTCCGCTTTCATTGAGGCTACTGGCTGTCGCCGAAAGTTGACGGACGGCCAGCTGGGCTTCTGAGCTGAGCTGGCTGTTGATATTGAACATCTCTTCAAGCTTGGCTTCAAAAGCCCGCCTCATCCCTTCCTCGATCGATTGGCTCAGGCTGTTCGGCAGGGAGGCCAGGGTGCTCGATAGGGCTCCCAGCGTTTTCCGCAGGGGTGTGGTGACCTTCTCCCCCAGACGTTGCGGAAGGATGGTCTCCAGCCAGCTGCTGAGCAGGGCTTCACATCGCTCGAGGCTGGAACGGGTGCCATTCAGCTGAGTCCACACCAACACAAGGATGCTCAGCAGCAGGCCGATGAGACTGGTCTCGAAAGCTGCACCCATCGGCTTGACGATTTCGACAAGACCGTTGAGCGCTGTGTTGATATCGGGAGTCTGCAGAACGGTGGAAATTCGGCCAAGCCCGACACTCAGGCCAGCAAAGGTTCCAAGCAGACCGAGTGAGATGAGAATTCCCGGGGCCTGAATGATCCAGCTCTGCGCCGCTGCCGCCGATAGGCGCCAGGGTCTGTTGAGAATACAAAGGGTCTCCATTTCGCCAGCACTGAACTCTGGCGTGTCGACCGTGTCGACATGGGATAACAGGGAGATATAGCGCGCTTCGATCTCCCGCAGCAAGGGATTCAACAGGTCAGCAGGGATCTCTGAACGGTGCAATGCCTGCAGTTGCTTCTCCAGTGGCCTTGTCTTTCTTCTTAGCTGTATGGATAGCAACAATGCCGAGGCGAAGACAACAAAAGCCAAGGCCACAATGATGACCTTGAACGGTTCGATCAGTGAGTCAATCAAGGGAAAGGAGCAGGAAGGCCTGGATGGGCGAATACCTCAATCTAGACTTTGACCAGGCAGTGATGGGGTGCGACGGATACCAATGTCAACGAGAAGAGCGGAGGGCCGCAGGCCTTCTCCTTGAATTCTTGCTACGCTCGAATGTCATGAATGGCAGCTGCTGCAACCTCCATGCCAGATGATGACAAGCTGATCGAATCGATCAAGTTTCTGCTCAAGAGCGTGAAGCAGCTAAGTGATCGTTTTGTGGAATCGGACGCCAAGCTCAATCAGGGTTTTGAGGCCGTCTCTGCAGAGGTCAGTGATCTACAGAAGCGGATCAAGGCTATGGAGGAATCGCTTGTTGAGTTCAGCGATCAGTCGCTCCTTCGGCAGCGCCCGATCCAGGCTCCCGAGCTTCCCGTTCGCAGGGAAACGACCGATCGCACGGTTCCCTCGATCAACCTGCCCACCGACACGGTGATCGAAATCTACGGCTCCACGCCGGTTCTTCTGGAGCCGTTCTCTCGCCCCTGCTCGGTGAGCGCAAGAACCCTGAGCGGCGAAATTGATGAGGTGGAGTTGGAGATCTTTGCCCAGGGCACCACTTGGGCCCTGGAAACCCTCGATGGTGGTTGGATTCTGCTGCCGAAACAGGGAAGCCTCCAGCGCAGAACGCAAGTTCAGACCCTGGAGCGGTTCTATGAGATCGATGGCGTCAAAGAAATCCCGGCCACGCTCCATCTGATCGAACCCGCCTCTGGCCTGGCTGTTGAATATGGTCGTCGTTGGAAGCTCAAGAAGAAAGATCGATTGAGTATCCATCCGGATCCCCATCATCAAGGGAAGGTCCAACGGCTCATGGTGCTTGAGCAGCGGCTCTCAAGGGTGGAAACGAGAGAAACCACGGAATCGAAGGAATCGATTTAAGGGCACCTCGAAAAATCGCCTAATCACTTGATTGAGCAAAATTCTGGATTAGAATGAAGCCATAAGATCTTATCTCAGCAATGGGGCAGCGTGGCTTTTGGGACGAACAGCAAAGAGTCGCAAAACTCAAGGAGAAGAAGCCGGTCCTCAAGCGGTTGTCGGATTCTATTCGCTGGGAATCACTCCGTCCATTGCTTGAGATGGGTTACATGCAGGAGCGCAAGAGCAATGCTAGTCGCAAGAGTATTAATCCGCTGATCCTGTTCAAGATGCTGGTGCTCCAGCAACTTTTCAACCTGAGCGATGAAGAACTTGAATTCCAGGTCAATGACAGGCGATCTTTTGAGGAGTTCGTAGGTCTTGGGGTGATGAACGATATTCCAGACGCCACAACTGTGGCTTTCTTCAGGGAACGTCTTTGCAAAGCAGGCGTCATCGAAGAGCTCTTCGAGAAGTTTGAGGGATTCCTCCGAGAACAGGGCCTCGAAGCCCGTGGTGGTCAGATCATTGATGCGACTTTGGTCCCTGTTCCCAAGCAACGCAATAGCCGAGAAGAGAACAAGGAAATTAAGGCCGGTCGCTTGCCGGATGGTTGGGATGAGAACCCACATCGCCTGCAGCAGAGGGATTTAGATGCTCGCTGGGTTAAAAAGAATGGCATCAACCACTACGGTTACAAAAACAGCATCTGCATCGATGCTGAACATGGATTTATCCGCCGCTATGCCGTTACTCCTGCCAATATCCATGACAGTCAGATGCTTCCAAAGCTCCTAGATCCAGAAAATCAACATGACTATGTCTGGGCAGACTCCGCTTATTCGGGTGAGTGCTTTGAAGATCTGCTGAGTCTCGGTGGCTTTGAGAGTCGGATCCACGAAAAGGGTGCACGCAATCACCCGCTTAGTGACGCAGCTAAAGACCGTAATCGGATCAAGTCGGCGATTAGAGCTTGTGTTGAACACGTATTCGGCTGCATGACGACCTCAATGAGCGGCAAGCTAACAAGAAAGATTGGCCTTGGAAGAAACGAAGCTTGGTGGGGCCTGAAAAATCTGACATTCAACTTCCTTCGCTATCTTCAGCGTTCAAGCAATAGTGTAGTGATGGCGTGAGCATCGGTCTAACTGATTCGATCTTAAGATTTACTGCCCTTAATGGTGTCCGCAGAATCAGCCGACAAGCCGCAGTAATGCGGCTTTTTAGCTGGCTAGAACGGCCGGAAACACTCATATTTCGAGGTGCCCTGAAAAAGAGATCCAGCGCACAGGGCTGGAGGCTGAAAGATTACTGGCAGCGTTGAATTCCACTCCTGATTCCAGTTCACGCGACAAAACTCCAAGCCCCCCCCCGATCGCGTGGGGCCGCGCAGCTCCCCAATCGCCTGGTCGTTGGCGGCCCTGATGGGGTTCGTGGCTGTTGTGTGTTCGCCGACAATCACGTTGACCGGTCGGCGACAAGCTCGTTGGCCGGTGGAGAGCGGAGCTGCTGACCCTGGGGCCCATGCGCAGGGCCATGGGGATGCCGGCACCGCTGACGAGCCAACAACGAACGCTGTACATGAC
>JABMPN010000142.1 GCA_013203655.1 Cyanobacteria bacterium bin.51
CTTCCGCGCAGCGGTTGGAGCTGCTGGGAAGGAGCAGCCCCGCCCCAGCGCAGGACGTGGCCCGGCGGATCCTGGGCGAAGACGTGACAGAGATCGACTACACCACCGAACGGGTGAAGCGGATGGTGGGCAAGGTGCTCACCGGCAACGGCATCACGCAGTACGGCAATGGCACTTACACCCTGATCGGCGGCGACGAACTGAGCGACGCCGAGCGCGACGCGCTGCAGCAGCTGTGCCGCCAGCGCCTCGATGCATTCCGCGAGCAGCGCGGCGAAGAGGTGTTTGCCCACCGCAGCCCGGGGCCGCTGCGAGTGCTGCGGAGCTCACGAGCACCAGCGTGCCCTGGAGGTGGACCACATCATCCCCAGAAACCAGGGCGGCTCAGACGCCATCAGCAACCTGAAGGCCCTCTGCTTCCGCGGCGTGCAGGCCAGCTACGGCCACCGCGAAGCGGGCTGTGTGATCTGCGCGCTGGAGGGCAGCGGCCGGGTGCTGCTGGAGAACGCATTCGAAGCTCTGCATCGCCGATGCCTGCCCGGTGAGCGAGGGGCACAGCCTGGTGATCCCGCGTCGACATGGGGCCGATGGGCTGGAGCTGCACCAGCCGGAGTGGAACGCCGTGGTGGAGCTGCTGAAGCTGCGGCGGGAGCAGCTCAGTGCCCAGGACGCATCGATCAGCGCCTGGGCTGGTTGGCTCAACGCAAGAGGGGGCTGAACTCAGGCGAAGCGGCGGGGCAGACGGTGTTTCATGCCCACTGGCATCTGATTCCCCGGCGAACAGGTGATGACGATTCCCCCCGCGGAGGCGTTCGGGGGGTTATCGAGGGCAAACAGCACGACTGAGCCTTGGCCTGCCCGTCGGTCGTGCGGGTGAAGGGGACCGGGGCGGCACAGCCACACCCGAAGCCGGGTTGGCTGCAGCCACTGCACGCCCAAGCCAGAAGGATTCCCAACAGGGGCTACTGCCTGACGGGCCGCCCAAAACCACGAAGCTCCACACGCTCAGGGTCGATCGAGAAGCCTGCCGCACACGTACTTGTGAAGGACACTGCTGATCAGGGTCTGGTGGGGAATGCCCTCCTGCAAAGCACGGGCGCGCAAGGCGCCCAGATCCTCGCTGGTGAGGCGACTATTGATGCGCTGATCCTTGGTGGCCGTTGACCTTGCGGAGGCTTATAGGCGGGAGTGCTCGGCAGCCGTAGCCAACGAAGGGAGCGTGCCCGCTTCGAAGGCTTCCAGGATCTCCTGCTCGTCGTGATCAAGGTGGTTCATGGTGCGTCTCCTGGGCGGTAGGCGATTGTGGCTCTGGTATTCAGCCATTGCTCTGCCGCTCAATCAGCGAGCGAACGGTGAGACCAAGGGGAGGAAGATCACGCGCCACGGTTTCCCAGACCTGCTCCAGATTCACACGCAAGTAATCATGAATCAGAACATCTCGCAGGCCGGCGATGGACTTCCAAGGAGTGGACGGCTCGGACTCGCGAAGATCCGCCGACAGATTCTTCACGGCCATGCCGACCACGATCAAGTTGCGGATCACTCCATCCTGCACAAGCGTGGAAGCAAGAAAAGCTGAGCGGCCTTCCATGGTGTAGAGAGTGATGCGCTCAAGGGCTTCGGAGATGCTGCTGAGGTAAAGGAGATCTTTGCTCACAAAGCCTTGGCCTGCGCAATGATCTGATCGCGGATCAAAGGATGCAACTGCGCAGCTTCCGCCAGATCCACCTGGCAATTCAAGAGAGCTTCCAGTTCCTGCCGAAGAGCGATCACCTCCAGCAGGGAACAGCCCCGCTCCAGATCCACCAGCAGGTCAAGGTCGCTGCCGGGCCGATCCTGGCCGCGGGCCACCGAGCCATAGATCCGCAGGTTGCTGGCCCCATGGCGGTGAGCCACGGCAAGCACCTCCTCACGGGCTCCCTGGAGCCGCTGGGAGAGGGAGGTTTCCTTGGTCGAAGGGGCAGCCATGGCTCCATTCTGGACTGCATCCCCGTCGAGGGCGATGGGACCGACACCCCTCGCCGACATGCTGCAGCTGCCTGGGGCCGTGGAGTGGGATAGGGGCTGAGGCGGCACAGCCACGACCGGAGCCGGGTTGGCTGCAGCCGCCACGCGATCACGCCAGAAGGGATCCCAGCAGGGGCTCCTTCCTGACGGGCCGCCCAAAACCAAACCTGGCTCGGTCGCCCGGCAGCCGCCACCGACACCCTCTGGCCGCCAACCCCTCAGCGGCCTCATCCTTCTGGATGGAAGTAACAGCTCGGGGTTCAAGCAGACGTCCGCTGCTCCAGCCGCTCCGCCAGCCACACCTTGATGATCGACTGACGCGTGACGCCGAGGCGGCTGGCTTCGCGATCGAGCTGGTCGATCATCCACACAGGGAAATCAACATTGACGCGTTTCTGCTCCAGCCGAATGCGGCGGGCACCGCCGAGGTCGAGGGCTTCAAGCACGGACTCGCCGGCATCGAAACGTTGATCGAAATCAGAACTGTTCATAGAGCTCCACCTCTTCTGGTCTGGACCGCCGAACGGAAATCAATCGGATGCACTGGTCGCGGTAGGTGATCACGGCCGACCAGTGCTTGAGGCCAATCCTGCCGATCAC
>JABMPN010000143.1 GCA_013203655.1 Cyanobacteria bacterium bin.51
AGGTTGGGACGTCGGCCCATGCAGGAACTGAAGGCGGCATCATAGCACCAGCGCCAGTTGTATCCAGGCGGCGCTCCGTCTTGAAGGGGGTCGCCCGGGTAGGGGAAGCGGTCGTAGAAGGCGCTCACCAGCGGGGTGGCGGCGTCAGCAGGGGCCTGGGACATGGCGGCGGGGTGCGGTGTCCGACCAGGGGAGCATTTCACGGGGGTTCGCCGTCCGCACCGCATCAGGCGGTTCGGGCTGCAAATATTTGTTCATAGCGCCTGGGGATGGCCGAATCGCAGCCGTACCTTGGTGTGGCCCGGTACACGCCCCTCCATGACCGTGACCGCCAGCAGCGGCAGCAGCAGGGTCTCCCCCCAGCGCTACGACACCTTGCCGCTCTCCAGCGTCCGTCAGGCGGAACAGCAGGATCGTTTCCCTGAAAAGGGCGAACTTGACACCCTGATCACTTTTTTCAATAGCGGCGCCACCCGGCTTGAAGCGGCCAGGCGGATCTCAGCCAATGCCGATGTGATCGTGGCCAAGGCTGCCAATCGCATTTTTGTTGGCGGCACTCCCCTCTCCTATCTCGATGCGCCCCTCACCCCCACGTTGGTGAGCAGTGGGGCGATGGCCCCCTTGGCTGCTGACCAGATCGCGGCCGCCACGTCTGTGCGCACCTTCGCCCAGGGCATCGGTGGCTCCGGCTTGCTCGGCCGCATCCTCGAAGGGGTCCAGGCCGAGGCCGATGTTCGCGTCGTGCTTCCAGCTGGATTCAGCCCGATCAGCGTCGCCCGTTACGGCTCAGACCGCATGCGCAAGTCGTTGCGCGACATGGGCTGGTTCCTGCGCTATGTGGGCTATGCCGTGGTGGCTGGTGATCCCAGCATCCTGGCGGTGAACACCCGTGGTCTTCGGGATGTGCTCGAGAAGGGATGCTCCCTGGCCGCCACCAATGTGGCTGTCCAGGAGATGCGGGCCGCCTCCGCCAATCTTTTCCGCCAGGACGCTGAAGCGCGCCAGTTGGTGATCGCCTGCTTCAACGTGCTCCTCAAGGAGCTGGAGGTGCCCACACCTTCAACGCGTCAACGGCTGGGCAGTCCTGTCAACCAGGGCCTCCAGTTGCCGGCCAGCTATGCCCTGGCTGCTGAGAACCCCCAACGCTTCGTGATGAAGCCAGGTCTCTCCGGCCGTGAGAAAGCTGAAGTGATCCGGGCCGCCTACCGCCAGGTTTTCGAACGCGACATCGTCAAGGGCTATTCCCAGGTGATCAGCCCGGTGGAGGCCACCCAGACGGCCCAGGGCCAACTGCCGATGCGGGAGTTCATCCGCAGCCTTGGTCGCAGCAAGGAGTATCGCCGTCAGTTTTATGGACGCTTCTCCAACAGCCGGGTTGTGGAACTCGCCTTCCGCCATTTCCTCGGCCGTGGGCTGAGCTCGATTGAGGAGTTCCGCCGCTACTTCGCCATCGTGTCCGAGCAGGGGCATGCCGGGCTGGTGGATTCCCTGATCAACAGCATGGAATATGCCCAGGTCTTCGGCGAGGAGACCGTTCCTTTCCTGCGCGATCTCGGCGAAGAGGCCCAGGAAAGCGCTGGCTGGGGCTCGAACCGAAAGTTGTTCCGCTTCAGTGCGCCGTTTGAGGGAGCCCCCCAATACATCACCCTCTACGCCTCCTATCGCCAACCGCTGCCAGATCAACACGTCTACGGCGGCGGCAACGACCCACTCGGACTCAATTACGGAGCCATTTTCCCTTCCAGCACGGCTTCCGTTGCCACCCGAGGGGCCCCTTTCAACTACGACACCCGCCGCATCCTGGTGGGCAATGGCATGGTCCAGCCCGGCCAGATGGACAGCCCCCAATTCCGTGCAGCCGTTCCGCGGCGGGTAGGCCCCAAGCTGGTGCGCCTGCAGCAGATCGCCACCGGTGGTGCTTCGGTGCCTCGCCGCCATGGCCAGGCGAGTGTGCGCAACACCGAATCCAGCACCCAGGCGGTGATCCGGGCTGTTTACGTCCAGGTGCTCGGCACCAGCGGCTATGCCGGCGAACAGATCACAGTCGAGGAGATCAAACTCGAGAACGGCGACATCAGCCTGCGCGAATTCATACGCCAGGTGGCCCGCTCCAAAGCCTTCCGTCGGCGCTATTGGTCTGGCCTCTACATCACCAAAGCCATTGAGGTGATCCACCGGCGTCTGCTGGGAAGACCCACCTTCGGGCGCTGGGAAATCAACAGCTATTTCGACACGGCTGCCCGCAAAGGCTTCTACGGCGTCATCGACGCCATGCTCGAAAGCCGGGAGTACAACGACTGCTTCGGCGAGGACTGCGTCCCCTACGAACGCTTTGTCACCCCAACGGATCTCAATGCCCGCCGGACTCCCACCTTCCGCCAGCCGCTCAATACCGCTGGCTTGGTGGATCCAACCCCGATCAACCGCCCCCAGGTTGCTCAGCCGAAAGCCTTCCGTGGCAGCGGCGATCTGACGCCCCGCAACCTGTCCGATCGTCGCTTGGCCCGGGTAGTGGGTGGCTGGAGCGCGGCGATCAGCGGTGGTGAGTTGCCCAAGGCATCCGCTGGAGCTCAGGCTTTCCAGGGGTTGAGGCAGCCTCCTGAGCCCACCAGGCGTTGGAAAACCCCCCAGGCGAAGCCAGGCTTCTCCAGCAGCCCAGCCTGGAGTGCCTCCCCACCCTCTGGCTTGCAGGCCACTCCTTCAAAACCATCGGTTGCAGCCGGTGGTTGGTCAGCCAACCTGGGTGGCAACGGTGTCAGGTTCACCCCCGCCAAGCAACCGGATGCCGCGATGGCCCAGGCCCTGCAGGGCGGCCGCCCCCAAGGGTTCAGTCGTCGCGGTGGAATCGGTCAGCCGATTCTCTGGAACAGTGACGGCGATGAAGCGGCTCTTCAGGTGGTGATCGAGGCCACTTATCGCCAATTGCTCAACCGGGTTCCGCTGGCCTCCGAGCGACTTGTCGATGCCGAGTCCCAGTTGCGGGACGGTCAGTTATCCGTGTGCGAATTTGTGGGCCTGATCGCTGCTGGCGACGAGTTTCAGCAACGATTGAACCGGATGGCCCCATTGCGAGCGGCTTCGGCGGCCTATCTCGCCCTTCTCGGTCGGGCCGGGCAGCCGAAAGAAGTGAGCCAGTTCCTGGCCACCAGGGCTAAGCGGGGCCAGTTGTTTGCCCTCGACGGGTTGCTTTCCAGCCTTGAGTATTCCGAACGTTTCGGCCGTGACACTGTTCCCTATCTCTGTGGGCTTGCCACCATGGACGGGGTGCCGATCACCACGGTGAATCGCACGGCAGCGCTCTATGCCGGCAACGCCGGTCTCACGCCTGGGAGCAAGCAACCGATCTAGCCCTCTCGCTGACGGCTTGAGCTGAGCAGAGGAGAAAAAATTGCGGTGGCATTCGCAGCGACGAAGCCATTCAAAATGGGGTGAGCTCATTCATACTTTTTGTGTGGATTTCTGCCGATTCTGATAATTGAAAGTCTTGCGATCCAGGCAGGGCGATCCGGAATCGTCGCCCTTGCTTCCGACAGGGTAATCAGCGGGATTATTTGCCAGATGCCTTGGCAGCAAAGGGTTTTGCCCGATCCGGGCGCCGTGAAGAACTGTTACCACCGCGACGCTTGATCGCCCCTCTTCCCGCAGAATCAATTGGCGATCGGCCAGCTCGATTGTTCGCTTTGACTCCGACCCAAACCGCGCCGACCCTCAAGGTCTGCCGGAGGCAACGAGCCAGGGCATTCCCCTTACCCATCCGGATATCGGTCTCCTTTCGGTGACCGCTTGTTTCGAGGCAGAACTGCATGAGCATCGTCTC
>JABMPN010000144.1 GCA_013203655.1 Cyanobacteria bacterium bin.51
ATCCACTCGCTGCTGGCGCCAACCCGAAGAAGTGTGGATCAACAAGCCACCAGAGGAGCCCGATCCGATCCTCGCGCTACACTTAATCGCGGCCGCCTGAGTGGCAGCCAAGGAGTGACACCTTCCCTGAAAGTCACCGCACCGGGTTCAACAACGTGGACCTCGAGGCGGCGCGCGATCTTGGCATTGCCGTGACCCGCGTGCCCATCTACTCACCCAATGCCGTGGCCGAGCATGCCGTGGCGTTGCTGCTGACCCTGAACCGTCATCTGCACCGCTCGTTCAACCGGGTGCGGGAACTCAATTTCTCCCTGCAGGGCCTGGTGGGCTTTGATCTCAATGGCAAGACGGCCGGCATTGTGGGAACGGGCAAGATCGGGCGCATCGTGGCAAGAATCCTGCGCGGTTTCGGCATGGTGGTCGTCGCCTACGACCCCTATCCCGATGCGGCCTGGGCCATACGCGAGGGAATCACCTATGTGGATCCGATCACCCTGTCCAGCCTCAGTGATGTGATCTCCCTGCATGTTCCGCTGATGCCGGAAACCCATCACATCATCCGCCGTGAAACCATCGACTGCATGAAGCCCGGTGTGATCCTGGTGAATGTCAGCCGGGGGGGGCTGATCGACACCGTGGCCCTGATCGAGGCCTTGAAGTCCGGACGCCTGGGTGGGGTGGCCCTGGATGTCTACGAGGAGGAAGAAGGTGTGTTTTTTGAAGATCTTTCCGGAACGGTATTGCAGGATGATTTGCTGGCGCGGATGCTCACCTTTCCCAATGTGTTGATCACAGCTCACCAGGCTTTTCTCACCCACGAAGCCCTCACCGACATTGCTCGCGTCACCGCCGCCAATCTGCACGCGCTGATGCAGGGAACCCCCTTTGCGGAGGGTTCCCTGCTCACCTAACCAGGTGGTGTGGCTCCGCCGCCACCGATCTCCGAAACGAAGGCGAACGCCCCCGAGCTAGACCGGCAGCAGGCCTGATGCGCTCTGCCTTGAAGGCTCCATGCTCCAGGTCAAGGCCCTTGCCCTCAGCCGTGCCATGCCAGACATCTCGCTGCGACAGATCCTGATCGGCGCCCTGGCCCTGGCCCTGGCCACCGTGCTGGGGCTGGCCGCGCTCAGCGGCACCATCCCCAGCGGCCTCGCCGGCTGGGGTGGCGGGGGCTCGGCCCAAGAAGAACAAGAAGAAGAGGTTTCCCTCGATCCCCAAGCCCCGCCCAGTCAGATGCTCTCGCTGGAGATGGGCGTGTCGGCGGAGATGGGTTCCTAGACCCACTCAAACGGCTGAGCTCCCTGAACCTCCGTACCCTGAAAGGCTGCTGGATGGGCCGGGCACCTGCCACGGAACCAATGAGGGAAGGGTGAGGTATGTGGCTGAATCGGGGGCCAGGGGCTCAACGTGGGCGTCTGGGCAGCCAAGCCAGGCCAAGCCCCCGCCGCCGTTGGTGGCGGACGCTGTTGCTGGGTCTGGCCCTGAGCCTGCTGTTGGGGCAGCCCGCCGCTGCGGTACTGAACCTGGCCGGAGCTGGTGGCGCCGGCGACGGTGGCGGAGCGGAAGAGGGCTGGCTGGATCGCGAGCAGGCCTTCTCTTGCGGCCGCTTCTGGTGCAGCACCGTGGTTTTCCCCCACGACGTTCTCAGCACCCGGATCGTCCTGGCCATCGATCCCGGCGAATCGATGTCGGCAGCCGCCGCCGCGCGGGCCGCGAAGACGAGGGCCGAAACGGTGGAACGCAGCGTGGAGGGGGTGATTGCCCAACTGCGCCAGGCGCAGAGGGAGGGAAGCGATGCCCTGTCGCCGGAGCGCCGGCAGGCCGCGGCGGCGAGGCGTGAGGGCACGGCGACGCTGGCTGTGGCGGAGCTGAACGTCTGGAACGTGTTCAACCGCCAGGCCCTGCACCCGCTCACGCCCACCGTGGCGGTGGGGTTTCGCAACAACGTGCCGGTGGTGTTCATTCCCGCCGCTCCTGACCTGGGCCTGGGTCCCGCGACCCTGCTCACGGTCACCGGACCCGATGCGGCTTGGGCCGGCAGCACCACGATGGAACTGGCGGAGCGCTGGAAAACAGTGCTCCAGAAGGTGATCAGCGAATCCCTCTGGGGCCTGGAGTTCAACCGCCGCTTTCCCGCCGGCCGCCTGGTGCTGGCGGCGGCGGTGGCCGGCATCGTGCTGCTGGTCCAGCTGGCCCTCTCCTCGATCCGCTGGGCGCTGCGCCGCGCGCTGCGGGGCCTGCGGGACAGAACCGAGGCCCTGCGCGAATCGGCCACGCGGGAGGTGATGGCAGCCTTCAGCGGCAACCTCGAGGCCCAGAACGCCGCCCAGGCAGAGGCGCACCCGGTCGGCGGCGGCACGGTTCCTGCCGCCGCGCCCAGTCCGGAGGGGAGCAGCGACAGCGTCGCCGAGGCGTCACCCCAGCACCGACGCAGCTGGCTGGAGCGCCTCGGCCGCCGCGCCAGGCGCCATCCCCAGCGGCTGATCGAGAGCACCAGCCGCCTGATGGAGACCCTTTCGGTCCCCACGCTTCGTCAGCAGGGCTGGCGGGACCAGGCCCGCAACCTGCTCGAGATGGCGCTGCTGATCACCGGCCTCCTGCAGTTGAGTCTGGTGGCGGCCGGGGTCGGGGCGATCGCGATCTTTTTCCCCGATATCCGTATCGTCTCCCTGCTGCTGATGCAGAAGTCGGTCAGTGTGCCGCTGATGTGGCTGGGGCTGATCGTGGTGCGCTGGTTGCTGCTGCTGGCAATCAACCACAGCGTGAACAACTGGGTGATTGCCTCCACCATCAGCAATCCCGGCTCCCGGCGCTATGCCCTGCAGGCGGTGACCTACACCAAAATGCTCAAGAACACGGCGACGATAGTGTGCATCACGATCGGCATCGTACTCACCCTGTTGCTAGTGGGCATCAACCGTTCGGTGCTCACCGGTGCCGGGGTGGTGGCCGTGGCGGCCGGCCTGCTGCTGCGCAACCTGCTTGAAGATTTCATGCAGGGGCTGTTGATCATCCTCACCGACCGCTTTGCCATCGGCGATGTGGTGATCATTGCGCCCCACGATGGCTTCGTGGAGAACATGAATCTGTTCAACACCCAGCTGCGCGGCCTCGACGGCCAGCTCACCAGCCTGCCCAACGGCCAGATCCGCGCCATCGAGAACCTCACCAAAGACTGGTCGCGGGTGAACTTCACCATCGAGGTCTCAGCCGATGAAGACCTGCGTGCCGTGCTGGAGCTGATCGGCCGGGTCGCCGAAGACATGCGCCACGATCCCGACTGGTCTTCGTACGTGCTCGGGACCCCGGAAGTGCTGGGGGTGGATGAGGTGCGCCAGTCGGGCTGCCTGATCCGGGTGTGGATCCAGACCCTGCCCCTGGCCCAGTGGCCGGTGGGGCGGGAGTTCCGCTTGCGTGTGAAAGAGGCCTTCGATCGCGAGGGCATCCGCCTGGGTCTGCCGCGTCAGGAGCTGAGCCTCAGGGACTCTGGAATCGCCGCAGTTCCCAGGCCGTGAGCTGTTGCTGGCTGTCGTAGTGGAGGCTCAGCTGCTGGAAGTGCTCGGCATCGAGGCGGCAGCCCACCTGCAACGCAAACGCCCCCGCCGGCAGCGTCTCCGGCACCGAACAGACCAGCCCATCGGCGAAGCCGGCGCTGAGTCATGGCCACTGAACTGAGTGCTGTGAAAGGGGCTGCAGGGCCGCGGCTGGGGATCGGCGGCGGGCCAGTGCCCCGGCTCCAGGCGCTCCAGCTCCCCAGGCCAGCCCTCCTGCTCCGCCAGCAGGGCCCGCCAGTCGCTGGCCGCAGGGCGGGGCGGATCCGGTTCGGGCGCCAGGGTGCAGCGGAAGGGAACCACCCCCAGGCTCTGCAGTTGCCAGAGAGGGCCACCAGCCGGGGCTGGCGCCAGCGGCGCGTAGAGCAGCACCAGCATCGAGCGGGAGCGGCCACGGAACAGATTCAGTTCATGGCCGAATCGGGGCTGCGTCCCGTCCAGCGCCAGGCTCGACTGGCCGCCGGCGCCGCGAAATTGCCAGCACTGGCCGCCACTGTTGTAAGCGGCGCGACAGAGAGGCAGCCGGCGGCGGCCGTCCGGCGCGAAGCGCAGGCCGCTGCCGTCCCACAGACCGGTGTCGGAGTCGGAAAAGCTGATGGAATAGCAGGTGCTCTCGATCACCGCCGTGGGGGAGGTCAGATCCAGCACACCGGCGGTGTTGCGCTCGTACCAGTGGCTCGTCCCGCACCAGCGGCCCTCGAAGTTGAGCCGGTTCAGCTCCCACTGGCGGTCGTGACCGGTCATGCCCCCCTAGCTTGCCGCCCACAGCATGGCCCCGGATGCGGATCACGATCGTTGGTTGTGGCTATGTGGGCACGGCCCTGGCCCGCCATTGGCACCAGCAAGGCCGGCACTGGCTGCGGGTCACCACCACCAGCGCCGATCGGGCCGAAGAGCTGGCCGCCGTGGCCGATTCGGTTCAGGTGCTCGATGCCGCTGACCCCACCGGGCTACGCCAGGCCCTGCAGGGAAGTGAGGCCGCCGTGTTCTGCCTGGCGCCCAGTGGTGAGCGGCAGGTGGAGGCCGACGGCTACGAGGCCACCTTTCTACGCAGCATGCAGGCCCTGGCCGCCGTGGTGGGCGAGCTGCCCCAGCTCAACCAGCTCATCTACACCAGCAGTTGCTCGGTGTACGGCAACGCCGGCGGCCTGCTGGAGGAGGACACCCCGATGCAGCCCCGCGACAGGCATGGCGAGATCCTGCGCGACGCCGAAGCCGTGTTGCTGAGCTGCCGCAGCCCCAGTCGCCGCGTCGCCATCTGGCGGTTGGGGGCGCTCTATGGACCCGGGCGGGAGCTGCAGGAGCGTTTCCGGGCGCTGGCGGGCAGCCAGCGCCAAGGGAATGGCGCCGCGCTCACCAGCTGGATCCACCGCGATGACGTGGTGGCGGCCCTGGCCTTTGCGCTGGAGACGGGCCTCGATGGGGTGTTCAACCTGGTGGATGACGCGCCGATCAGCGTGCGCGACCTGATCGATCTGACCTGCCGAGCCGCCGGACTCAAGCCCGTGATCTGGGAGGCCGAGGCCGCTCCGGCCGCTGAAGCCGGCGCCGGCCGGCGGGTGTCGAACCGGCGGCTGCATGGGCTGGGCCTCCGGCTGCAGCACCCCCGGCTGCCCGTGCTTGAAGGCAGGCCGCTGGCGCCTCCCCGGTAGCCTTGCCCCCTGCTTGTCCTGATCCCGCCGATGCGTTCTGTGCCCCTCCATCTCCTGCCCGGCAGCGACCTGCGCCTGGCGCTGGAGCAGCTGGCGGTGGAGCAGGGCGCCTCCGGCTTCGTGCTCGGTGTGGTGGGCAACCTGTCCCAGGCTGCCTTTCAGTGCCCCGGCAAAGCGGCTCCCACCGTGCTCCAGGGAGAGCTGGAAATCATCACCCTGCAGGGCACCGTGGCCCCGCAAGGCGTGCATCTGCACCTGAGCCTCTCCGACTCCGAGTGCCAGGTTTGGGGCGGCCACCTGGAGCCCGGCAGCCTGGTGCTCAAGGGCGCTGATTTGTTGGTGGGCCTGCTCGACGGTCCGCTGCCGACCCCGGGCATGGCCCAAGCCCCAGCTGAGCACCTGCCGGCGGCCCTTTCGTCAGGCTCACCCGCCGAGCCGCGGGTCACCATCGCCGTGCGCCCCGGTTGCCCCTACTCCTGGCGCGCGCTCCGCCTGTTGCGCAGCCTCGACATCCCCCATGTGGTGATCGAGCCCGAGGGCGAGAGCCGCGTGCCCCAGGTGTTCATCGACGGTGCGTTGATCGGTGGCTATGACGCCCTGGCCGAGAGCAATAGCAAGGGAGAACTGGAGCCCCTGCGCCGACGATGAGTTCCGATTCTCTGCAGCTCTCCACCCTGGCGGGCTGTGCCCTGGTGATCGCCGGCTATCCCCGCTTCCGTTACAACGCCAGCGGTGGTGGCGGCCTCGGGCGGATCGGCGGCGATTCACTGGACTTCGATCCGGCCGGACTGACGATCCCACCCCTCGATTGGCGCAGCACCCGCTTTCTGGGCCTGCCCCTGCCGCCGGGATTGCGCATCGCGATCGAGCCGGAGCGGCTGGCCGGCAGCCTTGATGCCGAAACCGGCGCGGTGACGTTGCAGTTCACGGCCCGTTTTCTGTTCACGGTGGGCTCGCTCTATCGCGCTCCGGTCCTGCTGGTCGACACCGAGCTGACCAGCGGGGCGTTGACCAGCAGGCGGCACCGCCGCAGCGGCCAGGCCCTGGCTGCCGATGGCACGGCCCTGCTGGTGGGCGTGGCCACGATTGAGCCCTGCGGCGAGGCCTGGCTGGATCGCTTCCTTGGCCTGCCCGATGAGGCCCTGGCGGTGCTGCGCTGCCGCTTCAGCCCACCCCCTGGGGCCGCGTCCCGCTCGGCACCACCTGCAGACCGATCGGTGCCAGTGCAATCAGGGCCAGCTTGATGTGCTGGATTCCGAAGGGAATGCCGATGATCGTCACGAAGCAGGCCAGGGCGGAGGTGACATGGCCGATCGCCAGCCACCAGCCCGCCAGCAGGAACCAGATCACATTGCCCACCAGGCCCAGGGGGCCGGTGCCCAGGTCAGTGCGGCCGGTGAGTTCGCTTCGGCTGATCGCCTCGTAGCCGAATGGCCAGAAGGAGAAATTGCCGATCACGAAGCAGGCGCGGGCCCAGGGCAATCCCACAACCGTGATCGCAGCCACCAGCCCAGCCAGCCACCAACCCAGGCCCATCACGAAGCCCCCGAGCACGAACCAGATGGCGTTAAGCAGGAAACGAAGCATGGCTTGAACCTGGCATGGCTTGAACCTGACATGGCTTGAACCTGACATGGATCCATTCGTCAGCACGCCAGCCTTGTCGTCGTGATTACATTTTTCTATTAAATCTTCATACCAAGTCGATCCCATGTCAGCTAGGCTTCGTAAGCTTCCTTAACAATTGGGTCTGACCGCATATGTTCACCCTTGAGAAGGCTTCCCAGATCTTCCCGGACACGCTCTCCGCGGACGCCGTACCTGCCATCACGGCTCGCTTCAGGCTGCTCAGCGCCGAAGACCAGCTGGCTCTGATCTGGTACGCCTACCTCGAGATGGGTACCACCATCACCGTCGCGGCCCCCGGCGCTGCCCGCATGCAGTTTGCCGAGGCCACGCTCAGTGCGATCAAGGCCATGGGCTTCACCGAGCAGAGCCAGCTGATGTGTGATCTCGCCAACAGGACCGATTTCCAGGTCGGTCGTACCTACGCCAGCTGGTCGGTCAACATCAAGCTCGGCTTCTGGTATCAACTCGGAGAGTGGATGGCCGCTGGCCTCGTGGCTCCGATTCCCAAGGGCTATCAGCTCTCCGCCAACGCGGCATCCGTGCTCAGCTCTTTGAGGGGCGTGGAGCAGGGCCAGCAGATCACCCTGTTGCGAAATTTCGTCGTCGACATGGGCTACGACCCCGCCAAGGGCGAAGGCCAGCGGGTCATGGAGCCGGTGGTGGCACCCACGCCGGAAGCCGATCGCAAAAAGGTCTTGATCAGCGGGCTTGACAGCCCCACGGTCACCACCTACATGGATCTGCTGAACGCCAACGACTTCGACAACCTGATCGAACTGTTCCTGCCCGACGGGGCCCTGCAGCCCCCCTTCCAGAAGCCGATCGTCGGTAGGGAGGCCGTGCTGCGCTTCTTCCGTGAAGATTGCCAGAACCTCCGGTTGCTGCCCGAATCGGGCTACTCCGAGCCGGCCGATGGCGAGTTCACCCAGATCAAAGTCACCGGTAAGGTCCAGACCCCCTGGTTCGGGGCCGGCGTGGGCATGAACGTGGCCTGGCGTTTCCTGCTCAACCCCGAGGGCAAGATCTACTTTGTGGCCATTGATCTGCTGGCCTCCCCGGCCGAGCTGCTCAAGTACGCCCGCTGAGGTTGGCCTGTTGAGCCCCATCCCCGCTGGCGCCAGGGTCCCAAGCGCTGGCGCCGCCCACACGGGCCTGGGGCTCGCCGCCCTGATCCTGTTGGCCTGGATAGCCAGCCTGGTTGTCTTGCTGCCAGCTGATCTGGGCTCGCTTCCCCTGCCGCTGCTGGCCCTGGCCGTGCTGATCCGCACGCTCCTCCACACCGGCCTGTTCATCGTGGCCCACGACGCCATGCATGGCCTGCTGCTGACCGGCCGGCCGCAGGCCAACCACCAGTTGGGGCAACTGGCCCTGGGGCTCTATGGCTGCCTGCCCTATGGCGCCTGCCGGGCCAACCACATCCGGCACCATCAGGCCCCCGGCAGCGCCGACGATCCCGATCACCGGCCCGATCCCGAGTCGGCTGGGCTGCGCTGGTATCTCCACTTCCTGGCGGGGTATCTCTCCGGCGCCCAGATGCTGCTGCTGCTGGGGTGCTGGGGTCTGTTGATCGGAGTCGCAGCGGTGGGCCCCGGTCCAGGCAGTGTCCAGTCCGGACTGGTCCATGTGTTCCTGTTCTGCACCCTGCCCCTGCTGCTCAGCTCGCTGCAACTGTTCGTCTTCGGCACCTACTTGCCACACCGTGACCCCCGCGGCGCTGGCAACCGCCACCATGCCCGCAGCCTGGAGTTGCCGGAATGGTTGTCTTTGCTGGCCTGCTATCACTTCGGCTACCACTGGGAACACCATGAATTCCCAGCCTTGGCCTGGTTTCAGCTCCCACGCCAGCGCGCGTTCGCCCTTCAGCGCCGGAATTCCTCCTGTCCACTCGCGGCCCCATCTGCTCCCCATTAGGGTCATTTATCGAAAGAGATTTTTATGGCGCTAGCGGTTGTGAACGGCTGGAGCGAGGCGGAACAGGCCATCGCCGAGCAGGCTTTCAACACGGCTTACGGCCGCGCGATCGCCACCCTGATCAGCACCGTTCGCAGCCAGGCGGACTCAATCAGCTCCGCAGAGTCTCTCTGGCAGCTACACGACTACCTCAGTACCCAGCGCCACGTGATTGAGGGGCGCTTCGACATGCGCCTCGATGGAATTCTTTTTGTTTTCGCCAACCTCTTGAAGGAAGGCCTGATTCAGCTCGACGAACTCAGCGGCCTTGATGCCGAGAAGATCTCCAAGATCAAGGCGATGTCACGCTTCTAGAAGGCAGCCCAGCACCTGGCCTGGGACGTGATCCGCCAGACTGAGCCCACCTTTTTCCGCCCTCCGCCCCCATGGTTGTCAGCGGAACCGCTCCCTCCGCAGCCTCGGCCGCCAATGCCGCTGCGCGCGCCTTTCCGCTGGCAGCGATCACCGGCCACGGCACCTTGAAGCTGGCGCTGCTGCTGGCAGCTGTCGATCCGGGCCTGGGCGGTGTCGTCATCGCTGGTGGCCGCGGCACCGGCAAGTCGGTACTGGCCCGTGGCCTGCATGCCCTGCTGCCGCCGATCGACGTGCTCGATCTGGGCGAAGCCTGCCGCCGCCTCAACGTTGATCCGCTGCGTCCCGACGACTGGGATGAGCCGGTGTGCGCCCGCATCACCGAACTGGGGGGGGATCCCAGCGGTGCCGATCCCACCGCCCTGTTGCCCACTGCAGTGATCCCGGCTCCGTTCATCCAGGTGCCCCTGGGCGTCACCGAAGACCGCCTGGTGGGCTCAGTCGATGTGACTGCCTCCCTGGCCGCCGGCGCCGCGTTGTTCCAGCCAGGCCTGCTGGCTGAAGCCCATCGGGGCGTGCTCTACGTCGATGAGCTCAACTTGCTCGACGACGGCATCACCAACCTGCTGCTGGCGGCGGTGGGCAGTGGTGAGAACCGGATCGAGCGCGAAGGCCTCAGCCTCTCCCACCCCTGCCGCACCCTGCTGATCGCCACCTACAACCCCGAGGAGGGGGCGGTGCGCGACCACCTGCTCGATCGCTTCGCCATTGTTCTGTCCGCCAACCAGTTGCTGGCGATGGATCAGCGGGTGGCGATCACCAGCGCCGCCCTCGATCACGGCAGCTCCAGCGAGGCCTTCCGCGCCCGCTGGCAGGAGGAAACCGATGCCCTGGCCACCCAGCTGCTGCTGGCCCGCCAGTGGCTCCCCGATGTGGTCATCGCCCGCGAGCAGATCGTCTACCTGGTGAGTGAGGCCCTGCGCGGCGGCGTTGAGGGCCACCGCTCCGAGCTCTACGCCGTGCGGGTGGCGCGGGCCCATGCCGCCCTGTGCGGCCGCGACCGCGTTGAGGCCGACGACCTGCAGGTGGCGGTGCGGCTGGTGATCGCACCGCGCGCCCTGCAGCTGCCGCCGCCCGATCCCGAGCAACCGCTGGAGCCACCACCGCCGCCCCAGGGCGAACAACCACCCCAGGGCGAACAGCCGGCCGAGCAGCCGCCCGAAGCTCCAGAACCGCCCAGCTCCCCCAACGATCCCGAACCCCCGCAGCAGCCCCCGGAAAACAGCTCCGAAGACAGCCCTGACGACACCTCCGAGGACACCTCAGAAGACAACCCCGAGGACACCTCCGAACCCGACAACCCCGACGACCAGGCGCCGCCCCAGGTGCCTGAGGAGTTTCTGCTCGATCCTGAGGCGATCGCGATCGACCCCGATCTGCTGCTGTTCGCCGCAGCCAAATCCCGTGGCGGCGGAAGTGGCAAGCGCTCGGTGGTGCTCTCCGACTCGCGTGGCCGCTACGTCAAGCCGATGCTCCCCCGCGGCCCTGTGCGCCGCATCGCCGTCGATGCCACACTGCGGGCCGCCGCCCCCCACCAGAAGGCCCGCCGCGCCCGCGAACCCCACCGCACCGTGATCGTTGAGGAGGGTGATCTGCGCGCCAAGCAGCTGCAGCGCAAGGCCGGCTCCCTGGTGATCTTCCTGGTGGACGCCAGCGGCTCGATGGCCCTCAACCGCATGCAGAGCGCCAAGGGGGCCGTGATCCGCCTGCTCACCGAGGCCTACGAAAACCGCGACGAAGTCGCCCTGATCCCCTTCCGCGGCGAGCAGGCCGAGGTGCTGCTCCCCCCCACGCGCTCGATCACCGCCGCCCGCCGCCGGCTCGAGCAAATGCCCTGTGGCGGCGGCTCACCCCTGGCCCACGGCCTCACCCAGGCGGCCCGGGTCGGCGCCAATGCCCTCGCCAGCGGTGACCTGGGCCAGGTGGTGGTGGTGGCGATCACCGATGGCCGCGGCAACGTTCCCCTCGCGCGTTCCCTGGGCCAGCCGCCTCTTGAAGGCGAGGAGCCGGTGGACCTCAAGGAAGAGGTGATCCGGGTGGCCGGCCGCTACCGGGCCCTGGGGATCAAGCTGCTGGTGATCGACACCGAGCGCAAGTTCATCGGCAGCGGCATGGGCAAGGA
>JABMPN010000145.1 GCA_013203655.1 Cyanobacteria bacterium bin.51
AGCGCAACGCTCACAACTTCCCCCTCGACCTGGCCTCTGCAGAAGCCACCCCGGTGGCCCTGATCACCCCGTCCATCGGCTGATCGCAGCGGAGCCAATCCTGTTGGCTCCAGGCTTGCCTTTCATCCCAGGCCCCCCTCACTGCGAGGGGGGCTTTTTTGTGGGTTGATGAGTTCCTGACGGCTGCCACCTCGCGCCTGTGGCAGGCCCAGAGTGTCGACAAAGCTTTGGGATGAGCCAGGGAGATGGAGAGGATCTGCGAGCCGGAACTGATGGATGAGCCTCTGCAGGCCCAGGCCTATGCGCAGGCGGATTTTGCCAGCAGCGATCAGGCGCTGCTCGATCGCATCGCTGCCCAGTTCGGCGGTGATCTCGGTGATCACATCGTCGATCTCGGCTGCGGACCAGGCAACATCACCTTCCTGCTCGCCGATCGTTACCCAGGCAGCCTGGTGCTCGGACTTGATGGGGCTGCCGCGATGCTGGAGATCGCCGAAGCCCGGAGACAGTCCCAGCCCCGTTGGCATCAGGCCGTTCGCTTTCGGCAGGTTGTATTGCCCTGCGCCGATCTTCAGGCCGGTACTGCCACTGCGGTGGTGAGCAACAGCTTGCTTCACCATCTCCACGATCCCCAGGTGCTCTGGCAGACCGTGCGCCAACTGGGTTCAGCTGGCGCGGTGATTATGGTTCGCGATCTGCATCGCCCGGCATCAGCAGAGGAATTGGATGCACTGTTGGCAGTGCAAATGGCTGGTGCACCCGAGGTGCTGCGCACGGATTATGCCAATTCTCTGCGGGCTGCGTTCCGCTGCGAGGAGGTGGTGGACCAGTTGCGGCTGGCTGGTCTGAACACGCTGAAAGTGGCCAGGGCTGGCGATCGCTACCTGGAGGTGAGCGGACGGTTGCCCCTGGCCTAGCCGTTGCCGTAGGCCTAGCTGTGACGCTTGTGCCCGGCCTGAGCCTGCTCCTGGAATGGTTTGTGGCGAGCGGATATATGGGCTTCTGGATCCACTCCGGCAAAGGTGGTCGGCAGCCAAACGCGAACAACCATCAACAGGGCCATGGAGGCCAGGAAGGCACAGACAGCGAGAATCTGTCGCCAATCGGTTTCCAATACCCCGGTGACAATCACTTCGCGTAACACCGAAACAATCGCGATCTCCACAGACACACCGATCGAAACACGCTGCTCCTGCAGATAGATGATCAATAGCCGGAACAGTTCAACCAGGATCAGGATGAACAGGATGTCGGAGGTAACCGCATGGAACTTCAAGGTGGTGAACAGCGACATAAAGATGGCTCTGAGTTGCAGGGCCATCACGCAGAACAGACCCACGCACAACGACACCGCAATGAGGTCTTGAACCACTTCAAGAGCCTGGACGATCTGGACTCGACGAAAGGTCTGGTGCCAGGGCACACCTTCTGATTTGCTGGATGGGGCTGCTGGCGCCGTCTCTGTTCGGATGCGATGGCCGTTGGCGATCGCATAGGCCATGGCAGGAGTTTTGCTCTTGCTGGCCTGGCTGGCCCCTTTGGGCGGCATCTCGGAAGCTTTCGCTGTGAGCTCAGCCGATTCGTTGCTCATCTGCTCCGTGCCGTTGAATGCCCTGCGGTTGGATTCCGGGGGGCTTGTTTCCGTGTTGGCCATCAGTTCAGGTCTCTGCAGGATTGTGCTGAGGCAAGCCGGCTTGGCTGGTCAGACGTTGACATCGAAGTTAATCCAAGTGCTTCTTATCAGTCAATTGACAAAGTATTAGTTCTTGTGATGCTGTTGATCAAGGGGATCTGGCAGGGAAAGTCGGATCGCTGCTGTCAGGATCCGGGTCAGAACGCACTCCAGGCAACAGGTGTGAGGCTTTTCGGCAGGTAGAGGGGGTGCATGGGTTGGGCGGTTTTCCCGAGGCGCAACACCTGCAGCGGCGGCAGAAAAGCCATCACGGCGCGGTCGCGTCCGGCTTCCGTGCCATGGCGGCCCCAGGCGGCAACAACCGTCGCTGAGCTGGCGGCGCAGGCACGCAGCCAGGCATCGTTCTCCGGCCCCACCGGTTCCTCCGCCGCCAGCAGCGTGGAGGGATGGCGGGCCCGAAAGGCGAACAGGTTGGTCATGCACAGGCCGCCATATCCCCAGTCCTGGGCAAAGCGGATGCAGCGCCGGGTCGTGGCATCGTCGCGCTGCCCATCGGCGCTGCTTGGGTTGAGCCCCACCACCATCACCACGGCGGCCGAGCGCTGCCAGTGGCGCCTCAGCACGTAGCGATAACGGCCGCAGGGGCTGAAGACGGCTGAGCGTTCCATCCGATCATCCGCTGGTGGTGTTGGTGAACGCAGCAGTGCGCCTAGCTTGCCCTAATCCAGCTTGAACTATAAAATTGAACAAGATAACGGCCCAAAATTAATTCTCTCTGCCGATCTGAACGTTTTCTGGAGAAATGTTTGCCAGAGCTTCCATGGCAGTTCTCCGGTAACTTGATCGATCTTCTGTCATGAGGGGGCTGGAGATGGTTGGTGTCTTGTTCTTCTCTTTGCTCGCTGCCATGGCCTGCAACACTGCTGAGCTGATAGCAAGAAACCAACCGTTCCACACGCAGAGTTTGCTGTTCGAGATTCAGAGAAAGCCGGTGATCGGACTTGAACCGACGACCTACTGATTACGAATCAGTTGCTC
>JABMPN010000146.1 GCA_013203655.1 Cyanobacteria bacterium bin.51
CTTGCCGGCCACCATCACATCAGTGGCGCGCTTGATCGAATCCACCAGCGATTCACGGCAGCCGTAGAGGTTGTCGAATTTGCTCTTGGTGACCGAATCGTTGACGTTGATCGCCGGGAACGGCAGCTCGCCGCTCTTCTGCATCTGGTATAGACGCGCCACGCCGGTGGTGGTTTCCTCGGTGACGCCCTGGATCTGGGCGTGGATGCGCGAGTAGAAGCCGGGCTGGGCGGCCAGACGCTGGCGGATGGAGTTGAAGAGGGCGGTCTCCTCTTCACTGCCGGGGTTGTCGAGCACCGAGGGGTCCTGCTCCGCCTTGGTGCCGAGCACCACCAAACCGGTGGCATCGCCGCCGTCGTCGAGGACCATGTTGGGGGTGCCGCCGTCGGCCCACTCCATGATCCGGTGGGTGAACGCCCAGTATTCATCAAGGTTTTCGCCCTTGTAGGCAAACACGGGAATGCCAGCGGCGGCGATGGCGGCGGCAGCGTGATCCTGGGTGGAGAAGATGTTGCAGGAGGCCCAGCGCACCTCAGCGCCGAGGGCCACCAGGGTTTCGATCAGAACAGCCGTCTGGATCGTCATGTGCAGGCTGCCGGCGATGCGGGCGCCCTTGAGGGGCTGCTCGCTGCCGTACTTCTGACGCAGGGCCATCAGGCCGGGCATCTCGGTTTCGGCGATGGCCATCTCCTTGCGGCCGAAGTCCGCCAGGCCGAGATCAGCAATCACATACGACGACGTCGCCTGCAGGCCCGACAGGGCACCGCTGAGTGTGGAGTCGGCCACGGCCGCGGGGGGGGAAACCACCATGGGTTCAAAACGCTCCCTCAAGGGAGGACGATGGGTTGAAATATCTGCAGAGACGCCGAGGCTTCAGGCTCGCTGGAGCTGAATCTACAGGCGCTGCGGCGGCAGGGGCGAGGCGATGAGCGAGGGCAGGGATAAGCACAACAGCTGCCGGCAGGGCTGGCAGCTGCTCTTGACCGACGCCGCATCCACCCGCCAGCTGGGGGCTGAACTGGCGGCGCTGCTGCTGAGCGAGGGGCCCAGGCTGCTGCTGCTGCGGGGTGAACTCGGCGCTGGCAAGACCTCTCTGGTGCAGGGCCTGGCCCAGGGGCTGGGCATCAGCGAGCCGGTCACCAGCCCCACCTTCGCCCTCGCCCAGCACTACGGCGGCCAGCTCGACGGCCGCAGCACCAACCTGGTACACCTCGACCTCTACCGGCTGGAGCAGCCCGCAGCAGCCGACGAGCTGTTCGCCCAGGAGGAGGAGGAGGCCCTGCAGCTGGCGGCGGTGCTGGCGGTGGAGTGGCCGGAGCGGTTGGGTGCCCTGCCCGCTGACGCTTGGCAGCTGGAGCTTCTCCACCAAGGCGAGGGGCGGGTTGCGCGGATCACTCGCCCAGAGCTTCTGCCACGGCTCGCTGGAACACCGCCTCTTCGGGGCTGATGCCAGTCCAGCGTTCGAAGATCTGCATCGCTAATTGCACCAGCATCTCCACCCCATCCACAATCCGGCAGCCCCGCTCACGCGCCGTGGCCAGAAATGGCGTGATACGCGGGTTGGTGATCACATCGACGACTGTGCAGCTCGGGTCCACCGTGTCCCAGAGCAGAGGGATCCCCTCCAGCTGTGGTGCACAGCCCAGATGGGTGGCGTTCATCAACAGGCTGGTGTCCGCAGGCATGCTCACCTCCTTCTCCCAGGCCTGCCAGCCACAGGGCACTCCACTGGCCCGTTGCACCAGCTCCGCCACCTCCCGCCCCTGGCTTTCGCGGCGCGTCACCAGGGTGAGCTGGGCGGCACCGGCCCAGGCGATCTCAACAGCCATGGCTCGGCCGGCCCCACCGGCACCGAGCATAACCACCCGCTGATCGCGCAGCGGCAGTACCTTCTCGATCGCCTTGACGACGCCCTTGCCGTCATTGTTGTGGCCGATCAGGCGGCCCTGCTCGATTGTCACGTAGTTGGTGGCGCCGATGGCGAGAACGTCGTCATCGACGGCGTCCAGCATGGGCATCACCGCCACTTTGTAGGGAACGGTGATGCCCACGCCGCGATAGCCGAGGGGCGCCAGGGCAGCGACGGCCACCGCCAGCTCAGCCTCCGAAGCGATGTCGCTCTTCCAGAACTGCCAGGGCAGGCTGTAGTGGCTGTACACCGCATCGAACATGCGGTCAATCGGATTTTCCGCCACCGGATGACCAAGCATCCCGGTCATCTGCTTCTGAGCGGGGATCACGTGCTTCTGGGCAGGGGTGGGGAAGCATAAAGTTCACGGCCCGATTGTATGGCTGCTGCGGGGCCGTACTGGCCTGGCTCAACGGTGGCTCGGCTCAGGTGCTGCTGCCAGGAACTCCAGCACCTGCGCCGTGCTGGGCTGGGGTTCGATCGCGCCGGACCCGGCGCAGACCAGGGCACCGCAGGCGCTGCCGAAGCGCATGGCTTGCCGCACCCTTTCGGAATTTGCGGCGATGTTCTCCTCAGCAGTGAGCAGGCCGGGGTCCAGGCAGAGGCGATGCAGCAGGCCGGCCAGGAAGGCGTCGCCGGCGCCGGTGGTGTCAACCACCGCCAGCTTGAAGGCCTCCAGCTTGAACGCCGCCATCGAGCCGGCCTGGCCGCCCAGGTACCAGGCCAGGCCGTTGGCGCCGTCGGTGACCACCACCGCAGGCTTCTGGGGCAGGCCGGCGCTGATCGCGGCCGGTTCCCGGCTGCCGGCGATCCAGTCGGCCTCCTCGGCGGAGAACTTGAGCAGGGCGGCGCGGCTGAGCAGGGGCCGGATCGATGCGAGGGCTTCGGCGGCGGAGCAGCTCCAGAAGGTGGGTCGCCAGTTCAGATCGATGGCCAGGGCCACGTCCCGGGCGGCGGCCCGATCGATCACCAACTGCAGCGCCGCGGCGGAGGTGGGGCTGGCCAGGGGGATTGTGCCGACCAGCAACCATTGGGCCCCGTCCAGCAGGGGCTCCAGGGGCGAGGCCAGGGCCGCGGCCTCGATCGCCTGGTCGGCGAAGCCAGCGCCTTGATCGCCGCTGAAGCCACCGAAGCTGCGCTCGCCATCGGCATCACGGCGCACCAGCACGATGCGGCTGGGCCGGTGCGGATCGCTCTGCAGGGCGGTGGTGTTGACGCCCCGTTCGGCGAAAAGCTTGTTGAAGGCCGCAGCGATGCCGTCGTTGCCGAGCCGGCCGATCAGGGCGGCGCCGCTGCCGAGCCGGGCCAGGGCGCAGGCCACGTTGGCCGGGGCCCCGCCGAGGCCATCCTGCAGCGGCCGATCTCTGGCCGGATCACCCCCCAGCGGCCCGAGCCGGTCGATCAGGGCCTCACCGAAGCAGAGCACCTGGGGGGGCGGACGCTGGATCATCAGCTGGCAAGGCGTAGACGCCCAGCTTGGCTCGGTTCACTGCTTGATTAACCGCTTAAGCAGCGCTGCTTCTGCCCAGCCGCTCCAGCAGGGCCGCAATGATGCGGCTGTTGGCGGCGGGGAAGGGAAAGTCGGCCAGCTGCTCCGGCTCCACCCAGCGCACCTGCTGGCTGGCCAGGGGGCGGGGATCACCGGAGCACCAGCGGCAGAGATGGACGATGAAACGCAGCCGCTTGTGGCTGTAGCTGTGCTGCAGGGTGATCAGCTCTTCGCCGACCTCCACCGTGATCCCCAGCTCTTCGGCCAGCTCCCGCCCGATCGTGGCAGTGATCGCTTCGCCTGCTTCCTGCTTGCCGCCGGGGAACTCCCACAGCCCGCCCAGCAGCCCCTCATCCAGGCGTTGATCGATCAGCACCCTGCCGCCCGCATCCATCACCACGCCCACGCCGATCACTTGAAACGGCATGGGTTTCGCGGCGTCTTTCACGGGGTAAGCGGCGGGATCGCCGGCAGCGTAGGCAGCGCAGTGCCCCTGCCAGGGGCAGCGGCCGCAGGCGGGTTGGCGGGGCGTGCAGACCGTGGCGCCCAGGTCCATCAGGGCCTGGTTGAACGCCCGGGGCCGCTGCCGATCGAGCAATGAATCACTGAGTTGCCAGAACCGGGCCAGCTGCCGCTGCGGAGGTCGGGGGCTGGCGGTCAGTCGCGCCAACACCCGCTTGACGTTGCCATCCAGGATCGAAAACGGCAGGTTGTAGGCGGAGCTGAGGATGCTGCCGGCGGTGCTGCGGCCGATTCCCGGCAACGCCAGCCAGCTCTCCAGCTGCCGCGGCCAGGGATCGGCCGCCGTGGCCTGATCGCCGTCCCGCCCAGCCGCCAGTAGCTGCCTTGCCCCCTGCTGCAGCCGCCGGGCGCGGGCGTAATAACCCAGGCCCTGCCAGAGCATCAGCACGTCGTGTTCATCGGCTGCGGCCAGCGCCGCGAGGGTGGGGAAGGCAGCCATCCAGCTCCGCCAGAACGGCAGCACCACC
>JABMPN010000147.1 GCA_013203655.1 Cyanobacteria bacterium bin.51
AGTGCAGAAGCGCTGGAGGTGATGCGGTTGACGGCATCAAGACGCTTGTTGCTGTCCGCAACGACCGAGGCGAGAGCATCGATCTGGGATGAACTGAGGAATTCGCCGCGGGCATCAGCCTGGGCAACGACCTTGGTGAAAGCGTCGAACATCGGTGGGTCTCCGGGTTCCGAAATGAAAGGAGCAAGCAAACCTTGGACGATGACGGCTGAGCTGTGTTGGTCTCTTGATAAAAGGTCATTGAATCGGCATCAAGCGATGCGGCGCTGAATGGGCTGCTGCCCATGGCGCTTGCGAATGCTCCAATGGCTGCAGACCTGTCCTTGGCGCCTTCGGGCCATGCCGTCCGGAGCGACCCTCACCGATGAACTGCTGAGCCGCTGCCTGGAGCATGCGGCCCTGGTGGCTGTGGCCATGGCACTGGCGCTGGCGATCAGCCTGCCCCTGGGGCTCTGGATCAGCCGGCGGCCGCGCTGGGCAGGCCCGGTGCTTGCCGTGGTCAGCGCGATCCAGACGATCCCGAGCCTGGCGATCTTCGGCGTGCTGATCACTGTGCCGTTGGTGGGCGGCCTGGGGGCAAGGCCGGCGATCGTTGCCCTCACCCTCTATGCCCTGCTGCCCCTGGTGCGAGGGGTCGTCACCGGCCTGACCCTGGTGCCGCAGGGGCTGAAGGAGGCGGCGATGGCCCTGGGGCTCAACCGCCGCCAGCGCCTCTGGCGTGTGGAGGCGCCGCTCGCCCTGCCGGTGGTGATGGCCGGGGTGCGGGTGGCCACGGTGCTCACGATCGCGGTGGCGACGATCGCCGCAGCGATCGGGGCTGGAGGGCTCGGCGTCTTTCTGTTCCGCGGCATCGCCACGGTCAACAACGGCCTGATCCTGCAGGGCGCGGTTCCGGCGGCGCTGATGGCCTTGCTGGCCGACTGGGCCCTCTCCAGCCGTCGCCGGCTGCTCGCCGGCCTGGCACTCGCTGTGGCCCTGGCCCTGGCAGCCAGCCTCTGGCTGGCCAGGCCTGCCGCTGCACCCAGCCTCGCGATCGGCTCGAAGGCCTTCACCGAGCAGCTGCTGCTGGGGGAATGGCTGGCCCAGCAGATCGAGGCGGAGACCAACTTGCGTGTGCGCCGTGACTTCGCCCTCGGCGGCACCCAGATCTGCCACGAGGCGGTGCGTTCCGGCCAGATCGCCGGCTACGTGGAGTACACCGGCACCGCCTGGGCCTCGGTGCTGAATCAGGCCCCCCTGCCGGTCCAGCCGGGGCTGGACCGGGCCGAGGCGGTGTATGAGCGGGCCAGGACGCTTTACCGGCAACGTTTCGATCTCGAGATGTTCCCCTCCCTGGGCTTTGAGAACAGCTTCGCGATCCTGATCCGTGACGATCAGGGTGAGGCCCTGGGCCTCACCAGGCTCTCCCAGTTGGCTCCCCACACGCCGCAGTGGCGAGCGGGTTTCGGTTTTGAGTTCCTCAGTCGTCCGGATGGCTACCCCGGCCTGGCCCGGCTCTATGGGCTGCAGTTCAAGGAACCGCCCCTGGAGATGGACCTGGGTCTCACCTACCGGGCCCTGGCCGAAGGCCAGGTTGATCTGATTGCCGGCGATTCCACCAACGGCCTGATCGAAACCCTGGCCTTGCGCAGGCTCAACGACGATCGCCAGTACTTCCCCCCTTATCAGGCCACTCCGGTGTTCAACGCGGCCGCCCTGCGGCGCTGGCCCCAGCTGCTGCCGGTGCTCAACGGCCTTGCCGGCCAGATCAGCGAAGCGGAGATGCGCCGCATGAATGCCGCCGTTGATGGCGAGGGTGAATCAGTGGCCGCTGTGGTGCGGCGCTTCCGCCAGGACAAGGTGGGCGGACCGCCGCCCACGAAAAAACCCCGCCAAGGCGGGGCTGAGGGGTGAAAGGAAGGAGATCACCAAGAAAGTGAACCCTGTGGAATCGGAGCGGCGGGTTTTGAACCCACGACCCCCACTACCCCAAAGTGGTGCGCTACCAAGCTGCGCTACGCCCCGGTTGAAGCGAAACTATCACAGCTCCTGGGGCAGCCATTTCTCCCAGTGGCGCCGGCGTTTCAGCTGCTGCAGAATCCTGATGGTGAGCCGCTCCCGCCCCAGGCCGGCATAGCCCCAGAGCCG
>JABMPN010000148.1 GCA_013203655.1 Cyanobacteria bacterium bin.51
CTGCTGTTCCTGGGCAGCAGCTGCATCTACCCGCGCACATGTCCGCAACCGATCAAGGAGGAAGTTCTGCTCACCGGGCCGCTGGAGCCCACCAATGAGTGGTATGCGATCGCCAAGATCGCCGGCATCAAGCTCTGCCAGGCATTGCGCAAGCAATATGGGTTCGATGCGATCAGCCTGATGCCCACCAATCTCTACGGACCAGGCGACAACTACCATCCCACCCACAGCCATGTCATGGCTGCCCTGATCCGCCGCTTCCACGAGGCCAGGGAAGCGAACAGCCCCAGCGTGACCTGCTGGGGAACGGGGACACCGCTGCGGGAATTCCTGCATGCAGATGATCTGGGTGAGGCTTGCCTGCATGCGCTGGAGCACTTCAGCCCAAATCCAGGCGAGCCCATCCAACATCTCAATGTGGGAACGGGCGTCGACCTCACGATCAAAGAGCTGGCCGAAACAGTGGCTCGCGCTGTTGGTTTTGACGGAGAGATCCTCTGGGATGCGAGCAAACCTGACGGCACGCCGAAAAAGCAGCTGGATGTCAGCCGATTGGCGGCCTATGGCTGGAGGGCCAGGATTTCATTGAGCGAAGGTCTGGCCTCCACATATCGGGCATTCAAGACGGCCCATGAGCCCCTTGAACGACAAGCACTTCCGTCTGCTCCAGCCAGATCAAAAGCCTCATCGACGCTCATCTCAGAGAACGAAGCGCCGGTTAGGCCTTGATCCGGCCACGGCCAGGGAGCTGCCAGCCTCGAGGCCTGCGCAGAGCCTGGCTCTCAGCCACCACGCCGATCCCACAGCTTGAACGGCTCGAAGCTCACGCTGATCCCGAATTCCTCGGCGAATTCCAGCACCCGGCACCAGGCCCGGTTCTCCCGCAGGATGCCGCGCAGGATCAACGACGCGTTGCCCCGTTGCAGACCCATCTCAAACAGGGGCCAGCCCACCGAGGGCTGCACCTGGTTGTACTGAAACGTGGGTGCCACATCCAGGCTGCCGATCAGGATGCGTTGCCGGCTCACATCCCATTCGTAGGGAATCTCATAGAGCTCCAGCAGCTCAGCCGCCAGGGCCCACGAGGTGCCGTTGGCATCGATCTCCACCGCCAGCTCCCTGTCGCGGGCCCACATCGAGCTGGTGCGGCGGAAGCTCAGCCGCTCAGGCGCGGCAGGTTTCGCTTCACTCAGAACGTTCCGGATGCGCTGGCGCAACTCATCACCACCAGTGGTTGGACCGTTCTTACGCAACTGCAGAAAATCCCAGCGCTCGCCGCTGCCGCCCCAGATCACCGGGCCGTAGTTCTCATGCATCCAGCGGCCATCACGGTTGGAGGCCGCCTCCGCATGGGTCATCACGGCCTGAATCGTGATGTCGTCGGCACCCCAGCCCCAGCTGGCGGCGATCCGCGCCGTCTCCGCGCACATCGCCTCCAGCTGTACTTCAGTGGGCGGCATCGTCCAGGGATCGGGCCGGCCGCCCATGCAGGCGCAGGAGAGCGCCACGGAGTTGCTGTTGCGCCGCCAGGTGTGGGCCGGCAGATCCACGCTGTAGGCATGCAGCCGGTTCAGGCGGCCGTCACCGCTGATGATCGTGTGATATACCCCGGAGCGCACCCAGGTGTAGGGCGTCACGGCCCAGTGCAGGTAGATCGTGGCCGGCATCCTTCAGCCGAATCAATCAACACAGCCCCCATCATGCTCGTTGATGCACCGGGCCAGCCCCCTCAAAAGACCACTGGTTCGTGGTAAGAGAACCCGTATGCGCTGCCCCTTGCATGCCCCTGAGCCCGCATCTCCCCTCAGCGGCAGTAGCAGTAGTAACAGTAGTAGTAGTAACAGTAGTAGTCGCAGTCGCAGTCGCAAGGGCATCATCCTCGCCGGAGGTCCGGGCTCTCGCCTTCATCCCATCACCCAGGCGGTGAGCAAGCAGCTGCTGCCTGTGTACGACAAGCCGATGATCGATGACCCGCTCGGCACCTTGATGCTGGCGGATGTCTCCCAGATCCTGATGATCTCCACCCCCCGCGACCTGCCCCAGTTCCAGGCGCGGGCGGAGCAGGCCTTGCTCCCTCTGCCTGCGCCTTGAGCCCGCCTGCCAGGCTGCGTGAACCAATCCTGAGCGCATTGCCCGAGCTCCCTGAGGTGGAAACCGTGCGGCGCGGGCTGGAAAGCCAGCTCAACGCCTTCGAGATCGACCGGGTTGAGGTGCTGCGGGCGCGTGCCATCGCCGCTCCCGATGATCTGGACCAGTTCCGGGCCGGGCTGATCGGCTGTCTGGTGGGGGCCTGGAGCCGCCGCGGTAAATACCTGATGGCGGAGCTCAGCCGCGGCGGCCAGGCTGCAGGCCACTGGGGCGTGCATCTGCGCATGACCGGCCAATTTCTCTGGCTGGATCAACCCCGCGACCCCTGCCGCCACACCCGGGTGCGCTGCTGGAACCGCCTGGGGCAGGAATTGCGCTTCATCGACATGCGCAGCTTCGGCCAGATGTGGTTCATCCCCTCGGGCCTGGCCTGCTCCAGCGTGATGACGGGCCTGCAGAAGCTGGGCCCCGAACCCTTCAGCGCGGCCTTCAGCGCCACCTACCTGAAGCGGAAACTCAAAGGCTCCGTCCGCCCGATCAAGGCGGCCCTGCTCGATCAGGCGCTGGTGGCTGGCGTCGGCAACATCTACGCCGATGAATCCCTGTTCAGCGCCGGTGTGGCCCCCCAGCGCCGCAGCGGCAGCCTCAGCCTCGTTGAGCTGGAACGCCTGCGCGAGGCACTGATCGAGGTGCTCGAGATCAGCATCGGCTCAGGCGGCACCACCTTCAGCGACTTCCGCGATCTCAGCGGCACCAACGGCAACTACGGAGGCGTCGCCTGGGTCTATCGCCGCAGTGGCCAACCCTGCCGCCGCTGCGGCCAACCGATCCAGCGCGTGCGCCTGGGGGGCCGCAGCAGCCACTGGTGCCCCACCTGCCAGCACTGAACCGGTGCGGGAAACTAATCATCGTGCCGTGAATGGATCCCTGACCGCGCCCGTGCCGCCATCTCTGCCCGTGCCCACAACCCCTGCTCACAACCAGGCCAGGGCCTTGAGCGCGGTTATCGCGGCGATTCATGCCAGGGGCTGGTGCGACGGCACCGGCGGAAATTTCAGCTGCGTCAGCCAGGCGGAGCCGCTGGAGCTGCTGATGGCCCCCAGCGGGGTCGACAAGGGCTCCATTGAGCCCGAAGACCTGATCCTGGTGAATGGCGAGGGCCAGGTGATCGACGGCAGCGGAGCCGCCAGCGCCGAAACCCTGCTGCACCTGGAAATCGTCAGGCGCACAGGGGCCGGAGCCGTGCTGCACACCCACTCCCAGGCCGCCACCCTGCTCTCTCGCCGGGCGCTGCAGGTTGCTGAAGGCATGGACACAGACGCAGCCGTACGGATGGAAGGATTGGAGATGCTGAAAGGCCTTGCGGGTCTGCGCAGCCACGAGAGCTCCATCGCCATTCCCGTGCTGGCCAACGATCAGGATCTGCGCCGCCTCAGCCTGGCGGCCTCGCCACACCTGGCCGAAGCCCCCCACGGCCTGCTGATCGCCGGTCACGGGCTCTATGCCTGGGGCAAGGATCTCTTCTGCGCCCGCCGCCATCTGGAAATTCTCGAATTCCTGCTCGAGCAGAGCTGGCGTGAATTGCTGCTGCCACCCCTCACCCAGCCATGAACCCAGAGCCATGAACACAGGCATGTCCTCCATCAGCCATGTCCTGCTCGACATCGAAGGCACCACCTGCCCGGTGAGCTTCGTGGCCGCCACGCTCTTCCCCTACGCCAGAGCTCGCCTTCAGCCCTTCCTGCAATCGCACGGGCAGGATCCCGATCTGCAACCGTTACTCAGCGATCTCAACGCGGCCTGGCGCAGCGCCGATCACGAAACCGAAAAACAACAGAGCAAGGATCCAAGCCAACATCCCAGCCTCGATCAACTCTGCATTTTTCTCCAACAGCTGATCGATGCAGACCGCAAGCTGACCGCCCTCAAAGATCTGCAGGGATTGATCTGGAACGAAGGCTATGCCGATGGCCAACTGCGCACTCCCCTGTTCAACGATGTGCCGCCAACCTTGAAGCGCTGGCATGCAGACGGCTTGCACCTAGCGGTGTATTCATCAGGATCGGTAGCCGCGCAGCAACTGCTCTACGCCCACAGCAACGCCGGTGATCTACGCCCACTCTTCAGCGCTTGGTTTGACACCCGCAGCGGCCCCAAACAGGATCCAGCCAGCTATCTCCAAATCGCCAACTCTCTCGCCGTATCAGCCGCCAGAATCCTGTTCGTGAGCGATTCCTTAGCCGAGCTTGATGCCGCCCAAGCCAGTGGCCTGGCCACATGCTTCAGCCGCAGAGCTGGCAATCCAGACCAAAACCCCGGCAGCCACAACCTGATCAACAGCCTGGAGGAAATTCAATTCACAGGCTGACCTGACTTCACCTGACTTGACTTGACTCGAGTTGACTTGGCTTGACTTGACCTGACTTGACTTGAACAGCCTGATTTCATGTCACAAAAAAAGCCACCGTCAGGTGGCTTTCTTGTTTTGCTTCAGCAGCGCTGAATCAAAAATGGATGAACAAGAGTTTTATCCTGGCATCGAGCTATTTTTGCAGGAAGCTTCCCTCCAACTATCGTCGCCGCTACTGCGTTTCACAACCGAGTTCGAGATGGATCGGAGTGGGTCCACAGTGCCATGAACACCAGGAAATAATTTCTTGTCCCCAGGTGAACCCTGAGAACTGCCTAGGTAAGCGGAAACCCATCAACACACCTTTATGGCGGCTGACGTATTCCTTCTGATTATCAAACAACTCATGCCATCTGCAGCAAGAGCGAAGTGTTGGTCAAGCCCTCGGTCTATTAGTACTCCTCCGCTTCACGCATTGCTGCGCTTCCACGTAGAGCCTATCAACGGGTGTTCTTCCCGTGACCTTACTGGCTTAAGCCATGAGAACACTCATCTTGAGGTGGGCTTCCCACTTAGATGCTTTCAGCGGTTATCCTCTCCGCACATGGCTACCCAGCGTTTACCGTTGGCACGATAACTTGTACACCAGAGCTGCGATCCTACCGGTCCTCTCGTACTACGGAGAAATCCTCTCAATATTCCTGCGCATGCA
>JABMPN010000016.1 GCA_013203655.1 Cyanobacteria bacterium bin.51
GCCAACCCAGCCCATCGACAGGGCACCCGCCATACCCACTCACCCTATGGGCACGGGGGACGCCCAGGGTTCATTTACAGGCGGATCAACGCCTCGGCCAGGGGACGGATGGCGGCCTGGTCTCGCAGCAACTGGGGATGGGTCGCCACAGGCAACTGCGTCCTGACGCCGATCGGCAGCACGGCGCGCCAGCCCGGCAGCACGGCCAGATCAATGGCGGAGTAGAAGCTGTGGCACTCGACCCGTTGGAGGGTGTCGAGGTTGCCGTTCAGGGTTTCCAGCAGGCGGCTGCCCCATTTGAGATCAGCCAGTCCCTTGAAGATGCGCCCAGGCCATGGCTGTGCCGTGAGGGTCCCCTGCTGGGGGCTTCCCACGCTGATGAAGCGTCGCGTCCGCTCGTGCCCCCCCTGGAGCTGAATCCAGGTGCGGGCAATGACGCCTCCGATCGAGAAGCCCAGCAGGTCGATGGGGTCGTGCAGCCCCAGGTTCTCCCGGATGTGGGCTCCCAGCAGATCAGCGGCCTCTTCGATCGGCGTGAGACCGAGGCGCAGGGGCAGGGCAGGGATGAGCAGGCTCTGTCGCCGCCCCCCGAGCGCCCGCTGAAGTCTGTTGAACACCGCTGGAGTGTCGAGCAGCCCGTGAACCAGAACCAGGGGTCGGTACGAAATCACAAGCCATCCAGCTTCCATCAAGCTATGCCAAGGGGGAGCCCGAAGCGCTCGCCGCCGGCAGCCGGGTGCTGCTGATCGAAGACCACGGCGTGGCGGTGCGTTATTTCGAGCTGGACGATTCCTTGGCTGAGTTGTTCTGGCAGCGGCTCCTCTTGGAACTGGGCGATGGCAGGGCCCTGCAGCTGGCCGAGAGCCGGGTCTGGTTCGAAGGGCTACCAGGAGCCGCCGCTCCCCACCCACTTCGCCAGTCACCCAGGGGAGCTGGCAGGGCTGATTCAAAGTTTCACGCTGTGCCGTCTTTTAGCTGCTGCCGGGCCACTCCACCTTGATGTGATTCGGAGCCTCCTTGGCGCGCAGGGACCAGGTGATGGCACGGCCGTGGCTGACCTCAACCCATGCCCGCAGCCGCGGCAAGCAAGCCTGTGTCTGATTTTGAATCGGCCCTGTCCCACGGCCGCCGAGGGGCATGAAAACAATTGGGTTCAGACCGTTCCCGGCACGGGCTCGAGCGTGCTGCTGCTCCTGTATGGGCCCGAGAAGAGCTGGTCCGATAAGACTTGGAAGCCAGCTGAGTTAGCCTGACAATGGGGATAAAGTTGGGCATCCTTCTCACAACACTGCCGGAACTGGATGCCTGATTGGCCAGACGCCGAACAAAGGCGTGAACCGGAGCGGCAACGTTGAGCGGATTTCAGGTTGACAATCTTTCTCGCCGTTCAGTTTCGACAAGTTTGGGCAGAAAAAGACATAGGGGACAGTGCTTCAGCAGAACGCCGAAGCACTGTTCGAGCAGTATTTTTAGCTTTGGAACAGCAGATCACTGCTTCTTCGTTCAGCCGTCGGGCTACGCCATTAGCCACTTGGCCACGCACAACAGCCCCCTGAATGAATACGAGGATTATGTCTGCACTCACATTTGAGCACAGGGAATCAGTGCAGTGGTTGATGATGCGGTCGGTCCAGCGATGGTGCTGAAGCTAGGAATCAAACCATGGCAGTTTCAGGCCAAGGGCCTCGATTTGATCCATCACGATTTTGTTGAGAGCACGCCCGAGAACAACTTGTGGTTCATCAGCACGAATTGGGATGACGCAATGTTCAATGCTCTTCGATAGGTTCGGCCCTCTGACAATGTTGCGCCTGAGCAGGGAGTTTCCGGCTTCCAGCCCACACACATAGGCTCTTTCCTGACAAAGGCCTTTGGCACCATGTTCTTTGTCGCCCATCCGAACCCAGTCACCAGCACAGACGATCGTCTCTGCTGAGGTTTCCAAGGGTGGTCGCTTCCTGAAACTGCCGGGAGAGAAGAGAGACACAGAACCGGGATAGCGCCGCACCTCATAATCAACCACCTTCGCGTTCTTGAATTCGGGGTGAGCAATGGGAAGCAGGTTATGCATGAGTTGATCAATAATCTCTTGATCATTCATCTCTGCAATGGCAGATGCGTTGTAAAAGTCGCTTGCAATCACGGAACCCTGCGGCTGGTCATCACCCCATAGCGCCCACTCCGAATCTTTTTGCAGCTGATCAAGCATGAAAAAAGTGCCTCCAGCGCCCTTCAGTGATTTAAAGCGGGAAAAAACATTGGCTGGGTAAGCAATTGGAACATAGCGATCCAGCCACAGGCGTGTTGAAACGACATCGATCGAACCGAGAGAACCAGCGGCAACAAGCTCTGGTGCAGCATTGCTGCATTCCGGCGATTGAGACATCAGTGCTTGGAGTCCTTTGGCACCCACCGCTAAAACGACCGCATCGACATCATCAATCACCGTGATTTCTTTTGATTTAATGCTTTGAATTTCAACCGAGCCGATGCATTGCTTCCCCGGTGACACAGTCAACCGTGTTGCCAGGGTTCCCCCAATGACCCGCAGATCATGGCGTGACATCAGCCTTCGACTGAGGGGCTCAAACAGATGTTCTGCAATGCTTTTTGAATGAATCCAACGGACATCAAACGAGTCTTGATGGGCCAGGGCGTAGTAATAGAGGAGTTCCATGGTCACGGCGGCTGAAAGTTCTTCGGGAGGCTTGAACAAGCCAACCAGCAAAATCGGCCGCAAGAATTCATTGATCAGTCGATCGCTGATGCCAAGTTTCTTGAAGAGTGATTGAGCGCTAAGATTGTCGTATTTCTGGTAAACCTTGTCGCTACGAGAGAGGTCCAGCATGGCATAGAGAAGTCCTGCGATACTGAGTCGATCTTGAATGGGAAGTCGCTTGAAGTTGTTCACCGTTGCAATCACTTGGCCAAGGGGGCTTGGCCAATGGGGCAGCTCTCCAAAAACGGGAGCGGACGCCTCTAACCCATCGGGTGACCAAAAAGCACTGGTTGTGAAGTCAGTGAAAATAGGGTCAATGTCGAGCTCTTCGGTGAGGGCATTGATGTTGGGATAGTCCTTCCAAAAGCCTCTGGTGCCCGCCTCAAATGGTTTACCGCTTTTGGTTGTGATTGGTTGACTGCCGGTTGGATCGACCATCCCGTCGATCAAGGTCACGCCAACACCGGCTTCGCAGAGTGCCTTTGCGGCACCCCAGCCAGCCCATCCGCCTCCGATGACGACCACATGAGATTGTCTTCCGCCGAGCATTGTTTCGTCTGGCATCGTTCGCTCAAGCGTCAGCACATCCCCTGCAAGATACTCAAAGCCTATTGGAGTCCACTGTTGAAATGATGAACAGGAATGGTCGTGTTCAGATCAGCCTGATCCTCTTGCAAGAGCTGTAGGTCTCGCTCTAGCTGTCAAGCGTCAGTCGCTTTTGGTCCGCTGGGACGGCGTGAGCTACGACCGCAAGCAAACAGGCCGCGCCAGCCTGATGGCCACATTGCGCAGCATGAATCATCGGCTGGGGCAACGGCTACCGCTCGATTCCTGCAGGTCTGATGGCGGTGGCGGTGAGCTCACTGAGCGCGTGAACTCTCTGCTTTTCGGCCATCAGGATCAAACCCTTGGCTTCTTCGGCTGATCCAGGCGGCGGGCTCGCCATGGTGTTGTCAGGCTAAGTCAATATTCAGCTCCAACTGTTGATTGTTGGCGCTCCCAGCCGCCACCCGACGCCGCCGTCTCTTGCCATTCGCTGCCATACCAGAGCGGCGTGACCCGTGCTTCTTCTGGATCGCATCGGCCAGCTCCGCAAAGCCCAGTTCCTGCCGCCGAGCCCAGATCCTCTCGCGTGCTTCCCGAGCAGCGGCGGCGGGTTCGACAATCGGCTGCGGGTAGTGCACCCCGAGCACGCAGCCGACGCGCTCCTGGGTGGTGGGCGCCATCGTCCACGGTTCATGGAGGTGCACGGCCGGTACGGCGTGCAGCTCAGGTAGCCATTGACGGATGAAGTTGCCCCGGGGGTCGTGATCCTGGCCCTGCTTGATTGGGTTGTAGAGGCGGATCGTGTTGATACCCGTTGTGCCCGATTGCATCTGGCACTGGCTCCAGTGGATGCCGGGCTCGTAGTCAATGAACAGGCGTGCCAGATGCAGGCCGCTCTCGCGCCAGGGCAGCCACAGCTGATAGCTGGCCACCGACATCAGCATCGCCCGCATGCGGAAGTTGATCCAGCCCGTGGAGATCAGGGCGCGCATGCAGGCATCCACAAACGGCAGTCCGGTGCGTCCTTCGGCCCAGGCCGCCAACCGCTCCGGGTCGCTGCTGCGCAGGCCGGCGGTGAGCGGATGGAGCTCCTTGAACTCCAGATTCGGCTGGCTTTCAAGCTTCTGGATGAAGTGGCAATGCCAGTGCAGCCGCTCCTCAAAGCCACGTAGCGCCAGGGGCCAGGTGGCCCGGGTGGTGGGCGGCAGAGCTTTCAGTTCGCTACGCCGCCGGCGGCTTTCCTGCACCACCTCCCGCATCGAGACGGTGCCCCAGGCCAGGTGGGGCGAGAGGCGCGAGCAGTGGGCGAAGGCCGTCTGCGGGCTCGAGAGCTCACGGTGGTAGCGGGCTCCTCGCACCGCCAGAAAGCTCTGCAGCAGGGCCAGCCCCACCTGTCGACCGCCGCTCTGCCGGTCTGGGCACGGGTCTGCCGCCAGGCCGAGTTCGCAGGCGGTGGGGATGGCGCCGGGCTCAAGGCCCGCCAGCCGCTGCAGGGCATCGGGAGCCGCTGCGATCGGCTCGGCCATCCGCGCTTCCCAGCGGCGCGCCCAGCCGTTGCGGCTGCGCAGGCGACGGAACACCCCAAACGGCGGCGTTTCGCTCCAGGAGATGCCGTGGCTTGCGGCCCATTGGGCCACCTGTTGGTCGCGGGCATAGGTCCAGCTGTTGCCGGTTTCCTCATGGCTCCAGAGCCCCGCGACGCCGAACTGACGGCGGGCCCGCTCCAGCACCTCGATCACCGAACCGATCCGCACCACCAGGGGCTGGCCATGCGCAGCCAAAGCCAGGCGGAGCTCCTCAAGGCTCTCGGCGCAGAAGGCCCACTGGCGCGCCGAGTAGTCATGCTGCTTCCAGAGCAGGGGCTCCACCACCACCAACGGCAGCACCGGCCCACAACGACTGGCCTGCAGCAGCGGCCGATGATCGACCACCCGCAGATCCCGCTTGAACCAGACGATCTGCACCGGCCCCATGAACGTGACCCTAAACAGACCGCCTTGCGCGGTGAGAGGCCCAGGAACTGACGAAAAGGCCCCAGAATGGTTGCGTTGTCCGCCCTCTGCAGAGAGAAGCCATGACCACGACCCTGCAACGCCCCGTCAAGATCGAGTGCGCTTGCCCGAGCTGCCATTGCGCAGTGCAGGCAGAAGGATCCTTCTGCAGTGATGCCTGCGCCAAAGGCCACCCCAACGGCGAGGCCTGCCACCTCGGTTGCGGCTGTGAATGCAACGGCTGAGCCTTGACAGGTTTGCGTCACTCGCACGCCAACAGAACCAGACCCTCAGCATCACGCCTGGGTCGTCGTCTTACTTCGGTATTCCATAGGATCGATCAGCTGGATTCAGCAGCAGGCCCCAGATGTTGTCGTAGGGATGCACTTTCTCGACCGATTGGCCTTGAGCCACTAGGCGATTGCCCTGGTTGTGCCACTGGATGATTGAACCTTCCAGATTCGCTACCTGGCCATAGCCCGCTGCGTTCAGTTCTCTGGCCAGATCAGCGGAGCGATAGCCAACGGTGCAGTACACCACCAAGGGTCGATCCTTGGCAATACCGGCCTGCTCGATGGCGTTTACCGTGGTGAGATTGAGGGCTCCAGGCAGGTGGCTGACGGCATATTCCCTGGGTTCGCGGGTGTCGATCATCAGCGGCGGCGACGGATCGCCCGCTAGCTGACGGGCCACGTCTTGGCTGGAAATGGTGGCCACATCGGGAAATTGAATCCGCACCACCTGCATCACCACCAACAGTGCCAGCTGGCGAAGACATTCAGACACGGATCATCAGCCCTTGAATCATTGGATGTGCCCATTTGTGAGCGCCGTTGCGCTCGCTCATAAGGCGAGCGGTGGCAGGAGAGGCATAGCCCAGCGAGCTAGCAGAACAGGAGAATCAAAGGTTTCGCCACCAACCTTAAGAGTGACGGCTTCAATCTTTAATCGTTAATCTTTAATCTTTAATCTTCAACCCTAGGCCTTGCTCGATCGACTTCGTTGTTGTACTTCGCAAAAGCTCTGGCGGATCATGGCCAGAACTCAAGCTTCGATCTCTTTCCCATCGGTAGGTCGGAGGCGAATCCAGGTTTCAGCCAGTGCATAATCAGCCGCATCGAAGAAACGGGTCTCAGCTTCAACAAATTGGGAGATCAGCTTTTCCGCCAGCGCCTGCCAGGCCTTGTTGCCCACCACCACCACCCGCCGCATCGCCCGGCGATGGTCGCGCACGAGTGCCATGTGGCGCCCCAGGGCACCGAGACCGGCCCAGCCATCGAACTCGCGCAGATCCAGCAGCAGCCTTGCGCCATCGACATCCTGAAGTTCGGCGTCGATGTTGGTTTCCATCTGTTGATAGGCGCTGGCTTCGATCGTGCCGATCAGCCGGACCTCGATCACATCGCCGTGCCGCTCCAGGCGCATCGTGCCCAATGATTCTGATAGCCAACGGCGAGCATCCTCGAAGTCCGCGTTGGCAAACACCCGCACCGGGCAGGGCATCGCCAGGCTGAAGGCTGCCGCAGCCGTGTGCACCCAGGCCACATCGCTCACCAGTGCTAGACGCTCGAACCCATCCCAGTGCCGCAAAGCTTCACGGCCATCGGCCCAGGCCGCGCCCAGGTCGTAGCCCTCAAAGGATGGCCCCAGCTGGGCGATCAGCTTGAGGTGGTCGTGCTGCTCAAGGGCACGATCAAGTGCTGGTGTGAGCACGTGGTCATAATCATCGGCCGTGATCTGCCCCTGGAAGGAAAAACCGAGGGTGCCATCCGGCAGCCCGCTCATGCATTCGATCATGGGATTCTCCCCTCGTATGGCCTACCTGAACCGTAGCCATCCGATCCCAGAGCAACCACCACAACGGCGCTCAGCTTCGTCGTTGTGGTGGTTGCCGGGATCCTGCTCCGCTCAGCGCTCCAGCATCTGCCAGAAACCCCACTTCGCCCCGAAGGCCTGCTGCAGGCGGCTCACAAAACGCTCGTGATTCTCCAAGCCCTGCCAGTCGTCGATGCGGCAGGCCAGCTGATCGCAGCTGCGCAGGTGCTCGGCGGCGTAGCGGTAGCGCTTGGCCCGGCCCATCGACAGGGCAAACACCACCATGGCCCGCAACAGCAGCGTGGCGGCCAGCGCATGGGCGGCACTGAGGCGTTCGGCGGCTGGGCCGTAGATGTCGAAGGCTTCCCCGTCCCACTCCTCCCAGTGGGTGATCACGTAACGGGCGGCCCGGGGCAGGGCAGGCCAGTTCACCAGGAACTGCAGGACCAGCAGCGGCATCGGGTGTTCCGCCACCACCTGGAAGGCCCGCTCCTCGGCCTCCCCATCCTCGAAGGCCGCCAGGCGTTTGAGGTGCTCACGCAGGTGGGGGATCGACAGGGTTGTGCAGAAGCACTGCCAGCGCAAGTTCTGGGCTTCTTCACTGTGGCCAAGCGCTTCGAGTACGGCGATGCGGGTTTCGTTCCAGTCGGGGGAATGCCAGCTGGCCGCACCCTTGGCAGCGCCATCGAGCACCACCAGCGCCTGCTCCGCTCGGCCTGCCTTAAGCAGATGTAGGGCCACGTCGGCGGCAGTGCTGGGCCAGCTGAGCTGGTTGGCGTCGAACTGGGCCAGGTAAGCGTCCACATCGCCGCGGCATTCGGCGATCTGCAGCAGGGCGGCGTGGCCATCGCGGGCGCCCCGTTCACGGCAGTGGCGCTCCAGCAGTCGCAGCCCCTGCTCGCCCAGGGCTTCTTTCATCGCCGGGATCAGCGCATCGAACTGGCCATAGCCGTTGTCGCCAAGCAGATCGACCACCTGCTCGGCCAAGGCGTCCGGTTTCAGCTTGGCGGCGGTGGCGATTGGCCCCAGCTCGGCCATCGCTTGCTGGAACACCCCGATCACGGAGCCGGTGCTGTCGGAGCAGCGATCGATCACGCCATCGGCCAGCTCCAGGAAGCGCACCAGCAACGCGAAGGCCTGGGCCGGATCGGCCTCGGCAATCGCTCCGGAAATCGCCTGCCGCTGGGCTTCGAGCTCGGACACCAGAGCTTTGCGTTTGCGGGAATCCACGTAGGTGCTGGAGCGCGCGATCGCCGTCAGGCGCTTGCGCACCTCCTGGGCGGCTTCACTGGCCCCCTCGGCAGCGGCCAGGGCTAAGCGCAGGCGCCGCTGCATCACGGCATTGCCGCTGCTCAGCTCGATCAGCAGTTCGGCGAGCACAGGCGCCCCGAGGGCTTCGAGGTTGCGGGCGTTGAGGGTGCGCTTGCCGGCCATCGGTCCCACGACGATGCAGCGATCATCGCCTTCATCCAGCCCGACCAAGCAAAGTGGGACCTGGCGCGCAGCGGCTTGTGATTGGCGCGATTAAACGGATCACGCTTGCCACTCACTGAGATCGGATCGGTTGTGGTTCAATCGCCCTGGAGAATAAAGCTCCAGGTGAGAACAAACGTAGGAGAGAAAGTCCACTGGCCTTGGCCATCCATCAGAAAGGCGATGGTCATGGCGTGGCCTTGGAGACATAGCGCTGCCTTACAACGACCTCACCAATCCCACTGGGATGACGGTCCCTCTGAGCGATAGGAGATCAACAACAATCGGATCGAAGGCCAGACCGTTACGCGCCCCATAGAGTTCCACTCACGCTGACTGTTTCGGTGATGAAACCCCATCGGATTCCGTTCCCGGTAAGCCCAACGGAGGCTCGCCATCTTGCCGCTGGTTTGCTGGGTCTGATCGATGCGGAGGGGGGCCCCACCGCAGAACAGGAGCGCGTCTTCTCAGCCGTGGCCAGCCATCTGCTTGCCCTAGAAGACAGCGAGTTGCAGGGGCTTGAACCCCTGGCGCCCGGGGCCTTGGCCGCGGTGTTGCCTGAGCCCTGGAGATCGATCCGCCTCAGCTCCAGATCGTCCGGGATTTTGCCCATTGTTCGGCGGCTGAGGCGACGGCACGCTTTGTTCGCGCTTACGACACATACATCCCCGAGCTCTCCGAACGGCAAGCCAAGGCGCCGGGGCCTGGCGAGGCCCAACAGGGAAACACCCAATCCCCGCTATGACGTCTGCCATGACATGAACCATGTGATCACGGGCTATGAACCGACAGGCCCCGGTGAGATTGCCCTGGGTGCGTTCAAGTTGGCCCTGAACAACAGTGATGCTAATTGGATGGCGTCATTGACAAACTTTCTGATCCATGAAGTGGGTCTGTTCAAGCACGGCACCAACCATCAATTCGTTGCCTATGGCGGTGGCGGTGAGCCTTATCACGGTCTGAATGGTCGCCTGGGAGCCCTCGACCTGCCTGGCTCCACCGACCTGTTCGCCGAGGCGCTCGTGCGCGGATCGAGCTGCCGTGGCGATTTCAGCCAGGTGGACCATCTGGCCATCGCCTCAGAACCGTTGCGGGAGATCCGCCGCCGCTTTCACGTGCTGCCGCTGCACGAGCCCATGATCAATCAGCCCGATCTCTGGCCGGAGCTTGCGTGATCTCCCCTCCTGGCCCAGGCTCCGTCAAGGGATCAAGCTCCGGGGTTGCCCAGATCAGCTACGCCTGCCTGGGCGTTGCGCTGGGGCAATCGGGCCTGTTCATTGCCCTGCCCTCGCTGCCTGCCATGGCCAGCGATTTTCAGGTGAGTGCCGGCACCGCCGAGGAATCGATCACCGCCTACGCCCTCGGCTACGGCTTCTCCCAGCTGGTATGGGGGCCCCTGGCCGATCGCTTCGGGCGCCGGCCAATCGCCCTTTGCGGCGTGACCCTGTTCATGCTCGCGAGCCTGGGGTTGGCGTTGGTGCCCGAATTCGGGACGTTTCTGCTGTTGCGGCTGCTGCAGGGGGTGGCTGGCGGCTGTGGCACCAGCGTGTCGCGGGCCTGCCTCCGGGATGTGTTCAGCCAGCGCTCCCTGGCCCAGGCGATGTCGGTGGCGGCGATCAGCTACGCGCTGGCCCTCGGTATCGCGCCCTTCCTCGGGGGCTGGCTCGCCAGCGTGAGCTCCTGGCGGGCCGACTTTGTTCTCCTCACCCTCTTGGGCTCACTCGCGCTCGCTTACCTGGCCCGGGAGCTGGGCGAAACCCTGCCGCCCGTGCCCTCCCGTGCCAGCACGGTGCGTCGGGAGCTGGCCGTGGTGCTGGGCGACTATGGCCGCCTGCTCCGGGACCGCCGTTTCCTGCTGCCGGCCCTGATCGTGATGCTCGCCACTGGCGTGGTGGCTGGCTATGCCGCCGCCAGTCCCTTTGATTTCGAGCAAAGCTTCGGCTACAGCGCCGCCCAGTTCGGCAACCTTTCCCTTTCCCTGAGCGGGGCCTATCTAGTGGGTTCCCTCGTTGTGCGTCGCACGGTGGTGCGTCTGGGTCAGCAGCGGCTGCTCTGGATTGGCCTCGCCGCGATCACCGCTGGTGCCCTGGTGATGCTGGCGCTGGGGCTGGCCGGCCGTTTTGATCCGCTCTCGCTTCTGGGTCCGATGCTGGTGGTGGTGGCCGGTGGCGGCATGATCGTGCCGATCGGCCTGGCCCTGCCGATGCAGGCTTTCCCCGCCAAAGCTGGCCAGGCCTCAGCCCTCACCGGTTTTATGCAGCAGGAGGGCACCGCAGCGCTGGTGGCCCTCGTGGTCTGGCTGCCAGACACCTCCCAGGTGCCACTGGCGCTTTCCTTGCTCGCCCTTGCACTGATCTTGGCGACCCTGTTGTGGGCCTACTCCCGGGTGGACATCAGCGCATGACCACCACGCCGCTCTCTCGCCATGCCCAGTCGCTGCGCCTGGCAGTCAGCTGGGCCCTGACCCTGCTGTTGGCGGGACTGGTGATCGGCCTGGCTGAACTCCCCTATCAATGGCTCTCTGAGCTGGGCTTCCGGCTCCAGCGGCTCTGGCCCCTCGGCAGCGACCGAGCCCTCAACCCCCTGTTGCTGGCAGGGCCGCTGCTCGCCACCGTGGCGTTTGTGCTGCTGGCCTGGGGGCCGCTGGCTGCCGGCCGGGGTGGCGGCCTCACCGGCGTGCTGGTTCTCCAGGACGCCCGCACTGACGCAGAACGGGATCGCGCCATCGCCAACCTCTCGCTCGAGCACCAGCTGGCGCGTTTGCCCCTGCTGGCGCTCACCCATCTCGCCGGGCTGAGCGTGGGCACTGAATCCCCCTCCGCCGCCCTTGGAGCTTCGATCCTGCTGGCCCTGCGCCGCCGGCTCGCCCCCCTTCAACGCCTGCCGCTGGCGCTCACCGTCGCGATCGGTGGAGGCGCTGGCCTCGGTGCCGCCTTCCAATCCCCCCTGCTGGGGGCGGCCTACGCGCTCGAAGAACTCAGCGCCGTGTCTGGCTTCCAACTGCTAGTGCCCACTCTGGTGCTGGCGGGCCTCGGCACCCTGGTCAATTCTCAGCTGGGTCAACCCGCCCGTCTGGCCGAGGGGATGGCGCTGCCGCTGGCGCCTGGCCTGCTGCCGTTCGCCCTGTTCATCAGTGTGGCTGCCGCCCTGATCGGTGTGCTGCTGGTCCGCCTGCTTGTTCCCTTCGCCCAGCGCCTTGGGCCGTTGTTGCGTTCTCGCCTGGTGCCTACCGCGCTGGCCATCGGCGTGTTGTTCGGTCTGCTGGCGGTGGCGAGTGGCGGCATCAGCCTCAACGACGGCTCACTCGCCCTCGGCCCAGCCCTGGCCGGCCGTGCGGACATGCCCTGGTGGGCAGGTGCGCCGCGGCTGCTTGGGCCGTTGCTGAGCATCGCGATCGGCGCTCCCGGCGGCCTGATGCACGATTCGATGAGCCTGGGAGCCGTGCTGGCCGGCCCCTGGCTGCACCAGTGGCCGGCGGATCAACAGGCGGCCCTGGTCGCCATCGCTGCCGCGGCGCTGTTCAGCGGCGCCTGCCGCACACCCCTGTTCTGCTCTGTGTTTGTGTTCACGCTGCAGGGCAATCCCGCCACCCTGCCCTGGCTACTCACCGGTTCGGCCATCGCCGCTGCCATCGGCCGCTGGCTCGGAGGCATCAGCTGGAACGAAGCCCAGACCAGAGCATTCAGCCAGAGGCCTCTGCCGCAGGCCCGAAGAACGCGCGCAGGTTGGTGAGGACGCCGCGTTGTCGCCTGGTTGGAACATGCCAGAGCCAATCGAGCCGATCACCAGGCCGCCCGCGATGCGGAAGGTGTCGAGGGAGAGTCGAGGGAGAGGGCAAGGGAAGCAAGCAGCCTCGGGCCCGGGAAGGCACTGAGCAAGAGAATGGCCCCGGTGCGCCACACCACCGTTGTTACTCCGCCCAGCCGCTGAGCTTTTGAGCACTCCCCACAGTTCTGCATCAGCATCACCGCGCAGATCACCGGATCCACCAGCGCCAGCAGTGTGATCACGTAACGGCTGAGATCCTCCAGCACTCCCGACCCGCGTCCACCGTCTCCATCCCTTCCTCCAGCGTCTTGATGCCCGCAGGCGACAACTGGGGCCGATCGATGTTGAGCGTGTTCAGTTGGGTGGTGAGAGCGAAGGGTGGCCGGTCATCGGCATCCTTCACTCCTGTGCGGGTGCTGGTGCTGGTGCTGGTGCCGGCGCCTGGGCGTTCAGGGGTTCAGTCGCTCCTCTGACC
>JABMPN010000001.1 GCA_013203655.1 Cyanobacteria bacterium bin.51
CTGATGGGCGGCGTGTTCGTGGCCGAATCCCTCTCGGTGATCCTGCAGGTGTGGGTGTTTAAGGCCACCAAGGGGGCCGATGGTCAGGGCCGCCGCCTGTTCCGGATGGCCCCACTCCACCACCACTTCGAGCTGGCCGGTCACTCCGAGCAACGGGTGGTGGTGGGCTTCTGGACGATCAGCGTGCTGCTGGTGGTAGCGGGCCTGCTGCTGCTGCCCTGATTTGAGTCGATGCTGGGGCCAAGCTGATGGCATGGCTTCAAGCTGGTGGTATGGCTTATTTCACCTGGAAAGAAAAAGGGCTGACGGCCGATTGCGCCAGCCTCGCGGCGATGGCTTCACGGTTCGAGGAGGCTGCGGCCCTGATGCGCCGCATGGCCGAAGAAGGGTTCGAACTGGAACGCCACAGCGATGGTCAGCACATCACCCACCCCGACGACCAGGTGTTCGAGGCCTACGGCTTCATCAGTGAGGAGACGCCCGTGCGCCAGCTCGATCTGATTGCTGACCTCCCATCCGGCCGCGAAGACTGATCGAAACGGCTCAGGAGCGGCGCAGCAGGCCCAGTCCCCAGACCAGCACGAAGGCGAGCGAGGAAATCCCGAGATAGATCAGGACCCCCCGCTGCAGCCCGGCCACATCCCAGCCGAACGGAAGGCCGTTGGCCACATCGCCGGCCGTCGAGAAGGCCAGAACGGCCTGGGAGGAGATCAACACGGCGGGCCGTTGCAGCGGAGTGGGTCGCCGAGCACTTCTAGCAGGCCCGTCAGGCAGCAGGATCGGAGCCTCCGCAACCCGCGCGCCATGCCCATGCCCGCCACCTCCTTTCCCCGCACCCTGATGCTGCTGGGCAGCGGTGAACTGGGCAAGGAGGTGGCCATCGCCGCCCAGCGCCTGGGTTGCCGCGTGATCGCCGTCGACCGCTACCCCGGCGCCCCGGCCATGCAGGTGGCCGATGCCGCCGAGGTGGTCGCCATGACCGATCCCGAAGCGCTCAAGGCCGTGGTGCGCCGCCACCGCCCCGATCTGCTGATTCCCGAGATTGAGGCCCTGGCCGTCGATGCCCTGGCGGAGCTTGAAGTGGAAGGGTTCACCGTGATCCCCACCGCCCGGGCCACGGCGGTGACGATGAACCGCGACCGGATCCGCGACCTGGCCGCCGGCAACCTCGGCCTGCGCACCGCCCGCTTCGCCTATGCCGCCAGTGCGGCCGAGCTGGCTGAGGCCGCCGCGCCCCTGGGCTGGCCGGTGGTGGTCAAGCCGGTGATGAGCTCCTCGGGCAAGGGCCAGAGCGTGGTGGAAGGACCCGAGGGGATCACCGCGGCCTGGCAGGCGGCGTTGGCCGGAGCCCGCGGCGCCGGGGCGCGGGTGATCGTCGAGGAGTTCCTGCGCTTTGACCAGGAGATCACCCTGCTGACCGTGAAGCAATGGGAGGGGCCCACCCTGTTCTGCCCGCCGATCGGCCACCTCCAGGAGCGGGGGGACTACCAGTGCAGCTGGCAGCCGGCGGAGCTGGGCGCCCCTGCCCTGGCAACAGCCGAAGCGATGGCCCGCCGCGTCACCGACCACCTGGGTGGGGCTGGACTGTTTGGCGTTGAGTTTTTCCTCTGCGGCCCACGCGGCCAGGAGGAGGTGGTGTTCTCGGAACTCTCGCCGCGGCCGCATGACACCGGCCTGGTCACCCTCAGGGGCCAGAACCTCAGCGAGTTCGACCTGCACCTGCGGGCCGTCCTGGGGTTGCCGATCCCCGCCATCCGCTCCCGCGGCGCGGCCGCCAGCCGGGTGATCCTGGCCACAGGCAAACTCGCCAGCGTCGCCTACGACGGCGTTGCTGCGGCCCTGGCCGAGCCGGACACCCAGGTGCTGCTGTTCGGCAAACCGGAAGCTCGGCCCCAGCGACGGATGGGCGTGGTGGTGGCCGGCGGCGAAGACCTGGCCGAAGCCCGCGGGCGCGCCGATCGGGCCGCCAGCCGGATCAACGTGATCGCCGGAAGCCCAGCAGAGCTGGCCTGACCGGGGATTGGGTTTTAAGCTGCGCCCAACAGGACACTTCATGGCCCAGGCCCAACCGCGTCGTCGCTCCAACCCTCCCGGCACCGTGTCCCACCTGGACCGGCAACGCGGAAGCCAGCCACCCGCACCACCCGAGCTGCCGGCCGGCGGCCCAGAGAAGCCCCGACTGCCCCGTCGCGCCCTGCTGATCGGCTTCGGTTGCGGGCTTGCCTTCGGCTACGCCCTGGCCGGCCCGTTGCCAGGCCTGCTCGGCGGAGCCTTGGCCAATCTGCAGAGCTCCAACCCGGCCCTGACCTCGCTGGTCAACCCTCTCAGCCTGGAGAATCGCCGCATCCTGGTGCTGGGCACCGATCAGATCAGCGGCAGCACCGATGTGATGTTCACCGTTGAGGTTCTCGACGGTGTCACCCAGATCACCCAGGTTCCCCGGGACACCTTCATCGAGTCGGAATCGTTCGGTGTGATCAAGGCCAACGCCCTCTATGCGGTGGGCGGAGTGAACGTGGCCAAACAGGAGGTCTCGAGCCTGCTCTCGACGGACATCGATCGCTACTTGATCGTCAATCTCGACGCGGTCGAGAAGCTGGCTGAAGCCCTCGGTGGCGTCGAAATCGATGTTCCCAAGAGCATGTATTACGTCGACAGTCGCCAGGATCTCTACATCGATCTCTACCCGGGTCCCCAATTGCTCAAGGGCCGGGACCTGGAAGGCTTCCTGCGCTATCGCAACGACGAGCTCGGCGATCTGGGCCGGATGGAACGCCAGCAGATGGTGTTGCGCGAGGTGTTCAAGAAGCTGGTTCAACCCTCCACCATTGCCAGGCTGCCGTCGTTGCTGGCCATTGCCGACGAAGACATCACGACCGACCTGTCGCCGGTGGAGCTGGCCAGGCTGCTCTCGGTGATGGGCAACAGCAAGCTGAGCAGCCAAAGCCTGAAAGGCAGGCTGTTCTGGCACGGCGACCTGAGCTACTGGATGCCCGACATCAACACCCGCTATGGCGGCCAGGACAGCGTCGAGCCTGAGTACTAGCCGCGAAGGCCAGGGGTCGGGATCCTCTGATCTCGGGATCCTCTGATCAGGGGTTCGCTCGCAATTGCCCTGTCACATCGAAGAGCGGACGGCTGGCATTCCCCCAGCCGGTGGCGGGAAGGAGGGATGGTGCAGCGGGGCCTGGGGCGGCGGCGGCACCAGCGGCAAAGGCCCCGTTCACCCAGGCCAGCAGCAGGGCACCCAGCGCGCCGCCGCCTTCCTCCCCGTAGCGAGAGCCGAGGTTGAAATGATCGCCGCCTTCGGCAATCACCAGCCGGTGACCACCGCCGGCGGCAGCGGCCTCAGCAGCCAGCGGCGTGATCGCCTCAGGGCCGGAGGGCACGACCCAGTCGCGGCTGCCACTGACCACCAGGGCCCGGGCGTTCATGCCCCGCGCCGCGCCGTGGTTGAACAGCAACGACATTGGTGGACTCACCGCCACCACCGCCTTGACGCGGGGATCGGCCAGGGAGGCCTCGCTGGCCGAACTGATGAAGCTGCACTGCAGCAACCAGCTCAGGTTGCGGGCCGGATCCTTGACATTGCCGCAGCGTTCCTCCAGCAGGGTGGCGCTGGGCTGGGCACCCGCGAGCTGCAGCACGGTGGTGGCCCCCCACGACTGACCCAGCACCGCAACGAAATCGGTGCGCAGGCCGGCCGGTAACCCGAGTTTGCCGTCGGCGGCACCGTCGATCAACGACGAGACATCGAGGGGCCGCAACCTCAGCTCAGCCGGGCTCGGTGGTGGGGCGGTGCCGGAGAGCATGGCCCGCTGCTGGCTGAGGTCACTGCCGGGATGGCGTGGCAGCAGCACGGTGTAGCCATGGCTGGCCAGATGGCTGGCCCAGCCCTCGAAGCTCTCCGGATCGTCCCAGAGCCCATGGGAAATCAAGACCAAACGGCCGTTTCCCGCCCGGCCTGGGCTCACCACTACCACCTGGAGAGGATCGGGGCGATGGCTGACCACCAGGCTGGTCTCCCGCCGCTCCACCGCCAGGGGGCCAGGGCGAACCAGGGCGGGGTCCGGGCGGGCCGCCGTCGCCACAGCGATCAGCCTGTCGGCCGGTTGCAGCTGGCGGCTGAGGCGCTGGACAGCGAACAGGGCCAGCTCCAGGTCAACGGAGGCCGTCTCGCCTGGCAGGGCCTGGAGAACCGTGAGCATGGTGAGCGGACCCTTGGCGGCGGCGCGATCGAGAACGCGGCGGAGCTCCTCACCATTGATGTCGGCAGGCAGCCCATCGATGCCGCCGATGGCCGAAACCAGCAGCAGGGCCTGGCTAGCCAGGGGCGAATCGGCCGTTTCGCGCACCACCGCCAGCGACTGAATCGGCAGTGGGTAATTGAAGAACTCCAGCAGACGCCGCCCGATCGCCCCGTTGGTGGCTCGATCGAGCTCGGCCAGATCACTGGTACCGGCGAACAGGCCGCCGGGTTCATTGAGCTCCGACAACTTGACCGTGAACATGGTGTCCAGCACCGGAATGTTCAGATCGATCTGTTCAAGGGCGGCCGCCGGGCGGCCGCCCACACCCATTGAGGTGAGCAGCGCTGCTGCCACGACCAGCCAACGGGTCGGCAATGGAAAACTGGGCGGGCGCACGTGGGGCGGGCGTATTGCCACCATGATCCCCCGACAGGGGCACCCATGGACCGATTTCCAACCAACTCCTTGAACCCGTTCGCCAGACAACCGCTTTAATTGGGACGACTCGAAACGATTGGATGAACCGTTTTGCCCTGTTGGCCATGGCGGCGCCGCTTCTGATTGGCGGCGGATCTGGCACGTCGGTTGCCGCAGAACGCTGCAGTTTTCTGCAGCCCATCGGCGGCGATGGCACCACACCGATCGTGAGCAAGCAGGTGAGCCGCGCCAAACTTCTCGGAAAGACGAACTGGAACACCGACTTCATCGTCGACCAGCCTTATACCAGCTTCAAGTTCTTCTTCACCGCCAACTCCTCCGATCCGGGCGCGAAATACCCGGTGGAAGGATTCATGAAATTCAGCGATGGCTCCAACCTCCAGGTGATCAATGAAGTGATGAATCCACCGATCGGCACAGGCCGCATGTTCGGCCCGTTCGCAGCTGTCGAAGGCAAGCAGGCCAGCCAGATGAATTTCAAGGTGGGCGCCAGCGAGGATCCCAAAGCCCTTGGATTCAGCTATCGCATCTCGGTTCAGGGCTGCAGCTGAGGGCTGGATGTTGGGCCAGCACCTCTTTGAGGTAGCGGCCGGTGTGGCTGCTGGGATGCTCCGCCACCTGCTCGGGCGTGCCGGCCGCCACGATCGCGCCCCCCTTGTTGCCCCCCTCGGGGCCGAGGTCGATCAACCAGTCGGCGCAGCGGATCACATCGAGGTTGTGCTCGATCACCACGATCGAATTGCCCTTGTCCACCAGCCGCTGCATCACGTCCATCAGCTTGTGGACGTCGTAGAAGCTGAGACCGGTGGTGGGTTCATCGATCAGGTAAAGCGTCTTGCCAGTGGCCCGTTTTGACAGCTCCGTCGCCAGCTTGACCCGCTGAGCCTCGCCGCCGGAGAGGGTGGGGGCCGGCTGGCCGAGCTTGATGTAGCCCAGCCCCACATCCACCAGGGTGCGCAGCCGATCAGCCGCCTGGGGAATGGCACTGAACACATCGGCAGCCTGCTCCACCGTCATCTGCAGCACCTCGGCAATGGTGTGGCCCTTGTAGGCCACCTGCAGGGTTTCGCGGTTGTAGCGGGCCCCCTTGCAGACATCGCACTGCACGTACACATCGGGCAGGAAGTTCATCTCGATCACGTTCACCCCCTGGCCGCTGCAGGCCTCACAGCGGCCCCCTTTCACGTTGAAACTGAACTGCCCCACCTGGTAGCCGCGGGCCTTGGCCTCCACGGTGGCGGCGAACACCTGGCGGATCGGATCGAAGGCACCGGTGTAGGTGGCGGGATTGGAGCGGGGCGTGCGGCCGATCGGGCTCTGGTCGATCACGATCACCTTGTCGATCGACTTGATCCCGCGCAGCTCCTGGAGTCCGGAAGGGAAGGGCACCTTGAGGCCGAGCTTGTGCTCCAGGGCGGGATGCAGCAGCTCATTCACCAGGGTGCTCTTGCCGCTGCCGCTCACCCCGGTGATGCAGACCAGACGGCCGAGGGGAATGTCGAGATCGAGGTCCTGAAGGTTGTTGCGGCGGCATTGCACCAGGCTGAGCTTGCGGCTGCCGGCGTTTCGGCGCTCCGGGGGTGTGGGGATCGAGCGGCGACCGCTGAGATAGGCACCGGTGATGGAGTCTTCCGCCTCCAGCAGGTTCTGCAGCGAACCCTCCGCCACGATGTGGCCGCCGTGCACGCCGGCCCCCGGCCCGATGTCGACCAGATGGTCAGCGGCGCGGATCGTGTCCTCGTCGTGCTCGACCACGATCAGGGTGTTGCCCAGGTCGCGCAACTTGAACAGGGTGGCGAGCAGCCGGTCGTTGTCGCGCTGGTGCAGGCCGATGCTCGGTTCATCGAGCACGTAGAGCACGCCGGTGAGGCCGGCGCCGATCTGGGTGGCCAGGCGAATGCGCTGGGCCTCGCCGCCCGATAGCGTCATCGCCGGGCGATCAAGGCTGAGGTAGTCGAGCCCCACATCGAGCAGGAATTTCAGCCGCATGCGGATCTCGCGCAGCACCAGATCGCCGATCTGGATCTGGCGTGCATTCAGGAGGGGAGCCGAACCCTCGGCCGCACCCACGCCCATCAGGGCCTCGATGCGCTCCAGGGTGTCGGCCACACTCACATTGGTGAGATCAGTGATGCCATAGGGGCCCACCTTGACGGCGAGGGCCTCGGGCCGCAGCCGCAGGCCGTGGCAGGTGCCGCAGGGCACCAGATCCAGGTACTTCTCCAGCTTCTGGCGGATCGCCTCGCCACTGGCGTCGCGCAGCTGGCGCTCCAGGATCGGCAGGATTCCCTCGAAGGGCCGCAGGTAGCCCGGGCCCTTGGCGTAGCGGCTGTCGGCCTGCACCGCGATCGGCTCCGGACTGCCCTGCAACAGGATCTGCTGCTGCTCAGGGGTGAGCTGGTTCCAGGGCCGTTTGATTTCAAAGCCGAAGGCTTCGCCCACACTGAACAGCAGGGAGAAGTAATAGCTGTTGTCCTTCTCACTCCAGGGGGCGATCGCCGCGTACACCGGCAGGCTCGGGTCCGGCACCACCCGCTCAAAGGTGAAGGTGCGCAGGTGGCCGAGGCCGTGGCAATCCGGGCAGGCGCCGTAGGGGCTGTTGAACGAGAACAGCCGTGGTGAGAGTTCCTCCATCACCGCGCCGTGGACCGGGCAGGCGAAGTTTTCCGAGTAGAGCCGTTCCTTCTCCACCCCGTCGGGCAGCTCCTCCCCGGTCTTGGGCACCACCTCCACCAGGGCCAGGCCATCGCCCCGTTTCAGGCAGGTGCGCAGCGAATCGGTCAGCCGCTCGGCGATGCCGTCTCGAGCCACCAAGCGGTCGACGACGACCTCGATGTGGTGGGCATGGTTCTTGTCGAGCTCGATGTTGTCGGAGAGCTCACGCACCTCGCCATTGATCCGCACCCGGGCGAATCCTTCGGCCACCAGGCCGCTGAGCAGCTTGGCGTGGGTGCCTTTCTTGCCACGCACCACCGGCGCCAGCAGCTGGTAGCGGGTGCCGTCGGGCAGGGCGAGGATCCGGTCGACCATCTCATCGATGCTCTCCGGCCGGATCGAACGCTCGCACTGGGGGCAATGCGGTTCACCAGCGCGGCCATAGAGAAGGCGCAGATAGTCCTGGATCTCGGTGACCGTGCCGACAGTGGAGCGGGGGTTGTGGCTGGTCGACTTCTGGTCGATCGAGATCGCCGGCGAGAGACCCTCGATGGCATCCACATCGGGCTTGTCCACCTGGCCGAGGAACTGGCGGGCATAGGCGGACAGGCTTTCGACGTAACGACGCTGGCCTTCGGCGAAGATCGTGTCGAAGGCCAGGGAGCTCTTGCCACTGCCGCTGACGCCGGTGAACACCACCAGGCTGTTGCGCGGAATGGTGAGATCGAGGTTGCGCAGGTTGTGCTGGCGGGCGCCACGCACCCGGATCACGTCTTCGACGCTGCCGTCGAGGTTGAGGGTGCCATCCCCCGGTGGGGCCTTCTTCGGCGAGCCCTTCTTCTTTGCTGCCGGCTTGGGTGCCGTTGTGTCGTGCCCGTTGACGCCAGCCAAGCGACCCATGCCTTCTGTTCGTCAGCCAGGCATTGTACGAAGCCGCACCGGGCGGCGAGTCAGGCCGCGCCCCGACCCAGCAGGCTGGCGGCGTAGCTGTGGGCCTCACCGGAATCACCACCGGCCAACTCGGCAAGTTCCCGCTGCCGCGCCTGGGTGTCCCGCAGGTGGGACACCCGCGTCAGCGTGCGGCCGTCCTCCACCTGCTTGCTCACCTGGAAGTGGTGGTCGGCGGCGGCGGCCACCAGGGGCTGGTGGGTGACGCAGAACACCTGGCGCTGCTGGGCCAGGCGCCGCAGCAGCGCCGCGATCGCCGCGCTCACCCGGCCGCTGACGCCGGCGTCGATTTCATCGAAGAGCAGGGTGACGTGGGGATCGGCCGCCGCCAGGCAAGTGGTGAGCGCCAGCAGGAAGCGGCTCATCTCGCCACCGGAGGCCACCTCCTGGAGCGGGGCCAGGGGCTGGCCTGGATTGGCCGAGAACAGGAACTGGACCAGATCAGCACCGTCGTCCTTGGGTGCAACGGCCTCCAGCGCCACGCTGAAGCGCACATTGGCGAGGCCAAGCGGTCGCAAGGAGCTAATCAGTTGCTCCTCCAGGAGGCGGGCGGCCTCGCTGCGCCGGGTGCTGAGCAGGGCGCAAGCCCGATCCCGCGCGCTGCGGGCAGCGGCCTCAGCGGCCTCAAGGCTTGCGAGGGTCTGGGCTTCGCCGCCGGGGGCCAGCAGCAGCCGGAGCTGGTCACGCCGGTCGATCAGGCCGGCGAGATCCTGGCCATGGCGGCGCTCCAGGGCCTTGAGCTGGGCGATCCGCTCCTGCAGGCCGGCCAGGCCCGCCGGATCGCTCTCCAGGGCAGCGCCATAGCGCTCCAGGCCGCGGGCCAGATCCTGCAGCTGCTGCAGGGCCTCGCCGCAGCGCCGCTGCAGGGGCTCCAGGCTGCCGTCGAGGGCGGTGATCAGCTGCAGTTCCTGCTCGCAGGCGCCGAGATGGTCGAGAACCGACGGGGCCTCCTCGGCCCCTTCCACCAGCCGGCCCAGCAGCGTCATCACCCCCTCCTGCAGCCGCACGCCATGGGAGAGGCGGTCCTGCTCGGTTTCGAGTGCCTGCCGCTCGCCCGGATCATCGAGATGGGCGGCATCGAGATCATCGAGCTGCTGTTGCTGCTGCTGGCGGCCCTGCTCCAGCCGATCGCGGCTGGCGCGGGCGGCCTCAAGATCAGCCGCCGCCTGCTTCCAGCTCTGGTGGGCGGCGCGGACCGGGCCCAGGGCCGCCGCCAGGGGCTCGCCACCAAAGCGATCAAGCCAGCGGCGCTGTTGGCCGGGGTGGGCCAGTTGGCGGGTCTGACCCTGAACGGTGAGCTCCAGCAGCAGTGGCCGCAGCTCCAGCAACTGGCTGCGGTTGACGGCCACCCCGTTCAGGCGGCTGCGGCTCAAGATGCGTTCGCTGCTCAGCCGCCACTCGCGGCTGAGCAGCAACTCCGGCTCATCGCCATCGAGTTGCTGGGCCTGGAGCCAGGCCTGCAGCGGCGGCGAGGAGGCAAAACTGGCCTCAATCAGGCCACGGTCACAGCCCTGGCGCAGCAAGCGGCTGCCCTGGTTGGCAGGGCCGCCACCAAGCAGGGCGTCCAAGGCATCGAGCAGCAGCGACTTGCCGGCGCCGGTTTCGCCAGTGAGCACGGTGAAGCCCCGGTCGAAGCTGAGCTCCAGGCCGTCAACCAGGGCGATGTTCTCAAGGCGCAGACCCGTGAGCACCACGGTCTCCGGTCAGAGACCTGACCGTAGCGACGGTTGGATTCGTTTAGAAGGGAATTAACGATTCCAGAGAGGGCGATTGACTCTCCCGACCACGACGGGGCTCAGCGATTTCACCGAAGCCGCTGGCCTGCTCCGCTACGACCCGGCCGCCATCAGCCGGATTTATGCCGGCCACCCCAGGCGCCTGTTCCGGCGGGTCTGGCAGACCCTGGTGCCGATCGGTCTGTTTCTCGTTGGTGTCGGCGTCGATCACTTCAGCGGCCGGCTGGCCAACAAGGAGCGAGCCCAGGCCAGGGCGCGGCAATGCACCGAACTGTTGGCCAGCCTCGGCCCGGCCTTCATCAAGGCCGGGCAGGCCCTCTCCTCCAGGCCCGACATCGTGCCGCCGCTGCTGCTCGATGAACTGGCCGGACTTCAAGACCAGCTGCCCGGCTTCGACAGCGCCCTGGCGATGGCCTGCATCGAAGACGACCTCGGCGCACCCGTGGACGAGATCTACGCCCAGCTCGATCGTGAACCGATCTCGGCGGCCTCCCTGGGCCAGGTGCACCGCGGCCGGCTCAAGGACGGCCAGGCGGTGGCGGTGAAGGTGCAGCGTCCGGGGCTGCGCGAGCAGATCACGCTCGATCTCTACATCGTGCGCAACATCGCCAGCTGGCTGAACCGCAACGTCAGCCTGATCCGCAGCGACCTGGTCGCCCTGATCGACGAGCTCGGCATGCGGGTGTTCGAGGAGATGGACTATCTCCACGAAGCGGAGAATGCCGAAACCTTCGCCAGGCTCCATCAGCACAATCCCCGCATTGCCGTGCCGGCTATCTACCGCCAGGCCACCAGCCGGCGGGTGCTGACGATGGAATGGATTGATGGGGTGAAGCTCACCAACCTCAAGGCCGTCGAAACCCTGGGCATCGACCCCGATGACATGGTCCAGGTGGGGGTGAACTGTTGCCTGGAGCAACTGCTCGAACACGGTTTCTTCCACGCCGATCCCCACCCCGGCAACCTGCTGGCGATGGCCGACGGACGGCTTGCCTTCCTGGATTTCGGGATGATGAGCGAAGTGAGCCGGGCCTCACGCACCGGCCTGATCCAGGCGGTGGTGCACCTGGTCAATCGCAATTTCGATGCGCTCTCCACCGATTTCGTCACCCTTGGCTTCCTGGGCGAGAAGGTGAACCTGGCACCGATCGTGCCGGCTTTCGAGTCGGTGTTTGGCCAGGCGCTGGAGATGGGGGTGAGCCGGATGGACTTCAAGGCCGTCACCGACGACCTCTCAGGGGTGATGTATCGCTTCCCCTTCCAGGTGCCGCCCTATTACGCCCTGATCATTCGTTCCCTGGTGACGCTGGAGGGCATTGCCCTGAGCGTGGATCCGGAGTTCAAGATCCTCGGTGCCGCCTATCCCTACTTCGCCCGGCGGCTGATGGAGGATCCCGACCCGGATCTACGCCGCAGCCTGCGCGAAATGCTCTTCGACGGTGATGACTTCCGCTGGCAGCGACTGGAGAGCCTGGTCAGCAGCGCTTCTCTGCAGGAGCAGCTGGATGTGGAGGGCCTGCTCGATCAGGTGCTGGATTTCCTCTTTTCCGCCAACGGCGGGATGCTGCGCCAGCAGCTGGTGGACGGCCTGGTGGATCAGGTCGACGCCCTCGGTTGGCGGGCGTTCCAGAGGCTGGGTCGGCGACTGCCGAAGCGGTTGCAGCCACCGGGGCTGCGCTCCAGGCCCGTGGTCACCATCGACAACGATCCGTTACTGAGCCTGGAGCCGATCCAGCCCTTGCTGGAGATCCTGCGTGAACTGCCCGGTTTCGAGCCCCAACTGCTGCTGAACCGCCTGCCGCGGCTGCTGGCCGAACCTGACCTGCGCCGCATGGGTGTGAAGGTGGCCCAAGGGTTGGCCGAACGCAGCGTGGTGCGGCTGCTGCGGGATGTGCTCGTGACCCAGGAGATCCGTAGCGGAGCGGGATTGACGCCAGCGACAAGCTTCTAGAGTTCAGTTGCGAACAGGAACGCACCTTGCCCAAACGCTCGAAATTCCTTGGGGCCCTGCTCGGCCTCAGCCTCAGCCTGGCCGGGCCAGGCCTGCAGGCGGCCGAGCAGATCGTTTTGGTGAGCGGGGCCTTCCGCCGCTCGATCCCTGTAGCCGATCTCACCCATCTCGCTGAAACAGGCCAGGCCAGGGGCCTGCTGGCAGACCTGCTCAGCTTGAGCCGCCAGGATCCCGCTGAGGTATCGAAGCTACTGAATCAGTCTGTGTCGCTGCCGTTGGTGCTGACCAGCCGCCTGCTCAGCACCCGAATCGGCGACGTTCTGCTGAAGCGTCTGGCCCGGATCATCTCGCCACTCAGCGCTCCTCAGACTGGCGTTCCGGCCCTGCGGGCCGCCGTGATCCTGGGTCTCAACGCAGGCAACGGCACGATCACGCCAGTCGGTTTCCTGCAGGCCTACCCCGTTAATGAGATGGCGATCAGCCTGCCGGCCCTGGTTGCCTTAGCCGACAAGGCCAGCTCGATTGCCGATCTGGTGCGCTTCTTCTCGGAATCACCGCTCGATGGCCTGCGCGAGGAAGCTGAGCCTCCAGCCCAGCCGAAGGCTCCCTGAGCCGGCGCGTAGATTCGAATTCGCCCCTTTTGCTGCGATTGTGCCCGTTCTCTCTGCTCTCAGACGTCTGGGCGCGAGGCCGACGATGCAGGACTGGCCAGGTCTGATCGAAGCGTATCGGCGCTGGTTGCCGGTCACCGATCAGACGCCGGTGGTGACGCTGCGTGAGGGGGCGACCCCCTTGATCCCGGCCCCATCGCTCGCTGAGCGCATCGGTCGTGGTGTCCGGGTCTTTCTCAAATACGACGGCCTCAACCCCACCGGCAGCTTCAAGGACCGGGGGATGACGATGGCGGTGAGCAAGGCGAAGGAAGCCGGCGCCGAGGCCGTGATCTGCGCCAGCACCGGCAACACCTCGGCCGCCGCCGCCGCCTACGCCCGGCGGGGCGGCATGCGGGCCTTCGTGCTGATCCCCGACGGCTATGTCTCCCAGGGGAAACTGGCCCAGGCGCTGGTCTACGGCGCCGAGGTGCTGGCGGTGAAGGGCAACTTCGATCGGGCCCTTTCGATCGTGCGCGAGCTGGCCGATCGCTATCCGGTCACCCTGGTGAACTCGGTCAATCCCTACCGCCTGCAGGGCCAGAAGACAGCGGCCTTCGAGGTGGTGGATGCCCTCGGCGAAGCCCCCGACTGGCTCTGCATTCCGATGGGCAACGCCGGCAACATCAGCGCCTATTGGATGGGCTTTCAGGAGTATCAGGCGGCGGGCCACTGCCGCCGCCTGCCACGGATGATGGGCTTCCAATCGAGCGGTTCTGCGCCGCTGGTGCTGGGCCACACCGTGGAACAGCCCGACACCATCGCCACGGCGATCCGAATCGGCAATCCCGCCAATCGCGAGAAAGCCCTGTTGGTGCGCGAACAGAGTGGTGGCGCCTTCCAGGCCGTCACCGACCAGGCGATCCTGAACGCCTACAAGCTGCTGGGCCGCGAGGAAGGAATCTTCTGCGAACCGGCCAGTGCCGCCTCGGTGGCCGGGCTGCTGCAACACAGCGATGAGCTGCCGTCTGGCGCCACGGTGGTGTGTGTGCTCACCGGCAATGGCCTCAAAGACCCCGCCACCGCCATCGACAACAGCGACGGCAGCTTCCACGCCGGCCTGGCCCCTGAGGTGGATGTGGTGGCGTCTGTGATGGGCTTCTGAGCGCTCCAGCGGTTTCGGTGATCGGTAGCCGCAGGTGTGTCGGCTTGCCTCCAATCGCTCAATGGCGAACATCTCCTAAGGCCTGAAACCGGCCATTAGGCCGCTGCTGCGGCGGGAAAAGCAATAGCCAGTCGGGGAACTGGCCGAAATCGGCCTGCGGAAAACCTCATGGGCATCGGGGAGAACCGACAGAGAAGCAGACCAGCCCGCAGCGCCAACGTTTCCCCCAGGACGGGGAATTTGTGGGAAACCCTCAATTCAGCGCTAGCAGGCGGTTTGATTCCCCATGCTTAAAAGCTGAAACCCTTGGCTTACAAAGGGATTTGAGGTTTTTCCCTGGTTTCCACAGCCCCTACGGCTACGGGTTCTTTTTCTTCTTTTCAAACCTTTTAAACCCATAGAAAGCAGAAGCAAACAGAATCTGATCGAGGCGAGATTCGGCTCTCCGCCGTTGCGGATCCAGCCCGGTTGTGGAACCGTGGTGGGGCCTGTGGCGGGGTGTCTTTCCCCGACGTGTCAAAGCGATGAAGCTGGTCTGCTCCCAGAGCGAACTGAGCACCAGCCTTCAGCTGGTCAGCCGGGCGGTCGCCAGTCGTCCGACCCACCCCGTGCTTGCCAACGTCCTGCTCACCGCCGATGCCGGCACGGGCCGGCTCAGCCTCACCGGCTTCGATCTCAGCCTCGGCATCCAGACGAGCCTGCCGGCGGCGGTGGAAACCAGCGGAGCGATCACCCTGCCCTCCCGCCTTTTCGGGGAGATTGTTTCGCGGCTTTCGCCCGAGAGCCCGATCACGCTCAGCTGCGAGGAAGGCCAGGAGCAGGTGGAGCTCACCAGCCTCTCGGGCAGCTATCAGATGCGGGGCCTCTCGGCCGAAGACTTTCCCGACCTGCCGCTGCTGCAGACCGGCGCCCCGATCCGTCTCAACGTGGATGCCCTGGTGAAAGGTTTGCGCGCCACCTTGTTTGCCAGCAGCGGCGACGAGGCCAAGCAACTGCTCACCGGCGTGCACCTCGGCCTGGAGGCCCGCGGCCTGGAATGTGCCGCCACCGACGGCCACCGCCTCTCGGTGCTGCGCCTCGACAATGCCGCCCAACTCACTGACAGCCAGGCCGCTGACGCCTCTGCGGGCGAGGCCAGCGAGAGCTTTGCCGTGACGGTGCCGGCCCGCTCCCTGCGCGAACTGGAGCGCCTGCTCTCCGGCCGTCAGTCGCAGGAGCCGGTCAGCCTCTACTACGACCGGGGCCAGGTGGTGTTCCTCTGGGCCGACCAGGTGCTCACCAGCCGCAGCCTCGATGGCACCTACCCGAACTACGGCCAGCTCATCCCCACCAGCTTCAGCCGCAGCCTTGAAGTGGATCGCCGCGGTTTCATCACCGCCCTGGAGCGGGTGGCCGTGCTCGCCGATCAGCACAACAATGTGGTCAAGATCAGCAGTGATCCGGCCGCCGGCCGCCTGCAAATCAGCGCCGATGCCCAGGACGTGGGCTCGGGCGCCGAGGAGCTGGCCGCCGTGGTGAACGGCGAGGCGATCGCCATCGCCTTCAACGTCCGCTACGTGCTCGAAGGGCTCAAGGCGATGGCGGCCGATCGGGTGGAGCTGCGCTGCAATGCCCCCACCACCCCAGCCGTTCTCGTGCCGGTGGAGGATCCGGGGTACACCTATCTGGTGATGCCCGTGCAGATCCGCAGCTGATCCCGTGCCCCTCCCCCAGCAGCTGCTGCTCAGTGACCTGCTGCGATTGCGGGTGCGTTGCGATCAGGGGCTGGAGCATGGCGCTGGCCTGGTCGGCTGGATGCACCCGCCGGTACACCGGCTGCTGGGTTGGGCGAGCAAGCCCTCCGCCTTTGGTGGCCGCCGTCTGGTCTGGCGGCTGAACCAGCTGCGCGGCCTCAGCGAGCTTGAAGCGATGGTGCAAGGAGAGCCGGCTGAAACCGAGCAGACCATTCTTGATCGCCTGCCCACCCTGTTCGAAGCTGCTCTAACAGGTGGCGACGGCACCGTGCTCGCCACGGTGGTGGATGCGGCGGTGGAGCTCCGCACTGGCCGGATCCTGCATTATCTGGTGGCCCGCAGCGATCCCCGCCTGCCGGGTAGCAGCCGCTGGCGACTGACGCCCGATCGCATCGTCGATCAACAACCCGGACTGGTGGCCACCGGCCTGGCCGGACTTGACGACCTACCGCTGGCGCGGGCCAGTGTGCGCCAGGAGCTGCTGCGCCGGTCTCGCCGCTGGAGGGATCAGATGGGCGAGGAAACCAGCCGTTTGCGTGGCCAGTTTCAGCAGGTGGGTGATCGCTTCGAGGAGCGGCTGGAGGGCTGGTTGGAGGAGCCCCGCTGGGATGACCCCGACCCCCGTGAGCACGCCGATCCCAGCCCCCTGGAACCCCGGGCCAGCGATCCCCTCGATGACTGGGACGAAGACGGCTGGCTGGAGCCGGAAGCCGAACGCGACTATGTTCCAGACCTGGAACCGGACTTCGAGCCGGAGCTTGAACCGGACGATCATCCAGACGCCCCAGCCGATGCCCGCCGCCGCCCGGACTCCGGCCGCGATCCTGATCCCTGGGTCTGAACCCAGGATCGCCCTCCGTCAGACTGAAAGGCTGTCGTCGGCATTGCCGTGGTTGCCTCCTCGCCTTTTTCGGTGGCCGATGCCCTGCGCCGTGAGGGGCTGAGCCAGGCCGATTACGACGAGATCGTGCGGCGGCTGGGCCGGGAACCCAATCGGGCTGAACTGGGCATGTTCGGGGTGATGTGGTCGGAGCACTGCTGCTACCGCAACTCCAGGCCCCTGCTGAGCGGTTTCCCCACCACCGGCCCCCGGGTCCTGGTGGGGCCGGGCGAGAACGCCGGTGTGGTCGACCTGGGCGAAGGCCAGCGGCTTGCCTTCAAGATCGAGAGCCACAACCACCCTTCGGCGGTGGAACCGTTCCAGGGGGCGGCCACCGGTGTGGGCGGCATCCTGCGCGACATCTTCACGATGGGCGCCCGGCCGATCGGCCTGCTCAATGCCCTGCGGTTCGGCCCCCTCGACGACCCCCGCAACGTCGGCCTGATCGAGGGGGTGGTGGCCGGCATCGCCCACTACGGCAATTGCGTCGGGGTGCCGACCGTGGGAGGTGAGGTGGCCTTCGATCCGAGCTACAGCGGCAACCCCCTGGTGAACGCCATGGCCCTGGGGCTGATGGAAACCGAGGAGATCGTCTGCTCGGGGGCGGCCGGGGTCGGCAATCCGGTGGTCTACGTGGGCAGCACCACCGGCCGCGATGGCATGGGCGGGGCCAGCTTTGCCTCGGCCGAGCTCAGCGCTGCCTCCCTTGACGATCGCCCCGCCGTTCAGGTGGGCGACCCCTTCCTCGAGAAGGGGTTGATCGAGGCCTGTCTGGAGGCCTTCAAGAGCGGTGATGTGGTGGCGGCCCAGGACATGGGCGCCGCCGGGCTCACCTGCAGCTGCTCGGAGATGGCGGCCAAGGGTGGCCTGGGGATCGAGCTGGATCTCGATCGGGTGCCGGCCCGCGAAACCGGGATGACGGCCTATGAGTTCCTGCTCTCGGAATCCCAGGAGCGGATGCTGTTCGTGGTGACCGCCGGCCGCGAAGACAGCCTGATGGCCCGGTTCCGCCGCTGGGGGCTGCAGGCCGCCGTGGTGGGCCGGGTGCTCGAGGAGAACGTGGTGCGGGTGCTGCAGCACGGCGCGGTGGCCGCCGAGGTGCCGGCCAATGCGCTGGCCGATGACACCCCGATCAACCACCACGACCTGCTCACCGAGCCCCCGGCCGAGATCCGGCGCCACTGGCAGTGGCGGGAAGAAACGCTCGCCGCAGCCCGGCCCGAGGGCATCACCCCCGCCGCCGGTCAGCACCAGTCGTGGGGCGCGGTGCTCAGGGGGTTGCTTGATGACCCCACCATCGCCAGCAAGCGCTGGGTCTACCGCCAGTACGACCAGCAGGTTCAGGCCAACACGGTGGTGTTGCCGGGTGGCGCTGACGCGGCGGTGCTGCGGTTGCGGCCCCAGGACGGGCCAGGGGCGCTTCAGACCTCCAGCCGGGGTGTGGCCGCCACGGTCGATTGCCCCAACCGCTGGGTGGCGCTGGATCCGCAGCGCGGCGCGATCGCGGCGGTGGCAGAGGCGGCCCGCAACCTCAGTTGCGTTGGCGCCGAGCCGTTGGCGGTCACCGACAATCTCAACTTCGCCTCACCGGAAACACCCATCGGTTATTGGCAGCTGGCGATGGCTTGTCGGGGGATTTCCGAGGCCTGCACGGCCCTGGCTACGCCGGTCACCGGTGGCAACGTCTCCCTCTACAACGAAACACGCCGCCCTGATGGCGGTCTCCAGCCGATCCAGCCGACGCCGGTGGTGGGCATGGTGGGCCTGGTCCACGACCTCGCCCGTGTGACTGGCCTGGCTTGGAAGCAGGCCGGTGACACGATCTGGCTGCTGGGCGTGCCACTGGAAACAGGCCCGGACAACCAGGCGAAGGAAGCCTCCGAGGATCGACTCGGGCTGGCCGGCAGCAGCTACCTCGAGCGGATCCATGGTCTGGCCACCGGCCGGCCGGCCCGCACCGATCTGGCCCTGGAGTGCCGCGTGCAGGTGTTGCTGCGCGAAGCGATCGGCCTGGGCCTGCTGGCCTCGGCCCACGACCTCAGCGACGGTGGCCTGGCGGTGGCCGTGGCCGAGTGCTGCATCGCTTCGGGCCTGGGGGCTGAGCTGGCCCTGCCGGCCGGCGGCTGCCGCCTGGATCGGCTCCTGTTCGCCGAAGGCGGTGCCCGGGTACTGGTGAGTGTTTCGCCGGCGTTCCTGCCGCAGTGGCAGGCTCTGCTGGCCTCCAACCTGCTGGAAGCTGAACCCGGTCAGCCGGCGTTTCCCGCCCAGCCGCTCGGCCAGGTGGCGGCAGACGGCCGGCTGCAGATCAGCGTTGGCGGCGCGGAGCTGCTCGGCGAGCAGGTGGACGACCTGGCCGAGATCTATGAGCAGGCCTTGCCCCGTCGTCTGAGTGCCACGGCCTGAGGCACAATGCAAACAGCACTTTCATGGTGATCGGGCCTGTGGCTTCTGCGCACCCCAGGCTTCACCAGCCCGAGCGGCCCGACCGGCCTGGTCTGCCAGAGCGGCCTGACCGGATGGAAGAGGCCTGCGGCGTGTTCGCCGTTTACGCCCCCGGCCAGCCGGTGGCCAACCTCACCTACTTCGGCCTCTACGCCCTGCAGCACCGCGGCCAGGAATCGGCTGGCATCGCCGTGTTCAACGGCGCCAAGATCAGGCTGCACAAGGACATGGGCCTGGTCAGCCAGGTGTTCGACCAGGACGTGCTGGAGCGCATGCCCGGTGATCTGGCGATCGGCCACAACCGCTATTCCACCACCGGCAGCAGCAAGGTCTGCAATGCCCAGCCGGTGGTGCTGATGACCCGGCTGGGCCCCTTTGCCCTGGCCCACAACGGCAATCTGGTCAACGCCACCGAGCTGCGCACCTCGCTCGACCACCTCGCCGGTGAATTCACCTCCACCACCGATTCCGAGCTGATCGCCTTCGCGCTCCAGGAGGCGGTGGATGGAGGTCTGGGCTGGGAGGCGGCGATCAAGGCGGCGGCGAGCCAGTGCCATGGCGCCTTCAGCCTGGCGATCGGTACGCCGGAAGGCCTGTTTGCCCTGCGTGATGGCTACGGGGTGCGTCCCCTGGTGTTCGGTCACATCGGCGAAAAGCACGAGGGCCAGTGGGTGGTGAGCAGCGAATCCTGTGGCCTCGACATCATCGGCGCTTCCTATGACGGTGATGTGGCACCCGGTGAGTTGATTCATTTCCAGGCCGGTGAATCTGTGCCGCTGCGGCAGCGCTGGATTGAGGAGCCCACCAAGTTGTGTGTGTTCGAAATGATCTATTTCGCCCGTCCGGACAGCCGCTTTTTCGGCGAATCGCTCTACAGCTACCGCCACCGCATCGGCATGGTGCTCGCCAAAGAATCAGAGGTGGAGGCGGACATCGTGATCGGCGTTCCCGATTCCGGCATCCCAGCGGCGATCGGTTTCTCCAAGGCCAGTGGCATTCCCTATGCCGATGGCCTGATCAAGAACCGCTATGTCGGGCGCACCTTCATCCAGCCCACCCAGGCGATGCGGGAGGCCGGCATA
>JABMPN010000017.1 GCA_013203655.1 Cyanobacteria bacterium bin.51
AGGTTCGAATCCTGTCGCCCCGATTGACTTTTCAGGGAGTCTCAGCCCAAGGCGTGGATAAGAACAAGATTGCGGACAAGGCTTGGTGATCGACGAAGGGCCCTGTCCAATAAAAGCCATCCACCTCAGGCTCAGCCCCTCTCCAGCAGCTGGCGCATCACCGTCACCTCCTCTGGCGTTTGCATCACAACCTTCAGCTTCTTCCAGCCCCCATGGTGTACGAGCGCTGCTCGCCTGGACGACGCCAAAGTCGATGCCGACCGTCGACGGCTTCTTCGCCGCCGTTGTCCTGACCACTGGGGCCGTCATGCCCGCCGCTGACGCGGCCGGCATGACGGCCCCATCGCTTGCGGGTGGCTCAGTTTTCGTTTCGCTTCTGGCTCAGTTTTCGCTGTTGGCTGACACAGATCGCCTGCCTATCCGCATCAAGGTCCACTGCGTGAAACAGGCAGAGCGCCCCATCGGTGCCAGGGGCACGGGCCGGGAAAGCAGACCCGGCTGGGGCATCACCTACACCACCCGGGCCCGCATCACCGTCGGTGCAGCCGCTCAGACCCCAGTGATCCGGGAAGGCTGCGGTGCCGGCCACGGCATCGACACTGACCTGGGCCAGCCCCATGAATCGGCCCTCAAGGAGGCCGAAACGGATGCCATGGAGCGCGCGCTGATGACCTTCGGGAATCCCTTCGGCCTGGCCCTCTACGACAAGCAGCAGCGGCAGGTGACCCACTCGGCAGGGGACAGCGGCGCTCCTCCGCCTGCCAGTGCCAGCAACGGCCCACGGTCGATCCAGGGCAGCCCTTCCCTTGTGGTCCCGGCCGCCGCAGCGGAAGCCAGCCACGACCCCATCCCCCTCGACTCGGCGACCACCCGCCAGATCCTCGCCACCCTGCGCGGTCTGCCCCGGCCGGTGCTGGAGGGCTTCACCAAGGCCTATCTGGTTCAGCACCAGCAGATGACGGCCTAGCCGTAGGTCTCCCTGCCTCCGGGGAGAGAAAGCCCGGCGGGGTGGCGATACTCCAAGGAGAGTGGACACCACCGATGCTGCGGATGCTCCTGGGCGGTGCCGTCCTCTCACTTGGCTGGCTGACCTGTGGTCTGGTGGCGATCGGCCGCGCCGAGGGCTGGAAGGTCTGCGCGTTCAACGAACAGCCCATCGGCTGCCGCGATACCCACTCCCCGGATGGCACGGTGCGCCTCGTCTGGCAGGACGGCAAGGCCATGACCTACCGCCTTGTGCGCGAGGGTTTCCCGGTCTCCACCCTCCGGGATTCGCTCGGTGGGGTCTGGGAGCGGCAGATCTTTGTTCAGGGCAATGCCGTGTTCACCAACACGGCGAACAGCAATCGGATCTTTGTGCCCTTGCGCCCTGAAACAAACCGCCCGTGAATGACCTCGACGTCTTCCTGCGTTGGAACTCCGGCCACCTGCTGGAGAACCGCACCCGCGGTGCCCATGCCGAATGGCTGGTGCACCAGGCCCTGGGGCTCGATCCTGGCGAGCACCGCATCGAGTGGGCCGAGGTGGACGTGACCGATGGCGCGATCGGCCTGGAGGTGAAGTCAGCGGCCTATGGGCAGTGCTTGCCGCAGGAGGGGCCAAGCGCGATCAGCTTCCCAATCGAGCAGCGGGTCGCCACCGCCTATGTCTTCTGCCTCTTGGCGGAGCAGGCACCCGAGCGGGTGGACCCGCAGGACCTCAGCCAGTGGCAGTTCTGGGTGGTGCCCACCGGCAAGCTGGATGGCGAACGCAAATCGATCGGCCTGCAACCGCTGATTCGGGCCTACGGGGAAGGCATCAGCGACGAGGAGCTGCCGGCCCGCATCGAGGCGCTGCGCCCATCAGTGCTGCAGCCACCAGAACAAACATGCTAGTACAGGCGTACGCATGTGTTCAGGGGTATGGGCGTCCGTCTGTGCCGGTCCAACGCGGAAGATACAGGGTCCGTGGAGCCGTCCATCGAGGAGTGGCCTTTCCTCGATCAGCAGGTGTTGGTGCAGGCCCGCAGCTATGGCGAGGGCAATGCACCACAGCCCCAGCCAACTGGCCGCGACGCGCGCATGCGCCAGCTGTTGGTTTTTACGGATCCAGATGAAAGCAAGATGCTGGAGGCCAAGTGCCTCCCGGTCTTCCATAGCCCCTGAGGCCGGCCATCAAGAAGTCCCGCTTCATTCATTCAGCCCGAACTGGCCAAGTAGCCGGCCTGCAATCCTTAAGGCAGCCTGCTCGGCACCATGGTCGTGATCTGAGTGCCGAATCTTGCGATCGCTGGAACAGCACAGCCCTGCTGGTGCAGCGATCTGGTGGCGCTGATCATTGTTTGATCACAGCCCGGCAGATGCGCAGGGCTGCCTCCCTCCCACCGAAAAGATTCCGGGCTGCGGGTCCGATCTGCAGGGCGTTGAGAGCACCCATCACATGCACGGTGCTTCCTGGCCAGCTCAGGTCAGCATTCAGCACGGGCCAGTCGTTGACCAAGTCGATCGGACGCTGCTGTTGCAGCTGCCTCAACAGCGGGTGCTGACTGACGCCCTGACGGTGCCCTGTGGCGAGCCAGATCCGATCGCCCTCAAGTCCATGGCCATCGGTGCAGAGCACAGACCACTGATCGGAGCACCATCGCGCTGAGCGCACCTCGCAGTGTTCGTGGAGCTGCAGCGCGCCTCCTCGTTGGGCCTGCCTGAGCTGGGCGGCAGCCTCTGGGGTGATGGAACCACCGTCGCGTGCCTCCAGCACCTGCCGGTGTCGTCGCTGCATGCAGGGTTCAACATGAAAGGCCTTGAGGTATTTGGGCCCGAGCCAGCCTGGATCGGCATCGAAGGGCTTGTGCTTCAGGGTCCTGCGACAGAGCAGATGCACCAGAGCACCCCGCCGAAGCGCTCCCAGGGCCAGATGGGCGCTGGTGAGCCCCCCTCCCACAATCAGGATCCGTTGGCCCTGCAGTGGGTGCAGCGAAGGGAGATGGATCATTTCGCTGTGCTGCAGCGCCTCGGGCGGATGGTTGCCTGCGATCTCCCCGACCCAGGAGGGCATCTGAGGGGTGCCACTCCCCGTGGCGATCACCAACCTGCCGGCTGTCATGGTTGTGCCATCGCTGAGTACCAACTCCATCAGGCCGGTGCCCAGCCGGGGAAGCAGGATGCGCTCCACGATCTCGGGCTGCACTCCCTCACTGAGCTGGTACTCGGCGATCACCTGGCGGCAGAACTGCGTAAACAGATCGGTGTGGGGGAGGCCATAGGGGCCCTCCAGCTGGCGGCTGCGTTGCTGGCTGTGCGCAAAGTTCCGCAGGGCATTGGGGTTTGGGTGGGGGTGATGGGGCGAAGGTGAGCGCAGCCAGGGTATCTCGTAGCGCTCCATCTGCCGCTGCCAGCGGCTCAGCCAGCGGCCGCTGGGGTCCACGATCCGCAGGCTCTGATGCAGCCGCGGTCGTTTCTGGAGCACAAGACAACTGAGGGTCAGAGCCTGGGGCCCGGCCCCGACAATCACGATGTCAGCCATGGGCCAGAGGTTCGCTCTGCTGGCAGGAGCTGCAAAGGCCATGGAGCTCGAACGTGTGAAACAGTGGCTTGAACCCCTGCAGCAGCACCTTGGTCAGGCCAAGGCCGCCGGTTCCCACCGGGCAGATCGGCAACGGTTCGCTGCGGCCGCAGCTCACGCAGGTGAGGTGATGCTCGTCGCGCTCCAGGGGGGCATAGACGCTCTCCCCGTTGGGTAGCTTGCGGCAGCGCACCAGGCCAGAGCGTTGCAGGAGCCGCAGGTTCCGGTACACGGTGGCCAGGCCATGCCGCTGGGAGCCCTGTCTCAGCCGTTCATGCAGCTCCTGGCCGCTGAGCTCGACATCCGCCTCGCACAGCAGGCTCAGCAAGGCCTGCTGCCGGGGCCCAAAGGTCTGCGGTGCCCGATCGGATGGATGGGCGTAGTGAGCCATGGGCATGGCGCCAGGAGATCAAGCTGCTAGAACGAGAACCATTATCACCCTAGGGGATGCTGTCTCCTTTTCGCTTCCATGGCCTTCTCCAGCCCTGTTCCCGCTGCCGAGCGGCTGCCGGTGACCGTGCTCACCGGTTACCTCGGCGCCGGCAAGACCACCCTGCTGAACCGGATCCTCACCCATGAGCACGGCCTCAAGGTGGCGGTGATCGTGAACGAGTTCGGCGAGGTGGGCATCGACAACCAGCTGGTGGTGGATGCCGATGAAGAAATCTTTGAAATGAACAACGGCTGCATCTGCTGCACCGTGCGCGGTGATCTGATCCGGATCATCGGCAACTTGATGAAACGGCGCGACCGCTTTGACCACCTGGTAATCGAAACCACCGGCCTGGCCGATCCGGCACCGGTGATTCAGACGTTTTTCGTGGATGAGGATCTGCGCGACGAACTGCGGCTCGATGCAGTCGTGACCCTGGTTGATCTCAAGCACGTCGAGCAGCACTGGGACACAGAAGAGGTTCAAGAGCAGCTGGCCTTCGCTGATGTGCTGGTGCTCAACAAGGCCGATCTGGTGAGCGACGCCGATCGAGCGGCGATCGAGCGACGGGTGCGCGCCATCAACCCCGTGGCACGTCTGCTCACCAGTGAGAAGGCGGATGTGCCGATGCAGGAGCTGCTGGGGGTGGAAGCCTTCGAGCTGGAGCGTGCCCTGAGCCTCGATCCGGGCTTTCTGGCCGAGGAGCACGACCATGAGCATGACGATGCCGTCGGTTCGCTGGCCCTGGTGGAGGAGCGCCCCATGGACCTCGAGAAGCTGGGCGGCTGGATCTCCGATCTTGTGGCCAGCCGTGGTCCGGATCTGTTCCGGATGAAGGGCATCATCCAGCTGGACGGCAAGGACGAGCGCTACGTGCTGCAGTCGGTGCACATGCTGATCGACGGCGATTTCGATCGCCCCTGGAAGCCGGGTGAGCGGCGGCGCACCGAATTTGTGATCATCGGCCGCGATCTCGATCCCGATGGCCTGCGCGCGGGCTTCCACGCCTGCGTGGCCTGAATTGGCGATGGCACCAGCAGAACCCCTGGTGTGCGAACGGCTCTGCGGCGATCTGCGGCAGCCGATCACGGCGTTGGTCTGGTCCAGCGATGGCGAGTTTCTGGCGATCGCCAGCGCTGGTGGCGAACTGCTGCTGCTCGATTTCCGCGCCGGCTGCGAGGAGCTGCTGCAGGGCGAACGTGACAGCAGCCTGGATGTGGTGGGCTTCAGCGATGATGGCCACTTCGTGATGGCCGCCGGCCAGAGCGGTGAGCTGTTGCTCTGGGAGCTGGGCGGCACAGGCGTGCGCCCCCTGGCCTTTGACCCAATGCAGCTGGGAGGCGGCTGGATCGATGCGGCGGCCTGGCAGCCCGGTGGCCTGTTGCTGGCGGTGGCGGTCGGGCGGACGCTGCGGCTTTGGGATGGGGCCAGCCGGACTTGGCGGGAGCCGCCCCTGGAACTGCCCGGCACGATCCAGGCCCTGGCCTGGAGTTCTGATGGGATGCAGTTGGCGGCCAGTTGCCATGGGGAGCTGGTGCAGTGGCGGCCGGCTCAGGGCGCTCAAGGCGATCCCCCGGTGCGCAATGCCATCAGCTCGGCCGGGCTCGCCTTGGCGTTTTCGGCGCCAGGCCAGCATCTGGCCTGCGGGATGCTTGATCGCTCCCTGCTGGTGTGGCCTGCGGGTTTCCACGGTCAGCCCTGGCAGTACAGCGGCTTCCCCGCCAAGGTGCGCCAGCTGGCCTGGAGCGATCAGCCGGGGCGATTGGCGCCGCTGCTGGCCAGCGCGTCTGCAGAGGCCCTGATTCTGTGGACCCAGGTGCGGCAGGGTTCCAAGGCCTGGCAACCGGAACCGCTGCTCTGGCATGAGAAGCGCGTCAATGCCCTGGCCTTTGCTCCTGGTAGCACGCTGCTGGCCAGTGCCTCCAGCGATGGCACGGTGGGGCTCTGGGATGGGCGCGGTCGGCTGATGCAGCCCATCGAAGGGCAGGGCAGCGGGTTCAATGTTTTGGCCTGGCGACCGGATGGACGCCATCTGGCCGCCGGCGATGCCCAGGGGCGCTGGTGGTTGTGGCCGGTGTCGGTGCCGGCGCGGGAGCGTCAGCGAAGTTCCTCCGGCAGCGGCTTTGGCTGATCCGCACCAGGCGGCACCGGGTCGTAGCCACCCGGGTGGAACGGGTGGCAGCGACCCAGTCGGCAGAGCGCCAGCCAAGAGCCTCGACAGGGTCCGTGGATCTCAATCGCTTCGATCGCGTATTCTGAATGTCGCTCTTACTGATAAGGGCGCAGCCTCTGGGCCCCTTGTCCGGCAGCGACGGCTGGCGAGCCTCCAGCACCTCAACCTCCAGCCAGATCAGGCCGTTGCGAGACAGCCAGGGATGCCCCGCCAGGAAGTGTGGCCGCTCGCCAGGCCCCATGCGCCAGCGCCTCAGCGTGCCGGGCTTCATGGAAGCCAATTCCTTTTCCAGCCAGGAGGACAGGACGCCCTGACCCACTGCCAAGGAGAGCAGCTGCCGTTCCGTTCGCCGCCCGCCACGCAGCTCGGCGGCCTGCACTGCCATGGTCAGCACCTGCGCTGGTCCTGTAACAGCGCTGGGACCTTGCCCCTTGCATGAGAGCACCGCTTGCTGCATCGCCGGGACCGACGAGAATCAGCGTCGTACTCTATGAGAACGATTCTCGTTCCCTCGTGAGAATCTTGCCGCTGCCTCTGCGACGAGGGTCTGACCCATTGCTGATCTGATGACCTTGGATGCGCGGGACTTTGCTGAGCAGGACCCCTGGGAGCAGGCACCGTCAGCTGAAGAGCAGGCACGGTTCGATCGGGTCCACGATGGGTTGCTGCGCCGCCGGGGCAGCCTGAGGGGGCAGCAGGAGCAGCTCTGGGCCTGTCTCCAGTCGATGCAGAGCCTGACGACGGCCGTTGTTCACCAACTGGCCAGCGAGCCACCCTCTCTGGAGCGGCGAATCTTGGGCCGGCAGCAGGTTCTGAACGATCTGCGGGTGCTGCAGGCGTGGCTGCTCTCGGTGGATGTTCTGCTCGAGCGCACCGGCCAGGTGGAGTGGCCGCCGATGGCCGAGCACCTGGCGAGAGAGCTGGTCAGCGAACTGGCCCCCGATCCCCACGACGCGCGTCGGTGGCAACTGAATCAGTTGCTGGAGCACAGCCGTGATCGCCGTGATGACTGAATTCTCAGGTCTGGCGGAGCCGACGACCAAGGGGCCGGTGAGCCAGCAGCTGCGCGGCACCATTCAGGGCTGCGTCACTGGCCTGGCCTGGAGACCCCGGGCAGCCCAATTGGCCATCGCCAGCTCAGCTGGAGATTTCATCCTCGTTGATTTCACTGCTGGAGTGGATTGGCCCCTGCACGAAGCCGGTGAAACTGGCGCTCAGGGCTTCGATGGCCTGGGATTCTCCAGCTGTGGCCGCTGGCTGGCCGCAGGCGGCGAAGACGGCGTGCTGTCGCTCTGGCGCCTGGACGGTGAGGTGCCGGTGCAGGTGATCGTGCCAGCAGCCGAGGGCTGGATCGACCAGCTGGCCTGGCAGCCGGATGGCCCCCTGTTGGCCGTGGCCAGGGGAGCGGAGATCTGGATCTGGCACAGCGAGGACCAGGTCTGGTTGCCGCCGCTCTGCAGCCAGGGCGGCGCGGTGATGGCCCTGAGCTGGAGTCCAGAGGGCGATCAACTGGCGGCGGGCACCGGCCAAGGAGTGTGGCTCTGGAGCCTGCCCCTGGACTCAACACCAACCGCAGAGCCTCTGAAACTGGAAACCGGCTCGGCCGTGCTCCAGCTGGTGTGGGGCGTGGAACCGCCTTGGCTGGCGGCGGGCCTGATGGAACGGCGCGTGGTGCTGTGGCGGGATCTGCAGCAACCCATGCTGGGCGTCGCTTACCTGCCGGGCAAGATCCACGCCCTGGCGCTGGGGCGATTGCCCAGTGGAGAGCGGGCGCTGCTGGTGGCTGCCGCAGAAGCTGCTGTCGTGTGGTCCTGTCAGGGGGATGACCTTGAGACTTGGGACGCCGTGCCGCTGCCCTTTCATCTGGATCGGATCGCAGCGCTGGCCTGTGGTCCTGCCGAGGCCCCGATCGTCACAGCATCGCGGGATGGCACCGCGGCGCTGTGGAGTGAAGCTGGATCCCTGCTGCAGGTGCTCGAGCTGGATGGCCAGCCGCTCACCAGGGTGGCCTGGCGGCCCGATGGCCAGGCCCTGGCCGCTGGCGGTGAGGAGGGTGGTTGGGTGCTGTGGCCCCTTGATCCGGACGAGGAGGCCAGGCCATGAGCACCCGGGAACCACGGCCAGTCGCCTGCATCAACCACCTGCGCTTCAACACCGATGGCTTGATCCCTGCCATCACCCAGGACTGGCTCGATGGTGCTGTTCTGATGCTCGCGTGGATGAACCGGCCATCGATGGTGGCCACCTTTAAGACCGGCCAGGTGCACTACTGGAGTCGCTCGCGCCAGGAGCTGTGGCACAAGGGAGCCACCAGCGGACACATCCAGCTGCTGCGGGGGTTTCGCTACGACTGCGACGCAGACGCCCTGCTGCTGAGTGTGGAGCAGGTTGGCGACGTGGCCTGCCATACCGGGGCGCGGGGCTGTTTCTACGAGACCGGTGCCAACCCAACAGGAGGTGGCCCGGCAGCACTCGCTCCACCGGCGGATGCCCTGAGCGAGCGCGCCCAACAGCGCCTACTGGTTCAGCCCATCAACCCCGTTCAGGAGCCGATGGCAAAGCTACGGCAGGCATCTGAAGCGCTGACCCGGCAATGGCAGCAGCCACCAGGGACAGACGACGTGGTCTGTGCACTGACATTGCTGGATGCCCTGCAAGACGGCCTGAGCGCGCGCGGAATCCCATGGCGCGAGGTCCTGCGGCAGGCCCGCCGATCACAGCTACGGTGAGAATGGTTCTCATCCTTGGTGGCCCGCCGCCACCCGAGCTGCCCCGTTATCTCCGTCGTTTCTCCTGATGGCACCCATCCACGTCCTGTTGACCCGCGCAGGAGCGATCTCCCTCTCGCTTCTTCTGGCGGCCTGCGGAGCACCGCAACAGAAGGCGGAGAGTTCCTCGAATGGCACGAAGGTGCCGGTAGTCACCACCTTCCTGCCGATCACCCTGTTCACCCGCGCCGTCGCCGGAGAGTGCGCCACGGTCACAGCCTTGATCCCGCCTAGCACCGGCCCCCACGACTTCCAGGCCAAGCCAGGAGATCTAGCGACCTTGCGCCAGGCCCGGGTGCTGGTGAAGAACGGACTGGAGATGGAGAGCTTCCTCGACAAGCTGGTGACATCCACAGGCAACAGCGAGCTCGCCGTGATTGATTCCAGCCGCGGCATTGCCACCATCGGCTCGCCGGAGGGCGAGGCTGAGCACGGCCACGAACATGGCTCTGGCCCCGACCATGGACAAGATGGTGACCATGGTCACGCCCATGGAGCGGTGAACCCCCACATCTGGCTGGATCCACTGCGGGCCGTGCAGCAGGTGGAAACCATCCGCGATGGCCTGGTCAAGGCTGACCCCAGCTGCGCTGAGGGTTACAAGCGCAATGCAGCCGCGTACATCGCCCAGTTGCAGCAACTGAACAGCGAGATCGCAGGCAAGCTCAAGCCCTACAGCGGCAAAACCTTCATCGCCTTCCACGATTTCGCCCCTTACTTCGCCGAGCGCTATGGCCTCAAGGCCGAGTTCCTGGTGGATGTGCCGGAACTGAATCCCAGCCCGGCTGATCTGCAGAGGGTGGCGACTGAGGTGAGGACGACCCAGCTCAAGGCCCTGCTGAGCGAACCGCAGGAGGGCCAGCGCTCGTTCAACACCCTGGCGAAGGATCTTGGGGTCAAGATCAGTGTGTTTGATCCGCTGGAAACCGGCAGCCTGGAATCCTCCAAGGACCCGGGAACCTATCTCCAGGTCATGCGGCGCAACACAGCCGATCTGATCCAGGCCTTTGGAGGTTGAGTGCTGATGGGATCGCCTCCGGTGGTGCAGGTGCAGAACCTGAGCGTTCTGCGTGATGGCCTGCTGGCCGTCGATGGGGTCAGCTTTGCCCTGGCACGGGAGACCGACACCGCCCTGGTCGGTCCCAATGGCGCGGGCAAGAGCACCCTGGTCGCGGCCCTGCTCGGGCTATTGCCCAGGTCAGGCGGTTCGGTGCGGATCCTGGGCCAGGAACTCGGTCCTGCCGGAGAGCTTCCCCGCTCCGTTCGCTCCCAGATCGCTTACCTGCCCCAGACCCTGGCCTTGCAGGGCCGTTTCCCCCTGACAGTGAGCGAGTTTGTCGGGTTCGGCTTTGATCTGCCGGGCCTGAATCTCGCCTGGCTGGGTGGTGGCAGCCGGGGCCGCCGTCAGGCGATCCAGCAGGCCCTGCAGCGCACGGGCTGCGGCGATCTTGGCGTGCGCCTGCTGAGTGAACTCTCCGGTGGCCAGCTCAAGCGCGTGCTGCTGGCGTTCTGCGTGGTGCGTCCCCGGCGTTTGCTGGTGCTGGATGAGGCCCAAGCGGGCCTGGATGTGCCGTCGACCGAGCAGTTCCATCAGCTGCTGCTGGAGCTGCGCCGCCAGGAGGGCTGGACCGTGCTGCAGGTGTCCCACGATCTGGAGATGGTGCGACGCAGCTGCGATCAGGTGCTCTGCCTCAACCGCCGTCTGCGCTGCAGCGGCAGCCCTGATCACGCCCTCAGCCCCGAACGCTTGCTGGAGCTCTACGGGCCGAACGTGGTGCCCTACCGGCATCAGCACAACCACGCCGGTGCCCAGCGCCCATGACGGACCTGACAGCCATCCGGTCAGTTCTGGCCGAGCCGTTCATGCAGCGAGCCCTGTTGGGCGGCTTGCTCACGGGTGGCCTGGGCGGACTGCTGGGCAGCTTTGCGGTATTGCGGCAGCTCTCGTTCTTCAGTGATGCCCTGGGCCACTCCGCCCTGCTGGGCATCAGCCTGGGCATCCTGCTGGGAATCAACCCCACCTTGGTGTTGATTCCCTTTGCGGTGCTGTTCGCCCTGCTAGTGAACCAGCTGGTGAGCCGCAGCGGTCTGCCCGCAGACGCCCTGCTCAACATCGTCTATTCCACCTCTCTGGCCTTCGCGGTGGTGGCGCTGAGCCTGGTGGAGACCTATCGCGGCGGCATCCAGCAGCTGCTGTTCGGCGACATCCTCGGCATCAGCTGGCAAGACCTGGCCGTGATTGCGGTGCTGTTGGTGGCTGCTATCGCCTACCTGGCCCTGAGCCTGCGGGCCCAAGTGCTCCTTACCCTCAACAGCGATCTGGCGGGGGCCTTCGGTGTGGGAGCTAGCCGTCACCACCTGGCCTTCATCGTCTTGCTGGCCGTGGTGGTGGCCGTGTCGATCAAGGCTGTGGGCGTGCTGCTGATCAGCGCCTTCGTCGTCATCCCGGCCTGCGCTGGGCGGCTTCTCAGCCGCCGCTTTTCGGTCTATTCCCTCGTCTCGGCGGGCCTCGGCGGTGGCTGTGCTCTGCTGGGTCTGCTGGGTTCAGGCCTCACCAACCTCCCTTCCGGCCCATGTGTGGTCATTGTGCAGTTTGCGGGATTCCTGCTGGCGCTGATGGTCAGCCAAATGAGCCGTCGCCCGACAGCAACTGCCGAGCCAGCAGAGCACCGAATTCCTGGTGCAGGCCCAGCCGCCCCGGGATCACGGTGACCTGATCCGCCGCTTCGGCAAGGGCTTCCATCTCGACCTTGGAACGTGGTGGTGCCTGGGCGGCCACCACCACCTGCAGCGGGCATTGGAGCAACCGTGCCTGCTGCAGCCACCAGTCGCTCTCCTGAGCAGGATCAAGGCCACCAGTCACAAAGGCCGCGCTGGCGAAGCGTGCCCCTGGGCGGTGGGCCAGCTGCTGCTGCTCCCGAATCCGCTGTGGGGTCAACAGCTCAGGAGCCACCCAGACATGACGCCGCAACATCAGCTTCAGAACGGCTCGGCTGGTGTTGAGCCGGTACAGGGCAGGGCCGATCAGCGATGCGGCAACCACCTGCTGCAGCCAGCTGAACCGTTGGGGCGGCCAGCCGGTCATGGTGGGCAGCGGACCACGCCAGGTGGGAGCCACCGCGACCAGGCTGTGCCAGTGAGCCGACCATTCAGCGGCCAGTCCCAGGGCGATGGAGGCGCTGTGGCCGGCGGCCACCACGGTGATGCGACCTGGGTGGGTGGTACGCACGTAGGAGAGAACGGCCCGGAGTGCGGAACCCAGCAGGGAGGCGTCGTAGCCGATGGCCGGGCGATCGCTGTCGCCGAAGCCTGGCCAGTCAACACTCACGAGCTGGCGCAGATCACCGACGGCGTCCGCCAGGGGCTTCCACTCGCTGCGACTGGAGACGGTGCTCAGAGCCGGCAACAGCAGCCAGAGTGGTGCCGTTCGGGGCCCGGAACGCTCCAGCCCGATCCCCAACTGGTGTCCGGCCAGATCCAGCTGCAGGCGTTCCACTGTTCCCCCGAAAGCAGGTGTCATGCGAACCCTCGACCTCTCGATCCAGCCTGTTGGCCCACCGTCCTGAAGGCGATCCTGTCGCTGCCTGGGTCGTAGAGGGTGTAGCGGAGGCCGGAGCCGATGCCGATCACCTTGCGCTGTGGCACCACCTGCTGAAGCTGCCGTTCGCCGGCCAGATCCCGCACGGCGGAGGCGATGCCCCCACCCGAGAGCTCCACGCTGAACTGCTTGCCGCTGCGGGCGGTGAACAGGCGGTTCACATCCATGCGCGTGAGGCGATCCAACAGCAACAGCGGTGAGCTATCCGGCCCCAGGCGGTCGCCCACATCGGCCGAGCTGCCGTGCAGGAGGGCGCAGTCCAGTTCGATGAAGCCGAACTGCAGGGCTGCCAGCCAGGCCATCCGGCCTGGATCCACGGCCTGCTGCAGGGCCTCCACGGCGGCCTGACCAAACCGTTGGCGCAGAGGGTCGGCCCGCCGCTCCCCGCGATAGCCGAGCTCGGCGAGCAACTGGTCTTCCCACCAGCCGTAGAGACACTGTGGCTGCAGCTCCCCTCGGCGGGGAAGCTGCAGCCGATGCAGAAGAGCATTGGCATCCCTGTCGGGACCAATCAGATCCCCCAGCACAAACAGGGTGTCAACCCGGCCCAGCTGGCGCAGATCCCGCTGAATCGCCTCGTAGAGATCCAGGTCGCCCTGCAACCCACTCACCAGTGCCCAACGTGCCATCAGCGCTCACACACGTGGCTGGCGTCGTCGGCACGCTCGGCGTACTCGAAGCCATGGCGCAGGCGCCAGGCGAACACCGGCGGCAGGCCGGCTTCCACGATGGCCCTGCAGGTGCGCTCCAGGTCATAGGGCACCGCGCGGATCTCGACGCTGCCGGTGGCTTCGTCATGCACCACATAGGTGGCATGGGTGTTGCCGTGGCGTGGTTCCCCCACGGAGCCGGCGTTGATGATGCGGCGAACAGACAAGGGCATCTCCCGCTCAATCGCTGCGCTCTGATCGGAAACTGTCTGCACGCGCACGCGGATGACGCCATCCCGCAGCTCGCGCACATAGGGGCGGTGGGTATGGCCGCAGAAAAGGGTGTCAGCGTCGGCCGTATGCACCCGCTCCAGTGCTGCGAAGGCGTCCATGTCGGGCAGCAGGTATTCGTGCTGGCTGTTGGGGCTGCCATGCACAAACAGCAGCCGATCCCGCCGCAGGGTCATCGGCAGGCTGGCCAGAAACGCCTTGTTGGTCTCACTCAGCTGGTCAGCGGTCCACTGGTGTGCCAGGTGCCCGCGCCGTTCCGCCAGCTGCGACGGGTAGCTGCACTCACAGGAGTTGAGCCCCTCGATGATGTCCTCATCCCAGCAGCCCTGGCAGCAGGGGATGGCGCGCTCCCGAACCAGGGTCACGACTTCATTGGGCTGGGGGCCATAGCCCACCAGATCCCCCAGGCAGGTGATGGTGGCGATGCCGAGCTGATCGATGTCCGCCAGCACCGCCTCCAGAGCGGCCAGGTTGGCGTGCAGACAAGAGATCACAGCGTGGGCCATGGCGATCAGGCGGAACGGGTTGGTTGGGTGTGGCGTTGGCGCAGGGGAGCCTGCTGCAGCTCCAGCACCGCATTGCTGAGCACGCAGTCGGCGACGGTCGCTTCGATGGCAGCAGGGTCAAGGTCCTTGCCCTGCACCACCAGGCGTGACAGGCGATCAGGCCGGCCGTCGGGCGGGGCGATGGTCTGCAGGGGCAGAAACTGGGATCCCTCCTGGCTCACCATCCAGTTGCAGAAGAACGCCCGGCCATCCGGCAGGTTCATCAGGGCCTTGGCGCGGTAGACATCGCCATAGGCCCCATTCACCAGTTCGAACCAGAAGCTGCTGAGGCTGGCGGGATCCCAGACGGCGGCGTTGAGGTTCAGGCTCCAGCCCAGCAGATGGCTGAAGTCCAACGCGTCCTGCTGGGGCAGCTCAGGGTCTCGTCCGAAGTGCAGATGGACATCGGGAGTGAGATGGAGGGCTTGCAGCTGGGGCATGACCCGCCGATCCACGCCCGCCAGGCCGGCCTGCGCTGGCGGATGGAACTGGGGCAGCTCGATCAGCGCGAGCAGGCAGTCGGGATGGGGTGCCAGGGCCTGATCCAGGTCACTCAGATCCAGCAGCTCCGGGCACTGGTCCAGGAGGAAAGCGCGATCGATGCCGCCGTCCCTGGCCTGGGCGAGACCTTCGTCGGGATAGCCCGCAAGGCGGAGATACCCGGAAGGTCCGGAATGGCTCTGGATCTGGTTGAGAATCCAGCTGGTTTTGCCGCAGCCCGGAGGCCCAGAGAGCAGGAGGATCTGGCTCATGGCGCCGCCACGCAGGCCTCGAGCTGGGCCTTGATGGTTGCCTGATCGATCCCTTTGCCGATCGCCACCACCTTGGTATGACGCTCTGAGCCCTCGGGCCAGTCGTAATCGTCGATCGTGAAGCGCTTGCCGCACAGGTGAAACAGGTGCCGGCGCTGGCTCTCGCGGAACCAGAGCACCCCCTTGGCGCGGAACACCGATGCAGGCAGTTGCTGATCGAGAAAGTGCTGGAAACGGCGCAGGTCGAGCGGGGCCTGCACGGCCAGGCTCACGGAGCTGAATCCCTCCAGCTCAGGGGTATGGGCATGGTGGTGATGCGCATGGTCATGCTCGTGGTGATGGTGGTGATGCCCATCGCCAGGGTTGTGGTGGCTGTCCTGGTGGTCATGGCTGGGATGCCCGGGTTCGTGCTGCTGGCGCTGATCCTCATGGCCCAGCGCGTCGTCCCGGGCCTCCTCCTGGGCCTGCAGTGCGGCCAGGCGGTGGCTCTCGAACAGGCCCACACTCAGCAGCAGACCCAGGGGCACATCACCGCGGCAGGCCCGCAGGATGCGGGCATCTGTCTTGATCTCCCGCAGTTCAGACTCCACCACGGCCAGGCGCTGCTCATCCACCAGGTCGGCCTTGTTGAGCACCAGGATGTCGCCGTACACCACCTGGGCGCGGGCGATCGGGCTCTCCATCGCGGTGGCGCTGAAGTGCTCGGCATCAATCAGGGTGATGATCGAATCGAGCCGGAGCCGGTCCCGCAGGTCGCCGGCCATGAACGTCACAGCCACCGGCAGGGGGTCGGCGAGGCCGGTGGTCTCCACCACGATCAGATCAATCGGTTCGGGGCGCTGCAGCACCCGGTGCACAGCCTCCAGCAGCTCACCATTGATCGAGCAGCAGATGCAGCCGTTGCTGAGCTCGACCGTCTGATCACTGGTGGCCACCACGAGCTCGTTGTCGATGCCCACCTCACCGAACTCATTCACCAGCACAGCGCTGCGCAGGCCCTGCTGGTTGGTGAGGATGTGATTGAGCAAGGTGGTCTTGCCGGCGCCCAGGAAGCCAGTGAGCACAGTGACGGGCACGGGGACCCTCATCAACTCCATCGGTTGGGCCATGGCCGCAGCAGAGACTGAGAACGGTTCTCATTCTGCCCGATCGGTGGCGGCCTTGGGCGCTCTGCCTACCCGTTGCGGGCAGTCCCTGGGGCGCAGCGCCTGGGACTGGCAGAATGGATACAGGTGCACAACTGCTTCCCGTGTCCTCGCCCGAGCGTCATTGCACCTCCAGCGGAGAGGGCAAGGTGATGCTGTCCTGCTGAATTCCGGAAGACCTGCGCCAGGAGCTTGATCGCGCGTGGGCCGAACAGGGTCTGAGGCCCCGTGGCCGTACGCATAAGGGCATGGAGCAGATGATCAAACACTTTCTTGAACAACAGTCCGTAGACGAGTAGGACGTGCCACCGGATTGCATAAATACGTCTTGGAGGCACTGATCGCCTGGAGGAGGATCGGCTTGCCGTTGCTGCTGAACCGCGACACCTTGGTTCACCAGTGGCTTGCACGCCTACTGGCCTCGGCATCCGGGACATGAAGCCATAGATGGAGTACATGCGCGATTGGTTGTGAAACTCGATCGTGGTGATCAGCAAGGGGTTTTCGCCTGCAGAGGTATCTCGAGCACTGGCCCCTGTGCGTCTGATCCCTACAGCATGGTTCAACCGAGCGGCTCCACCGCCTCATCCAGCGAGCACGGGAGCAGAGCGCCGCGCCGGCAGGTAGATCCATTCCCCCGCTGGTAGCTGGGTTGAGGGCAGATAACCCGGCACCAGCAGTTGCATCCCGGCGGGGATGGGTGTGGTGGTCCGGCACACGGGCAGCAGCAGCGGGGTGCCAGCCAGCAGCGGTTCCTCGCTGGGCCAGGTGCTCAGCTCTGGGTTGAACTGGCGGAGCAGGGAGAGGGTGAGGTTCTGCTCGGTCGCCACGCTCCTGAGCGTGTCGCCTTCGGAGCTGATGTAAGTCTCGCTCTGCTGCAGCACCGGGTTGAGGCTGCGCAGCTTGTTTTCGGTGGTGCCGTGCCGACCAGCCAGCACCGCCAGGGAATCGCCATCGACGGCGGTGATCGTCTGGGTGCTCTCCAGTTGGGGGTTGATCCGCCGCAAGGTGGCCACGGTGGTGCCGTAGCGCTCGGCGATCAGGTTCAACGTGTCGCCA
>JABMPN010000002.1 GCA_013203655.1 Cyanobacteria bacterium bin.51
AAAGGGAGGTGTCCTAGGCCTCTAGACGATGGGGGCAAGGCCACGGGGCTCAGCGATAAACGCCAGGCGGACCGTAGATGGAAACTACGGTTTGGAGTGGCCCTTCGTCAAGGCGGACTCTGGGCCAGGGCGTGCTGGCCTTTCCAGGTCGGGACGGTGAAGTGAAAGCAAGCCCCCTCGCCTGGCTCCGAGACCACCCAACTGCGACCGCCGTGGGCCTCGGTGATTCGCCGGCACACCGACAGGCCCACCCCGAATCCCGATGTGGTGGCAGAGGTCTGGGGAAGGCGGACGCGGTCGAGGAAAATGCGCTCCTGTTCTTCTCTCGGGATTCCAGGGCCGGTGTCGCAGATCGATACCTGAACCCACTGGCTGGTCCGGTGCAGGATTCTCAGTGTCACCTGCCCGCCTTCTGGGGTGAATTTCAGGGCGTTTTCGAGCAGGTTCAGCAGGACCTGACGCATGCGCCGCTGGTCGGCGAATACATCAGGCAGGTCGGCGGGAACATCGGCCAGGAGTGTCAAGTCCCGGCCCACCCAGAGTTTTTCGAGCTCCAGCAGGGCTTCCGCTGCCACCGAGCCGAGATCCAGACGCTGGGGATTGAACAGGGCTTCCCATCGGGTAGTGCCTTCCTCCAGCAGGTCCTTGGAGAGATGCTCGATGTCGTCGAGCCGGCGGTTGAGCACGTCCTTGCAGCGGCTGTTGTCGATCTGTCCCAGCTGCAAGCTCTGCAGGGCCAGCTTGGCGGCGGTCAGGGGTGTACGCAGTTCATGGGCGACCATCCGCAGCCGCCGCTCCTGCACCCCGAGCCGATTGATCAGTGTTTCGTTCTCCTGGCGCAGCACCAGCAGCTGGTCTTCGAGCCGGAGTTCCTGCTGGCTGCGGCTGCCATCGTTCTCGACCGGGCGCAGGCTCATGCCCAGGCCGCTCACCATCTCCAGCTGCTGCCAACGGGGTAACCAGCCCTTGAGCTGCTCGAGGATGGTGTTGCCGGCGAACACCTGACACGGTGCTGGGTGGAGCTTGACCACGGCGGGGGTGGCCACCAGGCGGTACAGCTCCAGCAACTCGGGGCGTTTGGCTGGATCGGCGATCTGAAGATTCAGCTCGAAGCCATAGTCATGGGTCTCCAGAAATTGGAGAACCCCGCGCAGGCCCGGCGAGCTCAGGTGCTGGGAGGTCGCGACGATCAGCAGCGTCAGGGCTTGACGGTCTGCAGGAGCTGCTTCCTGATCCAGGGTGATAGGGACCATGTCCCCTGAGCCGGGCACCAGTCACAGAGCCAAAACTTGGATCCAGCCTATGGCTTATTGGCTCAAGTCCTGGATCCAGTCCAAGCCCAGCCACTCCATGGGCTGCACTCCTGGTGGATTGATGTCCTGCTGACCATGGTTCAGCATGGGGGTTGATGATCACTCTCGCTTTGCGACTTCCTTCTCGTTGGAGCAGCCGTCTGCTGGTGGCCTCCCTGATGATTGTTCCCCTGACGCTGCTGGTCCCCGAGGCCCAGGCCGCGCCCGCCACCGAAGCGGAGATGTCGCTTTACACCAGAATTGCTGCCGTTAACGTCTGCATTTCCCGTGGCGCCAAAGTCGAATTCGATACATCGGTGGGCATCGCCGCTGAAACCATCGCCCAGGTGATTCAGGGGCTGCATGGGGGCGTGATCCAGCAGGTGGGCACCAAACCACTCACGATCGAGGAGATCCGGCGTGGGTCCACCAACTCCGCGGTGATCGGAGCCGTCGAGATCTGCCCCAAAGAAGTCCCCGCGGATGTGGTCAAGCGGGTGCAGGACGCCATCAAGCAACAGGGTGCAGCAGGAGCGCGGCCGCCAGCTCCGTAAGTGGCGGTTGCATCCAGACGCACTTGGTGCCGTCTTCAGTTGCAATTTGAGCAGGCTTGGTGGCTTTGCTGATGCCATCCCCTCAGGGATTTCCACCGCCTCACACGCCATGGTTTTCACGCTCTCGCTTCGCTCCCCGGCACCGGCCGTCCTGGCCGCCGGTGTCCTCGCTCTGGGGCTGACTGTTCCTGCCGAAGCCCTTGCCGGCTCGAGGTCTTGGCAGAATCGGACCCGGATTCAACCCGTTTCTCGTCAGCTGGCGGGCTTTCGCCAACTGCCGGTTTATCGCCAAGAACCGGTTGACCGCCGCGTGCAGATCGTTCCCAGCCGCGTCATCCAGGCCCCCGTCTCCCTGGCGAGGAACTTCCCGGCGCCCTATCAGGATTACCCCAACCAACGCATCAACACGGCCCCTTATCAGCAGGGACAAGGCAGCTGGCAGGACGCTCAGAACCTTCAGCAACGCTGCTCGATCGGTCGCCTGGTCGGTGGTGTGCTCGGCGGCGGCCTCGGCTACGCCGCCTCCCGCCAGGACGGTCGCACCTGGGCTGTGCCGCTTGGGGCCCTGCTGGGCTCCCAGGTGGGCTGCAATGCCGGCCAGGGCCGCGACCCCCTGCCCTGGTGAGGGCCGAACGGGGGGGCAGGATCAGGGCAGCGTTGCTTCCCAGCCCCGATGAGCCTGGCTCCCCACTGCGTGACCCGGCTGGCCGACTACCAGCCGTTTCCCTATCGCCTCGATCGCACGGACCTGACCGTGCGCCTGTTCTCGGACCATGCCCTGGTGGAGGCGGCTCTGGCCTTTGCCCCGGCAACCCAGGCCCAGTCGCCATCGCCGCCGTTGGAACTGCGCGGCGTGGATCTCGACCTGCTGGCGTTGGCCATCGATGGGGAACCCCTGCCACCGGCGGCCTATCAGCGCCAGGACGACCGGCTCGTGATCCTGGCGCCACCGCCTGGGTCCTTCCTGCTCACCAGCCAGGTGCGGATCCGGCCCCAGACCAACACCACCCTCGAAGGGCTCTACGCCAGCGGCGGACTGTTCACGACCCAGTGCGAAGCCGAGGGGTTCCGGCGGATCAGTTTTCATCCCGACCGCCCCGATCTGCTCAGCCGTTTCCGCGTGCGCCTCGAGGCTGACCGCAACGACTGCCCGGTGCTGCTCTCCAACGGCAACGGCGTGGAGCAGGGGGAGTTGGCAGGGAATCGGCACTACGCGATCTGGGACGACCCCTTCCCCAAACCCTCCTACCTGTTTGCCCTGGTGGCCGGCCGCCTGGAGGAGGTGCGCGAGACCTTCACCACCGCTTCGGGCCGCAGCGTGCAACTCCGTCTCCACGTGGAGCCCGGCGATGCCCCCTTCACCGCCCACGCCATGGCCTCCCTGCAACGGGCGATGGCGTGGGATGAGCGCGTGTATGGGCTGGAGTACGACCTCGATGAATTCAATAGCGTGGCCGTGCGTCATTTCAACATGGGCGCGATGGAGAACAAGAGCCTCAATATCTTCAACTCCAAGCTTGTTCTTGCCGATGCGGTGACCGCCACGGACGGGGAACTGGAGCGTATCGAGAGTGTGATTGCCCACGAGTATTTCCATAACTGGACCGGTAATCGCATCACCTGCCGCGACTGGTTCCAGCTCTCCTTGAAAGAGGGTCTTACCGTGTTCAGGGATCAATCCTTCACGGCTGATCTCCATTCCGCTGCCGTCAAGCGCATCGAGGATGTCTCGATGCTGCGCAACACCCAGTTCCGTGAAGATGCCGGTCCAACGGCCCATCCGGTGCAGCCTGACCAGTACCAGGCGATTGACAACTTCTACACCACGACGATCTATGAAAAGGGCTCGGAGCTGATACGCATGCTCCACACCCTGCTGGGACACCGCTTGTTCATGGCTGGCATGGCGCTCTACGTGCAGCGCCATGACGGCACCGCCGCCACTTGCGAAGACTTCGTGGCGGCCATGGAAGCGGCCGCCACCGCTGCCACACAGAACGGAGAATTGCAATCCGCCTGCTTCGATTTTCAGCGCTTTCGCCGCTGGTACCACCAGGCTGGTACCCCGGTGCTGCGGATCGAGCGGCGCTGGGATGGGGCCGGCGGCGTGCTGGAACTGAATGTGCGCCAGCACACCCCGCCCACCCATGGGCAGCCGGACAAGCAACCGCTGGTGATACCCCTGGCCCTGGGCCTGCTGGGCGCCGGCGGCGAAGAGCTTCCCCTCGGCGCGCAGGGCCTGCTGGTGATCGATCAGCCCGAGCAGACTTTCCGCTTCCCTGGTCTGCCCAGCTCCAGCGAGCCACCGGCGTTATCGCTGTTGCGGGGGTTTTCAGCGCCGGTGCGGCTGGAGATCGAGCGACAACGCCCTGAGTTGCTGTTGCTCTTCTCTGCCGATTCCGATCCCTTCGCCCGCTGGGATGCCGGTCAGACCCTGCTGCGTCAGGCCGTGCTGAGCCGCGCTGCCGGAGCGGCCGACAACCCGCTGGAATCGGGCCTGATCGCTGCTTTTGAGCGCATCTTGAACGAAGATGACCTGGGCGATGCCAGCCGCAGTTGCCTGATGGCCCTGCCGGGGATGGCCGAGCTTGAACAGGCGATGGATACGCCGGATCCACCGCTGCTCCTGGCTGCCCAGCTGGCCCTGCAGCGCCGCTTCGGGGAAGCCCTCGCCGTCCCGCTCGCCTCGGCTCTCGAGCGTTGCTGCCAGCACTGGGATCAGCCCTGGCCGGCGGGCAACGGCGAGCGGATGCTCACCGCCACAGCCTGGACCTGGCTGGCCGCCGCCGGGGATCGCGCTGTCATGGCCGCCGCTGCCGCTGCGGTTGGCGGCCCGTCGATGACCCTGGCTCGCGCGGGCTTACGGGCCCTGCAGCCCTGGGAGGGTCCGGAGCGCAGCGCGGCGATGGCCGCCTTCTACGAGCGTTGGCAGGAGAAACCCGTGATCCTTGACGCCTGGTTCGCCCTTGAGGCCAGCGCTCCTTTCGGCGATGGCCTCGAGCGGGTGCGCGGGCTGCTGGCCCACCCGCGTTTCGATGCGGCCGCTCCCAACTCCATCCGCGCCGTGCTGGGCGGACTGGCCGGCAACCCGCCGGTGTTCCACGCCATCGGAGGCGAGGGCTATCGCTTCATGGCCGATCAGATTGCCGACCTGGATCGCCGCAATCCGATCACGGCCTCGCGCCTGGCCAAGATCTTCAGCCGTTGGCAGAGCTACGGCCCCCTTCGCGGCGAACGGATGCGCGAAGCTGCCGTCCGGCTCTCGGCCGCCGAACTCTCGGCGAACACCCGCGAGGTGGTGGATCAGTGTCTCGGCAGCGAAGGATACGGATCCTGATCTTGCTGATCCTGATCTAGGGGAAGGCGCTGGAGTGCAGCTTGCGGAAGCCGGCTTTACGGGCGGCGGCACCTTCCGGGCCGGCATGGACCCCCCACAGGCCTTCCCAGTAGAAGTAGATCACTCCCATGCCTTTGCCTGCCGCCAGCTTCACCTTCTGGTTCAGGGCCGGCATCGGCGTGGTGCGCTTGCCGAAGCCGGCCAGGATGCCGATCTGAACCGGCATGCCCCAGCGGCGGGCCTTGACCAGGGCCGACTGGTCGAGGTCCTTGGCGAATCCCTTCACCGAATAGGCGTAGTTCTGGACCACCAGTTCATCCACCAGGCTGCCGAGGGCCCAGATCTCCCAGTCCTGCAGCCAGTGGTTGTAGGAGAAGCGGAAGGGCCCGGGCGAAAGGCTGACCACAGAGCCGCTGTGGGAGCGCTTCATCTCCCGCCGCAGCTCCCGCAGCAGGCTCGTGAGCTGCTGGCGACGCCAGGTCATCCATTCTCTGTTGTTGTAATCGCTCGGCGGTTCGCGGCCGGTATCTTTGCGAAAGAGGGCGCTGGTGTAGGTGTCGTAGCCGAGTTCCACCGGCCAGGCGAAGTGGTCATCGAGCTGGATGCCATCCACGTTGCATCGCTGCACGATTTCGCCGATCAGGCCGATGAACCGGGCCCGAACCCCAGGGTGGGCGGGGTTCAGCCAGACCCGCAGATCCTTGAGCGGCGAGGTTTTGAGGTTGGCCCCATGCATGGCGTACAGGGTGCTGCCGTCGCTGCGGCGGAGCAGCCATTCCGGGTGACGGCGCACCACCTCGGCATCGGCTGGCTCCATCAGGCCATATTCGAACCAGGGGATCACCTTCATTCCCCGGCGATGGGCCGCGCTGGTGAGGTGACAGATCGGGTCTAAAGAGGCATCGGCCTTGAGCAGGGCAGGCTCGATCGGTGCGAAGCGGCTGCGGTGGAACGTCGCTCCCCGGCTCCAGACATTCGGATAGAGGGTGTTGATCCCGTTGGCGGCCAGTTCGTCGACGGCCTTCTCCAGGCGGCGGCGGTCGTAGTAGAGGGGGCTGGGGCTGTTGGTGAGCCAGACGCCCACCCGGGGGCTGGCCGCCAGGGCCGGCAGGGCGCCAATGCCCTGCAATCCAGCGGTCAGCAGGGCCGGTAGGGCGCGCTTGAGCCGAACTCTCAGGGGCATGGGCTCCGCCTTTGGGGTGGGGTTGTGGGGCTCGACGGGGAGGATCGCAGCGATGGTGAAAGCTGTGGCACCAGGGGGGAGAGTATCGGCTTGGACCAGCCCTTGCCAGGGGTGGCCGCCATCAGAGCGAGGGCGCTGGTCTTAACGAAACATCGAGCTCACCGAGCTCTCCTCATGGATGCGCCAGATCGCTTCACCCAGCATCTTGGCCACCGACAGGACCTGGAGCTGGGGGAAGCTGCACTCGGGGGCAATCGGGATGCTGTTGGTGACCAACACTTCCTCGAACAGGCCCGGTTCGGAGAGGCGCTGAATGGCGGGCGGCGAAAACACGGGGTGAGTGGCGCAGGCCAGCACCCTGCGGGCCCCCCGTTCCCGCAACAGCTGGCCCCCCTGGGCGATCGTGCCGCCGGTGTCGATCATGTCGTCGATCAGGATCGCGGTTTTACCGGCCACATCACCGATCACGGTCAGGCTCTCGGCCACGTTGTGGCCGGAGCGTCGTTTGTCGATGATCGCCAGCGGCGCATCGTGCATGCGCTTGGCGAAGGCCCGGGCCCGGGCGACGCCACCGACATCAGGGGAGACCACCACCACCTCACCGAGATCGCGGGCGGAGAGATAATCCACCAGCACCGGTGATCCGTAGATGTGATCGCAGGGAATGTCGAAATATCCCTGGATCTGGGAGGAATGCAGGTCCATGGCCAGCACCCGGTCCACCCCCGAGGTCACCAGCAGATTGGCCACCAATTTGGCGGTGATCGATTCGCGGCCAGCGGTTTTGCGGTCGGCGCGAGCGTAGCCGTAGTAAGGGATCACGGCGGTGATCTGGCGGGCTGAAGCGCGGCGGCAGGCGTCCACCATGATCAACAGCTCCATCAGGTGATCATTCACCGGAGCGCAGGTGGGCTGGATCAGGAAGACATCACAACCGCGAATCGATTCCTGGATCTGAATATAAAGTTCGCCATCGGCGAAACGTTTGATCACCCTCGGGCCATCGGGAACTCCCAGGTAGGCGCCGATTTCCTGGGCCAATCCTGGATTTGAGGTTCCACTGAACAACCTCAGCCGCCTGGTGTCGTGGGCTGTCTGGCCCTGCTTCACCTGCTCAGCGGTCAAGAAACTGCTCACGGCGGCGGCGATGACGCATGGCTTGATCCCGATGGTAGAAGCCTGTCGCCGTTAGAACTGCAAAAAATGGCTAAGACAGCGGCCGTAGAGGTTCAGCCTGGGCAAGTCCGCACCGAGCAACGCCTGATGGTGGTCGGTGCTGGCTGTGACGCGGCGACCACCCTGAAGGCTGCCAGCCGCCTGGCGGACCTGCTGGCTTTGCCGCTGGCGGGCTGGCCCGACCAGGCTCAGGGCACAGCCACGGCTCGCTTGGCCTCCTTGGCTGAGCGCAGTGGTCCCTGGCTGGCGCCGCTGCCGCTGGATCCGGGGCAGTGGATCGAGCCGGATGGCCGCTGGGCCGATTCCCTGGGTTCATGGCGCCAGCCCACGCTGCTTCTGATCACCGCAGCCGCTGCAGGCGGTGGCATTCCGGCGGCTTACAGCGCGCTTCTGAAGGCTTGCGGGGTGCCCCTGGTGGGCCTGATTCAGTGGGGCGGACCCTGGGATGGGCCCATGCGACGCCGCGAAGGTCTGGCCTGGCTTGGCATGGTGGGGGAGGAGATTCCGTCGTCCGGCTCCGACCAAGACGCCGAGGACCTGGCCATGGCCGCTGCCCTGCAGCTGGGCTGGCAGCACTTGGCGCTGGCTTGAGGGGCCTGCCAGCGCCTGGGCCTGGATCAACCCTTGGGCCAGAGCGGCACTGCCGCATTCTTCTGTAGCTGCCGCAAGGGTTGGCCAGCCTTGCTGGGCCGCGCCAAGGGCAGTTGGTCAAAGCGGATCTGTTTGGGATTGGCCGTTGCCGCACTGAGCAGGCTGAGGGCTTCACCGGTTGAGAGGTTGGTGTCGACCTGGGGAGCCAGTTGCGTGAGCAGCTCGGGCAGCCGGGACCCCTGTTCAGGCCGGGAAAGCTGTTGGAGGAGGCCTTCAAGCACCAGCTGCTGGCGGATCCGGCGACCCTGTTCGCCCAGGGATGGTTCCAGGAAGCGAACCATCTGCTCCACCTGATTCCCCCTGAAGTTCTGGAGGCCGGCCTGCAGATCCACCTTGAAATTCTGGGTCTTGTCGGTGGAGCGCAACGGTTTCTCGAGATTGATCTCCACGCCGCCCAGCCCATCAACCAGGCTGCGCAGGGCGGCCCGGGGCATCACCACATAGCGCTGGGGTTGGCCGGATTCCAGCCCGAGCAGGGCGGCCACGGAGCTGCTGGCAAGGGCTGGCCCGCCTTCGCGGTACAACGAACCGAGCGACTGCGGGGGCTTGTCGCCTGGCAGCTGAACGGCCAGGTCGGCGGGAAGGATCAGCAGCCGCAGGGCTCCGGCGGGATCCACCCGTGCCAGCAGCAAGGCGTCGCTGTTGGCAGGCCCCGCAGGTGCGGCGCCGTTCCTGGTCTGCCCGAGCAGATCGGCGTCGCTGCCGACCAACAGCACCGTGATCGGACGAGTGGGTGGAGGGCTCAGCCTGGCGCGCGCTCCTGCCTGGTCAGCGCCGATTCGCTCGGGATCGGCTTCGGCCCACACCAGATTGAGCGCGCCGATGCCGCCTGCCAGGCCCAGAGTCGCTGTGGCCAGGACCAGCAAGTACTTGCGCCTTGGCGCCTTGCGCGCTCGGTTCCCCAGCTCTTGGCCTGCTTCAGTCAGGCTGGCGCTGGTTGTGCTTCTCTGGCCGCCGGCCATGGGCGTCGGTTCCCTGGATCAATTTGTCCCACTCTCGCCCAGCCCGTGCAGGCCAGCCCGAGTGACCGATAGGTTGTGGGCTCCTATGCCGCTCCAAGGCAGGATTTGACTGTGACGACAGCCTCTCTCCCCCCCCACGAACGGGCCAGGCCATTGGCCAAGGGGAGCCCCAAGCCAGCCAAGGATCTCTGCAGTGACTGCGGCCTTTGCGACAGCCGCTGGGTGGCGTACGTCCGAAACGCCTGTGCCTTCCTCAACCAGCAGTTCGAGCGTCTCGAGGAGAAAGCCCATGGCCGAAGCCGTGACCTCGACAACGAAGACGAGCTGTATTTCGGGGTTCACCAGCGCATGGTCAGCGCCCGGCTGGGTCCACCGATCGCCGGTGCCCAGTGGACGGGCATCGTCAGCCGGATCGGGGTGCGGGCGCTGGAAACCGGGCTGGTGGATGCGGTCCTCTGCGTGCAACAGAGCCCGGACGATCGCTTCACGCCAGTGCCGGTGCTGGCCCGCACCCCGGAGGAGGTTCTCGCAGCGCGGGTGAACAAGCCCACCCTCTCCCCCAATCTCGAGGTGCTGGAGCAACTGCCGGGAAGCGGCATTCGCCGGCTGCTGGCGATCGGAGTGGGCTGCCAGATCCAGGCCCTGCGCGCCGTGCAGGACACCCTGCCGCTCGAGCAGCTTTACGTTCTCGGCATGCCCTGTGTCGACAATGTCAGCCGCGCTGGCCTGCAGACCTTTCTGGAGAGCGCCAGTAGCTCGCCGGCCACCGTGGTGCACTACGAGTTCATGCAGGATTTCAGGATTCATTTCCGCCACAGTGATGGCCGGGAGGAAACGGTGCCGTTCTTCGGGCTCGACACTCCCCAGCTCAAGGATGTTTTCGCGCCGAGTTGCCTGAGCTGTTTCGATTACGTCAATGCCGGAGCCGATCTGGTCGTGGGGTACATGGGTGCCACTTTCGGCCGCCAATGGCTGGTGGTGCGCAATCCGCTCGGCCAGCTGCTGCTGGATCTGGTCGAGCCGGAACTGGAGCTGGCGCCCGTCACCAGCAGCGGTGATCGGCGTGCCGCCGTGCAACAGGGCATCAGCGCCTATGATAAGGCGGTGAAGCTGCCCGGCTGGCTGGCTGAGATGGTGGGCTGGCTGGTGCAGCGGGTGGGTCCCAAAGGTCTGGAATACGGCCGCTTCTCGATCGACTCCCATTTCACCCGCAATGCGCTTTGGGTGCGCCGTAACCACCCGGAGAAGCTGGATCAGCACATCCCGGCCTTCGCCAAGAAAATCATCAGCCGCTACCGCCTTCCCAGCGCGTGAGCAAAGCAGGATCCGGGAAGGCAGCCTCCGTGAAGGAAGTCTCTGAGAAGCAGGCGGCGGCGCGGCGTTGCGGCGTCCTGCTCCACCCCACCGCCTTGCCGGGCACGCCGGGCAGTGGCAGTTTCGGGGCGGCGGCCCTGGAGTGGCTGGAGTTGCTGGCCGAGCAGGGCATTGGGGCCTGGCAGTTGCTGCCCCTGGCTCCCACCGATGGCACCGGCTCTCCCTACAGCTCCCCCAGTGGTTTCGCCCTCAACCCCTGGTTGCTCGATGGCTCTGAGTTGGTGGCTGGGGGATTCCTGGCTGCCGCTGATCTGGCGGAGCTGCCGGCAAGCCGCAACGATCAGATGGACCTCAACGCCTGCCCGCTCAGGGCCGCTGCCTTCGGGCGGTTGTTGCTGCGGCGCTGGAGCGGCCAACCGGCCGAGCAGCTCAGCGCCTTCCAGGAGTGGTGCGCCCAGCAGGCCGGCTGGCTGCAGGATCATTGCCGCTTCATGGTGCTGCGCGATCGCCATGGCCAGCAACCCTGGTGGCGCTGGCCAAAGCCCCTGGCCCGCCACGGGCGCTCCGCCATGCGTCAGCTCGATCGGCAGGAGGCTGACGCCTTGCTTCAGGAGGCGCTGCTGCAATGGCATCTGCAACGCCAGTGGCAGCGACTCGTTGACCATGCCGGCGCTCTGGGCGTGCAACTGATCGGCGATCTGCCCTTCTACGTGGCCCACGACAGTGCCGATGTCTGGGCGAATCGTCAGCTGTTTTCGCTGCGTTCTGATGGCTCGCTGTTCAGCCAAAGCGGCGTGCCACCCGACTACTTCTCCGACAGCGGCCAGCTCTGGGGCACGCCTGTGTATCGCTGGTGGCGGCATCGGCTGGGTGGTTTTCGCTGGTGGCGCCGCCGCCTGGGGCGCCAGCTCCAGCTCTTTGATCTGCTGCGCCTCGACCATTTCCGCGCCCTTGAGGCTTACTGGGACGTGCCCGGCGACGCGACCACGGCCCAAGCGGGCCAGTGGAGACGCTCTCCTGGCCATGCGCTGCTGGGCAGCCTGCTCCAGCCTCGCGGTGGCCCCCTGCGCCTGATCGCCGAAGACCTCGGGGTGATCACGCCCGAGGTGGAGGCGTTGCGTGATCGTTTTGCCCTGCCAGGCATGAAGATCCTCCAGTTCGCCTTCGACGGCAACGCCGACAACGCCTATCTCCCTGCCAACTATCGGGGTGATCGCTGGGTGGTTTACACCGGCACCCACGACAACGCCACCTGCCTGAGTTGGTGGCAGGAACTCAGCGAGGACCGACGTCGCCAGGTCGGCGAGTTGATCGGCCAGCACATCGACGCGCCTGGCTGGCAGTTGCTGGAACTGGCGCTCGGCTCTTCCGCTGACCTGGCCATCGTGCCCCTCCAGGATTTGCTCCACCTCGATGACCGCGCCCGCTTCAACACGCCTGGCACCAGCACGGGCAACTGGTGTTGGCGGCTGGAGCGGCCCATCGATGCGCTGCGGGGACCCTTGCAGGGGCTCGGCGAGCTGGCCCGTCGCTACGGCCGTGAGCGGCCAGCCGGTGACGGCACCGCTGTCTCAGCCGCCGGAGGAATCCTGAAGCGGCCCGGCTGAGTCGCCTCGGCAGTCACCGCCTGACCATCCCAGAACACGGCCGGTCGGCTGGGAGCAGGGTTGAGCTGCAGCTGGATCGGTGGCTGCATCTGCAGCACCAGTTCGCCTCGGGCCGCCTGCAATTGCGTGCGCTCGCCGCTTTCACTACTCAGGTCGATCCGGGTCGGTTCGGCCAGCTGCAGCCGCAACACCCCCGATGGCATGGCGTTGCCGCTCTCCAACCCCCGCAGTCGTTGCATCGCCACGCCCCGTTCGGCCAGCCGCAGCGGCCGCAGCTCCGGATAGGCCTTGAGCAGCTCGTCATTGGCATCGGTCGGGTCGTCCTGCTCGGCCACCGGCAGGGGCGACACCGGCCGCAGGGTCAGTTGGTTGGCCGCAGCAAGCCGTTGTTGCTGGAGGTTCAGCCCGTAGAGCAGGCCGAGACTGATCAGGGCATAAAGCACCGACCCCTGCCAGGTGGTGAACACATCGATGGACCCCGGCGTGAATCGGGAGAGAAAGGGCTGCCGGCTGGAATCCCAACCGTCGTGGACCGGAGCCGCTTGCTGCGGCAGGGCGTTCGCCATGGAGCCTTCCGGCATGGCCAGGTGCTGCTCCAGCAGGGGCAGCATTGTGCGCAAATAGGCCGTTTCCGGCAGTCGCTCCCGCCAGCCCCGCTCCAGAGCCTCCAGCACCGGCGTGCTGATCCGCGTCTCGTTGGCCAATTGGCGCAGGCTCAGGCCCCGCGCTTCCCGATGCCGCCGCAGCATCAGCCCCACCGTCAGCAAGGGATCCGTCAGGGGCTCCGCAGCCACCGCCGCCACCGGCTGAGTCCGCCGCAGCCAGCGCCCAAGGGGGCCAGGGAATGAGGAAACGAACCAGGAGGGGGCCATGGAAGCGGGTGGACAGGCGAGGGTCAGGCGTGATCCAGCCATTCTTGGCCGGAAAGGTGTCGCCAGCGGCCTTCGGGCAGATCGCCCAGGGACAGGGCCCCGATCGCCACCCGCTGCAGGTCCAGGACTGGAAAACCCAACAGAGCCGCCGTGCGCCGAATCTGGCGGTTGCGACCTTCGCGCATCCGCAGCTCCAGCCAGGTGTGGTCGCTGTTGCTGCAGGGGCTGTTCAAGACACGAACCGCGACGGGTCGTGAAGGCTGGCCATCGAGGGGGATCCCTTGGCGCCAACGATCCAGGCAGGCCCGGTCCGGTTGACCACGCAGGCAGAGGTGGTAGGTCTTGCTGTGGGAGTAGCGCGGATGGCTGAGCTGGAGTGTGAGAGCTCCATCATTGGTGAGCAGCAGGGCGCCGCGGCTGTGGGCATCGAGCCGCCCGATCGGGTGGAGGCCGGTTCGCTCGGTCAGTTCCAGTGGCAGCAGGTCCAGAACGGTCGTCCGGCCCTCGGGGTCATGGCAGCTGCACACCACGCCGGCGGGCTTGTTGAGCAGAACGGTGAGACTGCCAGCCGGATTGGGCAGCGGTTGGTTGTCGACTTCGACCCGATCGACGCGGGCATCGGCCCGATCGCCAAGCTGGGCCACCACGCCGTTGACCCGGACCCGCCCCTCGCGCATCAGCTGCTCGGCGTGTCGTCTGGAGCAGAGTCCGGCGCTGGCCAGCAGCTTCTGAATCCGTTCCCGTTCCGCTGCCATCGCTGTTGCCCGGATCGCTTGCGCCAGCAGAGCCACTCTGCCGGAGCCAGGGGAGGCGGCAAGGGAGGCGGAGCAGAGCGTTGCGAGCGGGGATGGTAAATTACGAAATACAAGGGTTTCCTAACTCGCGTACCGGCCCGATGTCTTCTTCTTCCATGGCCGCAGCCGATTCCTCCACGGCGATCATTCCCAGCGCCGACCTGGTGCGCTCGTACCTGCGCGACATCGGCCGTGTGCCCCTGCTCAGCCATGAGCAGGAGATCACCCTCGGCCGCCAGGTTCAAGACCTGATACGCCTTGAAGAGGTGGAGATTGAGCTGAAGATGCGTGCCGGCGGCCAGGCCCCAAGCCAGGCGCAGTGGGCCCAGGCCCTGGGCCTGAGCCAGCCCGTGCTCAAGCGCAAGCTGGCCTGCGGGCGTCGCGCCAAGGAGCGGATGGTGGCGGCCAACCTGCGCCTGGTGGTGAGCGTGGCGAAGAAATACACCAAGCGGAACATGG
>JABMPN010000018.1 GCA_013203655.1 Cyanobacteria bacterium bin.51
GCCGGTGGCTGAGGGTCTGGTGGATCCGCAGCAGGTACCAGGCGGTGCCATCGAGGCCGGCCCGAAAGCGATCCCAGCTGTGGGGGTCGCGGCGGGCATCGAGCACCTGGTCCCGGGCGTTGTGTGCCTTGTCCGCAGCTGTCACCAGCAGCGAGGTCTTGCTCTTGTGCTCCAGCGAGGCCACATAGCGAGTCTTGCGAACCAGCCAGGGTTCTTTGCCTGCGCCGGTCAGTCCCTCGGCGGTGTCGGTGCAATCCACCACGATGGCAGCGACCTCCTCCCCAAAGCGCTCAGCGATCGAGGCGTGGCTCTGGCCGGCATCCTCGATGGAGTCGTGCAGCAGGCCGGCGATCGCCTGATCTTCCGTGCCACCGTCCTCCCAGACCAGACCGCTCACGGCCATCAGGTGGGAGATGTAGGGCACGGGCTTGCCCTTGCGGCGCTGGCGGCGGTGCAGCTCTGCCGCCCAGCTCAGGGCATCGATGTAGCGCTCGGTGTGCGTAGGGGATCGATTCGTCATCCGCAGATCTTGGTTCGATTCAGGGTGATGCGTAAACCCGTGCGGATCGCTGCTGACGTTCCTGACTGGCCATGGCGGCGATCAAGAGCTCGGGGGGGAGCCTGTCGGGGCACCATGGGCGGAACGACCCTGAGGGCTACGGCATGGATCCGGCCACAGCCCTCGCCTGGGCGCTGCTGTCGCTGGCCGCCGCCGCTGCCCTTGGCCTGCTGATCCTGATCGCAGGCCTGGCGCGTGTGTTCGCGCGGGCGCCCAGGCTGAGCGAGCAGCCGGAGCCGGGAACTTACGCGTCAGCGACCATGGCCAGCACCTCACTCACGGTGGTGGTGCCTGCCTACAACGAAGCGACCAACATCGCCGCTTGCCTCACCAGCCTGCTGCGCAGCGAGAACCCATGCGGCGACTGGCGGGTGCTGCTGGTAGACGATCGCTCCAGCGATGCCACGGTGGCGATCGCCCGGGAGGCGGCAGGCGCCTGCGGCGAGATGGAGCCACGCTTCTCGCTGCTCGATGCCGGGCCCCGGCCGGCCGGCGAGCGCTGGGTGGGTAAGAACTGGGCCTGCACCCGCGCCATGGAGCAGGTGAGCAGTGACTGGGTGCTGTTCGTCGATGCCGATGTGCGCCTGCAGGCGGCCACCCTGCGGCGGGCGTTGGCCCAGGCGACGACTGATGAGGCGGACCTGCTCAGCCTGGCGCCGCGGCTGAGCTGCGGCTGTCTGTCGGAGTGGATGGTGCAGCCGATCATGGCCAGCCTGCTGGGGCTCGGCTTTCCGATCGAAGCCGCCAATGATCCCGCCAGTGCGGTGGCGTTCGCCGCCGGGCCGTTCATGTTGTTCCGCCGCAGCACCTACGTAGCGATCGGCGGCCACCGGGCCGTGGCAGCGGAGGTGGTGGAGGACCTGGCCCTGGCGCGGCGGATCAAGCAAGGCGGCCATCGCCTGCGCTACCTGCTGGGGCTGGATGCGCTCGAGTTGCGCATGTACAGCGATTTCGCTTCCCTCTGGGAGGGCTGGACCAAGAACTGGCTGCTGGGCCTGGACGGCGATGTGGCCAGGGCCCTGGCGGCCTCGTCGGTGGTGCTGCTGATGTTCAGCGGCCCCTGGTTGTTGACGCCGGCCGCAGCGATTGCGGCCGTGCTGCTGCCGGATCAGCAACTGCTACTGCTGACCGCCCTCGCCCTTGCCATAGCGGGCATCGGCCTGCAGCTGGTTCTGCGCCTTTGGATCCGCCGCCAGTTCCAGGTGCCACTCACCCTCTGGTGGCTGATGGGAGCCGGTGGCCTGGTGGTGGCCGCGATCGGTCCGGTGTCGGTGTGGCGCACCCTCAGCGGCCGCGGTTGGACCTGGAAGGGGCGGCCGTTGGCGTGAGCAGCGACCGGTTCATGAAGAGCCATTGCTGCAGATCACAAGCTTCTCTTCTCAGGACGACACCCCAGCTGAGCAAGGGTCAGGAGCGCGCTGACGATCCGGCCCCTGCTCCAACACTCTCATCGGATCTCTGACTTCCCTGGCTTGTCACGCCGTAGCCGTCCAATGCCTGACCTCGCCGACATCCACCAGGCTCTGGCCGCCGGAGCAGGGGCAGGAGTTTGTCGATGCCTGCGAAGCCGCCAAACGCAGCAAGCCGCTGGTCACCCACGACAACCTGGCGGAACTCACCGCCCTCTCCCAGAAAGGCTTTGCCCGCGAACCCCGCGAGCTGCTGGCGCTGGCCCAATGGTCGTACCACGTCAGCGGCTTCCTGGTGTCCTGCGAGCCCTTCCGTTGACCTACGGCCAACAGGCCCCCGCAGCCAAACGGCTCACTGCTCCTCGTCAGCCCCACCAGTAGGGACCAGCCGGGTGCCGTGGGAGTGGCCCATGCCACGCCGTCTCAACGGTGCCGCCACATGGCGCTTCACTCGATCCGCTTCACTCCACCACCCCTGCCTACCTATGAATCACCTCCCTACCTGGGATCAGCTCCTCCACTAATACCTCCACCAATACGTGGACCAGGCTGGCGGGGTGGATCGCCTTGGGAGGCGAGGCCCAGGATCTCTTCCCCATCCGCGATACATACCGCACCCGGGAGCCAGCTGACGATGCATTCAGCAGCCGTCCGGGCGACGATGATCCACCAATCACCAGGCTGCTGAATCGCCGGTGTTCGTTGTAGGTTGTCAGAGCGAATAAAGGGAGCAGAGAGATAACGCAACCGGATCCACTACTTAAGCCAAGACCACACGAGGCTTTTTATCACTCAACGGTTCGGGCATCAGGCTGTGGATGATCATTACGAAATAGTGCTGAACAGGAATTGCAGCACTGCGAATCCTGCCAGACAGGTAGCGGCTAGCAACGGGATGGTGTGCAACACGATTGGCGCTGATGGCAGGCCTCCTGTGGAGAACAACAAACACCCACGAACCGCCGGTACAGCTAGCGCACGAAGCCACCAACAACCGGCACCGGCTAAAGGTGGGGCCAACGAAATCGACATAATCGTGATGCTCGACAGTCTTTCTGTCGACATCGATGTAGGCCCCAATGCCTTGCTTCTCCTGGGTTGGCTCCTGAAAATGGACCTTGGCGTCGCAGACGGCCCGCCAATGCTGCGCGCTGGGCCCTGGAGTGCCATAGGGCTTGCTGAACAGGGCTTTGAGCGTTGCCTCGGTGAGGTGAACGGGCCGGGAGCTCGTAGGCACCGGCCTGGAAAACGGATCAGCCGATTCCCAGGATGCCGCGGGTGAAGGCCTCGCCACCTCTGGCGAATTCCGTGATCAGCAGGGCGATGAAGCCGAGCATGGCCAGGCGTCCATTGAGCCTCTCGGCGCGCTCATGAAAGCCCCAGCCGCGATCGGTACTCACCACTTCCATGCGCGGTTCGGTGGCGAATGCATTGAGCCGACCGCCGTCCTCGTTGGTGACCGTGGCACCGCGGATGGAGGAGCGCTCAAGGGCGCTGGGAGTCGTTGGGGTGTCTTGGTCCATGGGTGTCCTTGAGCGGATAAAGAAACTGTAACAGCCATTACTAGAAAGAATGTTCTCCAATCGATCGGGTCGGCGTGAACTCTTGTGGCAAATTGCAGAACTATCACAGGTCTCGCTAAAATATCAAAGCCCTGATGCAGGAAGGGCACTCCGGCAAACCACATCGCTAGGACACATAGCTCTCCTGGTGGTATGCCGCAAAAGACTGACCTGCAGGCTTCTGGCATACCCATGCTGTGCGAGTAACAATGACTTCAGGCGGCAGATCTGGGAGGAATGGATTCTTCATCGCAGGCTGTTCCCTGGAAATGGAGCCGTCGGTTCAATTGGCTATCTGAGATCTGTTGCGGCTAATCGGGGGCGTTTACAGGCCACCGCTGCCTACAATCGTGGCCGATGAGTGGTGCTCCATGGCCAGCAAGTGGCAGAACTTCCTGCGCAACCTGGGCGAGTGGCGCGGCAGTTTCACCACCATCACTGCCGATGGCACGCTGAGCGAGTGCTCCCCGTCGGTGCTGACCCTCAAGAGTGATGACAACGACCAGCTGGTGCGCTTTGGGCTACGCCGCTGGCCAGCCGGCATCGCGATCGCTCCTGGTGGCGGGCCGGCAGATGGGGCCAGCGAACCCAGCTATGTCGTGGAGCAGGACTACCGCAGCCTTGGTCGCCAAGCAGTGTTTTTTGATTCGGGGGCATTCAACAAGGGGTCGCTGCAGGTGGCCCCGAACACTGTCTTTGGCGGTGAGTTCGGCTTCAACGGGCTGAATCGGCGCCACCGGCTGGTGCAGCTCTACAACGAAGCTGGCACATTCGACCAACTGGTGCTGATCCGTGAGTTCCGCGCCGGCAGCGGAGCTGAGGAGTGTGCGGCAACAAGTGCCAATCAGCTGCTTGGCACCTGGGAAGGCAAGACGGCCACGATCAGCGCGTACTGGCTCGAGCCTGACATCGCCGACAATCAGCTGGTGCTGGGTCCCGCTGAGCTGGAGGGTCTGAGGCTGCTGCCCGATGGCGGCTTCTGTCGCCTGCCGGAGCAAGTCAGTCACCGCGAGGCTTTCGTATTGGAGGGCGGCTGGCTGCCAGCCCCTGGTCGGATGGAGCGCCTGATTCGCCGCTACGACGCCAGCGGTGCCTGGCTGTCGGCCAGCCATGAAGTGTTGACACGCCGCTGACGATCTCGACGCGGTCCTGATCCTTCGGGGGTGCCGATGGCAGGAGCAAACAAAAAGGCTCCGCCAGGGCAAACGGCTCACAGGTGCGGCGGGGCTCGGCTGGCGTCGTAGGCATGCCTCCGCCGTTATGAAGCGGCAAGAATTGCTTCTCAGTAGTCGTCTAGCGACCTTTCGCCCAGATCCGTTCCAAGGATCTGGGCGAAACCCTTTGCGCTCATGGGTTTGCCGAGGCCTCGTGTCCTCAGAGTGCTGCTGATCCACCAGACCTGCAGACCACCAAAAGCAAGGGCAAGCAGCCCTAATTGGACATATCCCCAGTTCAGTTGCTCCATCACAGTGACATTCACTTCTTTCAAAGCCCTCGAGGACGGAGCTATGCCCTGTTCGGGTGTGGAGAGGGGTGAGGAAACATGAAGTCGCTCCTGTGGCGAGGGAGAGGGGCCCCACAGTGAGACAACTGGCCGTCAGGATCCTTCGGTTTCATGCCCATGAAGGCGCCACTGACCGAGCGAGAGCAAGAGCGGCTTGATGCCCTTCGCGACTACCGCATCCTCGACACACCACCCGAGCAGGCCTTCGACGATCTGACAGCAGTGGCGGCCTATGTCTGCGACGTGCCGATTGCCCTGGTCAGCTTGGTCGACACTGACCGGCAGTGGTTCAAATCGACGTTCGGCCTGGAGGCCACGGAAACCAGCCGGGACGTCTCCTTTTGTGCTCACGCCATTCTCCAGGACGACATCCTGGTGGTCCAGGACACCCACCTCGATGCACGCTTTGCCGCCAATCCGCTGGTGACATCGGAACCCAACATCCGCTTCTATGCGGGCGTCCCGTTGTTGTCGCCGGAGGCCTTGCCCCTGGGCACCCTCTGCGTGATCGACCATGAGCCGAGGGAGCTGAACGCCGCCCAGATCCTGGCCCTGGAGGGGATCGCCCGCCAGGTCGTGACCCAGCTGGAGCTGCGGCTGGTCTCCGCCCGGCTGGCCCAGGCCCTGGAGAAGATCAACCTGATCGAAGAGCTCATCCCGATCTGTTCGTATTGCAAGGCGATCCGCAACGACGCCGGCTACTGGTCGAGCGTGGAGGCCTTCATCAAACAGCACGCCGATGTGGCCTTCACCCATGGAGTGTGCGAGTCCTGCATCGAAAAGCACTTCCCTGAGGTGGCTGAGGCGATGCGACAGGAGGACGCCCACAGCCCTTGACAAGAGGCCTTGCCGCCTCCCGTAATCGAAGCGAAAGCTTCCCTCAATCCACGTCGTCGCTGGCGCCTACCGGTATCAGCCGGATCTGCTTCTTACCCAGCTTGATCTCGAACTCATCGCCAGGCTTGAGATAGAGCAGGCCGGTGTAGGCCTTGCCCACCAACATTTTGCCGCAGCCCCTTGCCTTCCCGGCGGCTTTGCGGGAGTCCCGTCACCCGCGAGGATCCCGTCGCCCTGGCGCAGGTAGGTCTCCAGTTCCGCCTTGCGGATCACTCGGAACTCGTGGTTGTTGCTGATCTGCACCAGGCCACCGGTGATGGACGCAGGGGGCGCCAGGGGCCGGCCGGGCCGGTTGCGCTGGGTTGGGCAGCCACCGGGTGCGCCTGCTCAGGTTCCAGCACCGCAACCGCTGGAGTCTCACCCAGCAGTCCTGCCAGTTGTTCCCGGTCCTGATGGTTCATGCCCAATCCCCTGCCGACAACAGCTGTTGCCAGCACGCGTTCAACCTGGATGACGCAGGGCACCGCTGGAGGAGGTGAGCCGCTCGCTAGACCGTTGCGGACCAATCCACCAGGGCCAGACCCTCAAAGCGGGTGAACTCGCGCACGTTGTGGCTCACAAGGGTGGCGCCGAGGGCCAGGGCATGGGCAGCGATCCAGAGATTGTTGCCACCGATGGGTGTGGCCTGGCGCTTGAGGGCGGTGGCTTGCACGGCGTAATGGCGGCAGATGGCGGGGCCTTCGGGGTAGAGAACCGGCACCTGGCGGGCCAGGGCGTCGAGCTGCTGGAGGGTGGCCTCGCGGAGCTGGCTGCCCTCGGCACCACGAAGCAGCTCCGCCCAGGTGACGAACGACATGGCCAGGCTGTCGTCATCGGTGAGTTGATCGTTGCGCTCAGCCACCTGCGGCGGCCGGTTCTTGATCAGGTAGATGAGGATGTTGGTGTCGAGCAGGTAGATCAAAGGCTCTCCCGCTCCTGCACCGGGCTCGGATTGGCCTGCAGCGCTTCCAGGCTGGCCACGAAGCTGGGCTCGAAGCCAGCGAGGGTGTCGAGCAGGGCCTGGCCACGCTGGGCTGGGCA
>JABMPN010000019.1 GCA_013203655.1 Cyanobacteria bacterium bin.51
GGATGAGAGGGGTGACATCTTTCCTGAAACCGGGGGCAGTAGCTCACCAAGCGAATGTACCAGCCCTGATCTCTCTGGCAGAGGGCAGTTTTCTCGGGAAGGCCTCTGTTGCTCGGCGTATCGGAGCATTGCGCCCAAAAGCGCTTGCTACCTTCATCAACAATTTTTTGCTGATTGGCTTCCAATTTCCGCGCCGCGCTGATGCGCGTTATTCCATTATCAAAAAAGGATTGCAGTTTTGTCAGCTCGGCACTGCTGAGGAACCGGTTGGCCTCATCTGACTGAGCAATCACCTTTGCCACAATACTCATAGCTGCAAAATCCCCTTGACAAAGGAGCTGATTTACTACACCCAAAAGGCAAGGTCGATCGTTCGTGATTCCACTGCCGGCTTTAGCAAACGTAACAACTAATCCGAGAAGCCTGTTAACTCGCTTTACAGAATATTGAGAATTGATATCTTAAGAACTATGAATTTTCTTTGGAGCAGTCATGTGCTCAGCTTATAAGAGATCCTAATTGAATTTTGCCAAAGTCTCAGTATCACCGAATCAGACAGACGTTTTGTCGAATTACATTTTCATTATTGACGGTTCAGCTATCAAACCTAGACTCGACCAGCAATCGGTCTGTTTTTAACTGGTCAGGCAAAGAGACCGTAAGCTTTAAAGCCCGCTCAAACATACGCACCGGCGCATCGAAGTGGCTGCCAGCTTCTAGGCAGAGGTCTTGGCAGAATCCGGCAGCGCGCTCACAGTAGAGAACCATCCACTCGGCCAGGCTCTGCGGTTGGTCAGCTGACTCTTTGTAATCTGCTATGGCTTTCTTGGCCCTCGCCACTGAAATGTGTTGAGTCTTCAAAACATCTGGCCATAACCAGCGGTCGATGGTGGCCATGAAGGGCTTGAGTGAATCGCCACCAAGGGAAAAACGTGCATGCAGACACACTTAGCTGTCTGTCCTGGTCAAGGTCGGTCGTTTTGTTTTCAGATCGCTCCTGCTGGGTATCGTTTTATTGATTGCCAATCCAAGTGTTCTTCTAGACCATGAGCTTCTAAACGATGAGCCTTTTCGGCCGCTGATGCTCACGCAGCAAGGATGCAGTGATTACTCAACAATAATTCGATATTGACCCAGTGCTTATTCTGAAGGTTGTCACTGGTCACGCCGATAGTACGGCTCCAGGGTCGCAGTATACTTAAGCCGAGAAGTGGCTCCTTGTCCGAGGAGTTCCAGAGATTCCATCATTATTGTTTAACAATAGAAAAATGTTGGATAATAGAAACAGGAGCGAAGCGTTCACCATGTCCAGATCACCCTTCAGTTAAGGGACGGCTGGCCAGTCATTGACGAAATCAGTGACGAAATCATTGACTCAAGGACGCATCGGCCAAACATCCTGTTCAAGTGCTTTGAGGCGCCGGTGCAGTGGCGATACTTGAAGGAGTGTCGGCCTCTCGTTTGGCTGGCTGGCGTGCACATTCTTTGGAACGACGGAAAAACGATGGCCTTTCGCATCGAGAAGGAAGGCTTTCCCTATTCCGACCTTCAGGACTGGCTCGGTGGGGTCTGGGAGCGGCAGGTGTTCGTCCAAGGCAATGCCTTGTTCCCCAACAAGGCCAACGGCTATCGGATTTTTGTGCCGTTGCCTGCAGAAACCAACTGGCTGTGAACGAATCCTATGCGTTCCTCATTGCTAGATCCCAACGTTGAAGTCAATGGCTGTTCTCTCTAGCGCCACAGGTCAAAACCCAGCGTATGAACATCGGCAGGAACAGGTCGCTGCCAATTGGAACCCATACGGTCCATAATTAACGGACGGTTTCATCGGTTCACACCCTGAAGGAAACGAGGAAAGTCTGGTGGGGAGAGGGTTTTCGGACCTTTTCCGAATCCAGCGCTGTCCCGCAGCTGTGATGGGGCTCCCTGACAGGACAACCCCTCAGTCAGAACGCTCGCCGTCCCTATCCCCCATCTCCACCGGCGCGGACCGGCTCCTACGATGCACAGATCTTCCAGTTCAAGGACCAAAACCTCAGGCCGCACGGGCTGCTGGCCCGCTGAGATGCCCTCTGTTCCTTAGACGCCCCGCCCCAAGGCCAACGCCGTACCGAACCGTTCAGACCGCTTGACGGCGATCTGTCGACGGCCTTCGTCTGTCCATCCCCCATTGCCCCCCGCGCATGATCACCGACCACCGGCGGGCCGATTTCGTTCTGGCCCCTTACATCCGCAGCAGCAATCGCCGCGGCGCACTGCAGATCCTCAGCGCCGTTGGGCCCTACTTCCTCCTCTGGGCCCTGGCCATTCAGGCTGCCCGGCACGCCACCTGGGCGCTTCCGCTCATCTTGGTCCTGCTTGTTCTCTTCTCCCTGCGTTGCTTTTCATTGATGCATGACTGCGGCCACCAGTCGCTGTTTCGCAGCCGCCGGCTGAACCAGCTTGGTGGCTTCCTGCTCGGATTGGTCAATGCCATTCCCCAGGTGGCCTGGTCGGCGGATCATGCCTTCCACCACCGCACCAATGGCGACTGGGAGCGTTACCGCGGCGTGGCTGACTTTCTCTCCACCGAAGATTTCGCCCTGCTCGATTCACGGCAGCAGCGGATCTATGGGCTGTTGCGCCATCCCCTGATGGCCTTCCCCGGGGGCTTTTACTACCTCGCCATCCAACCGCGGCTAGCCCTGCTGCAGGCGATCGGCGCCGCTGTGCGCGCCCGGGCGATCCCCCGCACAGCCGCATTCTGGGAGCAGCTGCTCAACAGCGTCTGTGTGATCGGCATTCTCATCCTGGCCGGCCAGGCCTGGGGTTACGGATTTGTGCTGGGGCTGTATGCCATCACGCTGGCCTTTGCCGCGATGCTGTTCATCTGGATCTTCTACGTCCAGCACATCTTCGAAGCGTCCTATGCCCACCCCAGCGAAGGCTGGAGCAAAATGAAGGGTGCTCTTGAAGGCACCAGTTACTTGCAGATGCCGGTGCTGTTGCGCTGGTTCACCGCCGACATCGGCTACCACAACATCCACCATCTCTCGGAAGGCATTCCGAACTACAACCTCAGGGCTGCCCACCTGGCCAACGCAGAGCTGCTGCGGGATGTGCCCACCCTCCGATTGGGTGACATGATCGCGTGTGGGCGATTCATTCTCTGGGATCGGGCTGCCCAGCGCCTGGTGCCGCTACCAGAGCAGGCCCATGCCGTTTCATGAGCCGGCCTCACCTTGCTCACGGTCTTGGGAGCCCCGCTTTCTGGAGCAGAACAGCCTGCTGATCGGCCATGCCGCCTGGCAGGGCTACGGCCACAGCGGAGCCGGAATGCTGATGTGTGAGCTCGCCGAGCCGGTTCCACTCGAACTGGACTGGCGCTACCAGAGCGTGAGCTTCAGCCGGCAGTATGTGGGCTGCGATCAGGTGGCGATCCACCTGCAACGCCTTGGCCTGGGGCCTGAGGCCATCAACCCGAGCCTTAGCACCCTCAAGACCTACGACCCATCCCGGGAGGTGGTGGTCATGCTCTGTGGCCATGGCTGTGAGCTGATCGCCCTGCTCAGGAACCTGCGCACGGCGCCGCCTGCCTGCTTTGAGCAGGTGGAGAGGCGCTGGTCGGAGTTCGCCTGCGCTGTGCTTTCGTAACGCCTTTCAGGGTGTGGGATGCTCCTCGCAGGGCATCCACAGCCTTCCCATCGGATGGGCGCCCTGACAACCGAGTTCGCCGGCCTTGAGCAGGGCTTGCTCACGGGTGGGATAGGCGAAATAGTTGCCGCTGGGCTGGCCGTGATGGTGATGCACCTGGGCGGCTTCACCACCCAGCCGGAACGGGCCCATGCCCTCCATGCCGGTCCACCAGACCCCCATCACATTGACGCCGGCGATGAGCACGCCCATGCCCACGACTGTGGCGTTGATCACGCCCATGCCAACGAGGCCAAGGCTGACCACGCCCATCGGCACCACGCCAATGCTCACGACCCCCATGGGCACAATCCCGATCGAGATGATCCCCAGGGGAGCGATGCCGATCGCCACCAGCTTCGGCTTGCCGCCGCAGTCACCCGTCACGGTCATTTGTGGCCCATGGCAGGGTGGGTTCCGCCGGTGGTCTCGGCGTGGCTGCTGCATGGCATCCACTGATGACCCATCCGGTGTGCACCCTTGCAGCCGAAGCGCGGAGCGGCGGCCTCCGCCTCCGCCTTGGTGGCAAACACGGCCTGAACAGCTCCCTGGCCCGCCGGCATGGATTCAGCTTTTGCTGCTTGCGTGTTGACCACCCCCCAGGCGGAGCTCAGCAGCAGAACCTGGCAGGCAAACAAACGCAGCATCGCTCAGGGATCCACAGAAGTTCCATTGTGCATGGGTTGGGGAGGAGGCCGGGATCCTGCGCGCAGATCATGGTGGGAGCAGCCACGCCGTCATTCCCTTGTCTGTCTTCTCGTTGCTGGTGATCGTCCACGCCCTGGCCGCCACAGTCTGGACCGGCGGCCATCTGGTGCTGGATCTGGGTGTGCTGCCCCGTGCCCTGCGCGAAGGCCGGGCGGCGCCGATCCGCGCCTTCGAAGACACGTTCGAGCCGTTGGGCCTCACCGCTCTGGCCATTCAGGTGGTCACGGGCCTGTGGATGGGCTGGATCTACCTGCCTGGCTACCAGGGGCTGTTCAACCCGGCCAATCCGATCGGAATGCTGGTGGGCACGAAGTTGCTGCTGTTGGCCGGCACGGCGGCCCTGGCCTTGCAGGCCCGCCTGCAGCTGATCCCCAACCTCAACGACGACAACCTCAGTGGCCTGGCCTGGCACATCCGTGGCATCACCGCCCTGGCGATCGCTTTTGTGGTGGTCGGTGCGCTGATCCGCCTGGGCGGGCTGGGTTGAACGATGAGCGGACAGCCGGTGCGGCTCGTGGCGGTGGCTAAGGCCGACACGCTGGTGATGCTGGAGGGCTCAACCTCCGTGGTGCCGCCTGGGGTGGAGCGGTGGTGGCGTGTCCTTGAGCAGCCCGAAACGGGAGGCAAGACCTTGGCCAAGGGGCCGGTCCTATGAGAGTGGTGCCGTTGCGGCTGACGCCAGGGGCAGATCTACGCCTGGTGCTGGAGGCCTGGATACGAGCACAGAGCGAGCAGGCCGGCTGTGTGATCAGCGGCATCGGCAGCCTGTCGGTGGCCCGGCTGCGCTGGGCCGGCCAGGAGGCGATAACCACCCTGACGGGGGATCTGGAGATCCTGTCGCTGGCCGGCAGCCTTTCGCCCGATGGGGTCCACCTGCACATCGCTCTGGCAGACAGCCAAGGAGCGGTGGTGGGTGGCCATCTCTGCGGCGGATCGCTGGTGCGCACCACCGCTGAACTGGTGCTGGCTCTGCTGCCGGAGTGGCGATTCAAGCGGGAGCTTGATCCTGCCACCGGCTTTACCGAGCTGCAGATCGGCGCGGCAGATGCGAGCGACTGACAGAGCAGCCTTGCGATCAACCCTCGGATTCTTCGACGGGCGGTGGGTCTGGCGGTGGCCATCGCCACTCCACCGTGGCAAATACCGCCCAGGCCAGACCAGCGCTGATGCCGCCGCGCCAATCAGCGCGCAGCAGTTCCACGATCGCTGCCGTGCTGGCCACGATGCGCAGACCCCGCAGGCCAAAGCGGCCCAACTTCTGCAAGTTCGCCGTCATCAAAAGGGGGTGTTGCGACTCACTCCAGCACAACGAAGCCCGGTGACAAGGCCACCGGGCTTCGAAGATTGGTGAGGGGCGGAGTTGCTGACGTTGGCCACTGGGGCCAGGGTTCTAGTGGAGCTTCCGCTGCGTCCGGGGCACCTCAAACGGTGCAATGGACGGAACAACACTCTATTTTTTCGAACCGAAAACATGTTTCGAACCGAATTTTTTTGTGCGCCCGGGAAGCCAGAGATCCGTGAAGGGTGTTTGGAGCAGGGGCCTGATCGTCAGCGAACTCCTTAGGGTTGCTCAGGTGGGGTGTCTTCCATGGTCTGGAGCCTCCCGGTGTCGATGACTTCATGATCGTCCCGCCAGCTCGCTGGGGCAATAGGGGTTTATGCCTGATCCCGGCGGCCGCGCCAGGATTGGAGCACTGCACTTCTGCCATGTTCCTGCCCAGCCCCTTCTGTCTCCTCCCTGCCGCCAAAATCGCCGGACTGCAGGCCACGGTCGTGCTGCTGCTCACCGCTCTGATCAAGTCCAGGATCCAGATCAAGGCCGCCTCGGCGCTGGGGTTGTCCCTGCTTGCCCTGCAGACCCTCGTGTTCCTCGCTGCCGCTGGCACCTTGGGCCTGGCGACCCTCGCTGGTGTGGCAGTTGGAAGCAAACAACGCCAAGCGCAGGCGGCTTGACCACACTTCCGCCCTGGCGCCCGCTCATGCGGGCGGCCCGCGAGCGGGAAGGCCGCTCCCCAGCAGCCCGCTGGTTGCAACTCGCCAGCGTGGCTGTCGATGGCACACCGCGTGTGCGCACCCTGGTGTTCCGTGGCTGGGCCGATGGCGATGCCCTGGATCTGCTCAGCGACGGTCGCAGTGCCAAACCGGCCGAGCTTCAGCAGCAGCCCGCCGTGGAACTCTGTTGGCTGCTGCCGAAGGCCCGCGCTCAGTTCCGTTTGCGCGGGCAGGTGCTCGCTTTGCCCGCTGAGGTGAAGCGAGGCGAGCGGCAACGGCACTGGCAAACCCTCAGCCCCGGCGGCCGTGCCCTCTGGGGTTGGCCAGAACCCGGAGCACCGTGGGATCCCACGGCGGCTTTCCCGGCAGAGTTGGCTGACGACACCGCGCTGCCTGAGCACTTCGAGCTGCTGCGCATCGGCCTGAAGCAGGTGGAGTTGCTGGAGCTGAGCGAACATCCGCATCGGCGCCGCCTTTGGTGCCTTGATCGCGGCTGGTCAGAGGAGCGACTGAACCCCTGAACGCCCAGGCGCCGGCACCAGCACCAGCACCAGCACCAGCAC
>JABMPN010000020.1 GCA_013203655.1 Cyanobacteria bacterium bin.51
GAGCAGTCTGGTAGCTCGTCGGGCTCATAACCCGAAGGTCAGGAGTTCAAATCTCCTCCCCGCCACCACTTCAAACCCCCAGATGGTGATTCAGCCTCTGGGGGTTTTTTGATGCTTACTGGCTGATGTTCAGATTGGTCTGGAATGGCCTGTATCGAATCGCACCTCACACCTTCGATCTGTGCTTTTTGATGGTATCGAACCAGTCTGGTTGGCTTCAATGCCAATGAGATGTCTATCGATTCATGCATCGGAAATGAGAAGCCTGAACCGAGCAATAATTTGAATTGGATTATTGAGCCATCACCAGCTTCGTTTTCGGCGGTTGTTTGATTCTTGACGGTTGATTGCCAATGGCTGGGTTCTTTTCTGGGTTGTTGATCTCTGTGCAGGTCGCCACACCCCTGGCCTGCTCAAGGCGTCTGCCTTCGGGGCTGCCACTGGTTTAGCCTCCTGCCGTTGACGGCGTTGTCCCATCGCACCGACCTCCTCATCCCCCGACGACCTCGATGGATTCGATGCGGTGGTGGTGGGCTCCGGTGCCACCGGTGGCGTCGCGGCGATGGTGCTGACGGAGGCGGGCCTACGCGTGTTGGTGCTTGAAGCCGGCCCTGATCTCAGCCCATCCCAGGCCTTCGGGAGTGAGCCGCTCAACAGCCTGCGCCGGTTCAGCAAGCTCAGCAGCGGTCAGCAACGGCTCCAGGCCCAACATCCCGGCTACTGGAAAACCAACCCCGATCTCTACGTCGACGAGCTCCAGAACCCTTACACCACCCCGGAAGCGAGGCCCTTTGTCTGGAGCCGTGGCCGGCAGGTGGGTGGCCGCAGTCTCACTTGGGGAGGGATCACCCTGCGGCTCTCCGACTACGAGTTCAAGGCGGCTGCCCGCGACGGCCATGGCCCCTGCTGGCCGATCGAAAGCCATGATCTGGCGCCCTATTACGGCCGTCTGGAGCGGCTGCTGGGCGTGCATGGCCAGTGTGATGGCTTGCCCCAGCTTCCTGATGGGGAGTTTCTGCCACCGTTGCCCTTCACCCCGGCGGAGCGGCACCTGGGCCAGGCGATCGGCAAGGATCTCGGCCTTCCCCTGATCCATTCCCGTGGTTTTGCCCTTGGCAGCCGCGGTGACGGAAAGCCCTGGCCCTCCTCCAGCGCCCAGGCCGGTGCCCTGGGCCGGGCCCTCGCCACGGGGCGGTTGACCCTGCGCAGCAACGCGGTGGTGAGCCATGTCAGTTGTGATCGCAACAGCGGCCGTGCCGATGGCGTGGTTTTCGTTGAACGACTCAGCGGCCGCCAGCGGCGCGCCACGGCTGCCCTGGTTGTGCTCTGCGCTTCCACCCTCGAATCGGTGCGAATCCTGCTGCACTCCGGCCCCGACCACCAGAGCGGCGGGTTGGAGGACCCCTCCGGCTGCCTGGGGCGCTACCTGATGGATCACATCTCCAGCTACCGCTTTTTCGCGATCCCGGACCAGCCAGCCCCCCGGCAGGCCGCTGAACTCTCCGCTGCTGGCAGCGTTTTCATCCCCAACACCGTGAATCTCGGCGACGGGGGCACGCTGCCGTTTCTGCGGGGCTACGGAATCTGGGCGGGGCTGCAACGCTTTGACCCACCCGGGCCGCTTAAACGGCGGCGCAGCGAAGCGATAGGTTTCCTCAGCGGTCTTGGAGAGGTGCTCCCCGAAGCTCACAACCGCCTCAGCTTGAACACCGACCAGGTGGACGCCTGGGGGCTGCCCACCGCCCACATCGATTGCCACTGGGGAGAGAATGAACGGCGGATGGTGGCCCACATGCAGCAGCGGATGGCGGAGGTGGTGACAGCAGGGGGGGGGCAGATCCGACCCCTTGAAGACCTCTTCTTAATCCCCTTGGCCGAGCCGCTGATGCGCCGCAGCCTGGTCGCTTCCAGTGAGGCGCTTCCGCCCGGCTACTACATCCATGAACTGGGCGGTGCCCGCATGGCGGAGCGGCCGGAGGACGGCGTGCTCGACCGCTGGAACCGCTGCTGGCGGGCCCCCAACCTGTTGCTCACTGATGGGGCCTGCTGGCCCAGCTCCGGTTGGCAGAGCCCCACCCTCACGGAGATGGCGATCACCTGGAGGGCCTGTGAACGGGCGGCTCACGATCTTGTGCGCGGCTCCTGACGGGAGCGAGCGACTGGTGTCAACGACCACAACTCCCCTGGGGGGCGCGCCGCACAATCTGGGGGCGACCTTTCACAGGGTCGGGCAAGGGAGAAACCAAAGCGGGGGCATCAAGTTCCCCGCTTTTTTTGTGCCCCTCAGCTGGCTTCCTGGCGTAGGAACAGACCGTTGAGGTAGTGCTGGGTGACGTTGCGGTCTGTGCAGCCGTTCTGAAACAGAAAGCAGGCCAAGGCGGAGCTGACCAGCCGGTATTGGTCCCAGTGGGGATGGCTTCGAATGAACTCCCGCATCCCATCGAAGAGCACCTCGGGAATTTCGGCCTCGAGGGAGACCAGCTCGTTGCCTGTGATGTCGTCGTGCCTATGGCCCTGATCTGAACCGTTGCCCAACTGCCAGTCCTGCGTCGTTCGTGCCTAGCAAGCCACAGACCATGGTCTGGCGTCAAAGCGGCCAATCCCAGCCAAACCCACCGGGCGTCGGGATGAGACAGCCAACCGCTCGCTCGTTTTTGGGCTGTCCCTGCCGCTGGCGTCGATTGGAAAAAGCGATGGCACGCCGCTGTCAAGTTCCTGGGGCTGAATTCATCACAATCCCCAGATGTCTCGCTATCAAGCCGGTTCCCGCCGCTCAGCCTGTGGAAAAACCATGCTTTCGCTGGGGAAAACCTGCTTCAGCTGGGGAAATCGTTGATTGATCAGCAGGACCTATCGGTTGCTTGTCTCCTGGGACTCGCCTGGAGTCGAGACGGCTGAGCCGCTGGAACCAAGGCTGCGTGGGCCCAGCGGATGGTCGGCCTGGGGGTAGGGGGCGTGGCCATGGCCATGGTCATGGCTGTGGTCATGGCCATGGGCCTGGTGCCCCAGGGGGATCGGCACGCCGTCGGGCTGGCAGGCACCGGTGCATTCGCGCTCGCAGAGGGTGCAGCCTTCAATCAGCCCCTCCACGTGGTGGTGGTGGCTCCGCTGGGGCGCTCCCACCTCGGTCTCGAAGCCCAGCACCTCGGCGCGGTACTTGCAGAGCGAACAGTTCATCTGCGTGTCGCCCCGCACTACCTCCTCCACCCGCTCCTGGAAGGTGTCGATCACCAGGGGGTGATCACCGAGGTAGGAGGCCTGGAGGAAGGTGATGTCTGGATGGTCGGCCGCCACCCGCTCGGTGTGCTGGCGGATACGGCTGACCAGCACGCCTGAGAACAGGAAATAGGGGAACACCACCACCCGCTTGAAGCCCAGCTTCACGGCATGGCGCAGACCCGGTTCGACCAGCGGGAAGGTGACCCCGGAGTAGAGCGTTTCCCCCCAGCCGAAGCCCATGGCCTCCACCAGCATCCGGGTCACCTTGCTGACGTTCGAGTTGGCATCCGGGTCTGAAGAGCCCCGCCCCACCACCACCAGCAGGGTGTCGTGCAAGGAAGGGAGCGCCTGAGCGGCGGCCTGGTCGCTCTGGCCAGCCAGGCCAGCCGAGACAGAATCGGTGGCAGGCAGAAGGGCGTCACGGATCCTGGCGGCGGCCGCCTGGATCATCTTCAGATCGATGCCCAGTTCGCGGCCGTAGTCGATCCGCAGGCCGGTTTCAGCCGTGTAGGTGTTGAGAACTGAGGGGATGTCGTTCTTGGCGTGGCCGGCGGCGAAGAGCATCCCGGGCACCGCCAGCACCTGGTCCACGCCTTGCAGGCGCAGGCTCTCCAGACCGTCGCGCAGGATGGGCCTGGCGAATTCGAGGTAGCCGTATTCCACCGGCACCTGGGGCAGGCGGTGGCGCAGTCCGGTGGCCAGCCGTGCGAACTCATCGACAGCCAGGCGGTTGCGGCTGCCGTGGCCGCAGATCAGCACGCCGATCCTGGAGCCAGATCCTGCGGAAGAGAGAAGCGAAGAAGAAACCATGGGCGGATCTGCCTGCATGGACCCTATCGCCACGGGGTTGGGGACCACTCAGGCGCTGTAGGCCTTGCGAGCCGGAATCGGATAGGGGATGCGCCGGTGGCGCATCCGCTTCCAGACCCGCACGAAGGCACGGATCACCAGTTCAAGTTCGCCGCGGCTGAGACCGCTGTCCTTCAGCTGGCCGTCCAGGCGTCGGGCATCGATCAGCCGGCGCACCATCGCGCTCGCTTCTTGCTCCGAGGTGTTCGGTGGCAAGGAGCGCAGGGCGGCCTCACAGCCATCGGCCAGCATCAGGATCGCCGTCTCTCGGCGTTGGGGGGTGGGCCCCACATAGCGGTAGTTCGCTTCGGGCACGGACGGGTCTCGCTCCCGGGCCTGGTGGAAGAAATAACCCATGCGCAGGGTTCCTTGATGCTCCGGGATGAAATCAGCCAGTGGCCTGGGCAGCCGGTACTTGCGAGCCAATTTCAGCCCCTCATCCACGTGGGCCTGGAGAACGGCGGCGCTGCCGGCGGGGTCATCGAGCAGGTCATGGGGATTGGGCCCCTCCGACTGATTCTCGATGAACCATTGCGGTGCATGCAGTTTGCCAACGTCGTGATACAGGGAGCCGGTGCGGATCAGGTCCACATCGCAATGGATGGCCCGAGCTCCTTCCTCGGCCAGCCCACAGATCATCAAGGTGTGCTCAAACGTCCCGGGCGCCTCGACCTGCAGCCGCCGCATCAGCGGCCGTTGCAGGTCGGCGAGTTCCATCAAGCGGGCGCGGGTGAGCAGGCCAAAGAAGCTCTCCACCAAAGGGCCGAGCAGCAGGCCGCCCATCAGCAGGCCGCCCATCAGCAGAGCCTCCCCGCCCAATTCACTGCCGCTGGGCAGCAGGCGGGTACGGCCATGCCAGAGCGCCACGATCTGGAGCATGAGCCACTGCAGGGCCAGGGCTCCACTGGGCAGCAGGATCGCCAGCTGAACCAGCTGGGCACGACTGCGCTGCCGCCCGGCCAGCACAGCCGCGACCGCTGCGACCAGCGCCGCGACGATCAGGCGGACCTCGCTGTAGTCGTCGAGCGGTTGGGGCCACAGCAAACTGGCCGACGCCAGCCAAGCCAGGCCTGTCGTTGTCCCCAGCGCCTGGGCGAGGAGCAAGGTGGGCGGCACCAGCAGGGCCAGGGGGCTGGCGCTGTTGCCGAGCCAGAGCTTGAAGCCCTGCACCACCAGCAGCATGCCCAGCACCAGCAGGGCGTGGCGAGGTTCGAGATTGCTGCGCCAGCGACGGATGATCAGAACCGTCACCAGGCAGGCGGCCAAGGCTTCGAGGAAATGGACCACCCAGGCCCTCAGCAACGGCCTCCGGTCCACCATGCCGAAGTGATCGAGCACGTCGTAGGCCTGGGGACTGATCGGCTCCCCCTGCTGGGTGATCAGGTCCCCTTGCTTCACCTTGATGCGCGGAATGCCTTCCTGGTTGAGCAGCTCTTCGATCAAGCGCTGGCTGAGTCCGGCATCGTTGCGCAGGTTGGTGTGTCCCTGCAGATTGACCGCCAGCAGACGGCTGCCCAGGGTTTTTGCCGTCTCCGGCAATGGGGCCAGCTGCAGGCTGGCGGCCTGCTCAAGCTGTTGTTTCGCCACGCTTCCAACCAACCCCTGGCTGAGCATGCGCTGCTGGGCCTGGCGCAAGGCCTGATTCCAGGCCGCGCGCTGCTCCGGGTTCTGGGCCATCAGCCAGTCCTGCTCAGCCGGCGCCAGCTCAAGCGGGGCCACACGATCCTGGGGGCCTGCGGCCACCTGGGCCAGTTCCTGGAGCTGGCGCTCCAGGCGTTGTTGCAGTTCGACGTTGGCCTGGCGATCCACCACCTGCACATTGGTGCTGGTTCCCAGTTGGGAGCGCCGTCGTTCGAGGGCGTCCGTGTCGACCACGGTGGCTTGCCGCGGTGCCACCGCACTGAACGGGGCCGGGATGCCCGGACGCAGAACCGGCTCCACCAGCCAGGGCCAGCTCGAGACCAGGGCCACCAGGGCGCAGGCCAGCAGCACAGCCAGCCAATCCCTGATCTTCCAGCCATAGAGGGCCTGACGCGGCGATTCCCGCCGCAGCCATTGGCGCCAGGTTCGTTTGGCGCGAGCCAGGTGCAGCACCATCTCCGCCGGCCGGTGCACAAACGCTAGCGAGGCGTGCCGCAGGGGCCTGGTTGTCATGCTGGTACAACCTGAGCACGCCGGCGATGGCTCTGTCCCTCGATGGTCGTCAACTGGCGGCGGAACTGGAGCAGCGCCTCAGCGCGCTGATCGCCGCCAATCTCCAGATGGCCGGTCGCCCGCCCGGACTGGCTGTGTTGAGGGTCGGCGAAGACCCCGCCAGCGGGGTTTACGTGGCCAACAAGGAAAAGGCTTGCCTGCGGGTGGGAATTCGCAACCTCGGCGCCCATTTGCCCGCGGACACCACGCCTGATCAGGTGCTGGCCGTGATCCGACGATTGAACGAGGATCCAGAGGTGGACGGCATCCTGCTGCAGCTCCCCCTTCCCTTCGGCCTGCCCGAGGCGAGTTTGCTGGCGGCGATTGATCCGGAAAAGGACGCCGATGGCCTCCACAGCCTCAACCTCGGCCGGTTGCTCAAGGGGGAGCCCGGTCCTCGCAGCTGCACCCCGGCCGGGGTGATGGCCTTGTTGCGGCGCGCCGGTATCGCCTTAGAAGGGGCCAGGGCTGTGGTGGTCGGCCGCAGCATTCTGGTGGGCAAACCGATGGCCCTGATGCTCCAGGCCGCCAATGCCACGGTGACCGTGGCCCACTCCCGCAGCAGAGATCTGACCGCACTCACGCGCGAGGCCGAGGTGCTGGTGGTGGCCGCCGGACAGCCATTGCTGGTGGGTGCTGAGCACGTCAGGCCCGGGGCCGTGGTGGTCGATGTCGGCATCCACCGCCTGGCTCCAGACCCGACGGCAGGCCCGGCGGCCCGCGGGCGGCTCTGCGGTGACGTGCGCTTTGCGGAGGTGGAGCCGATCGCCGCGGCGATCACGCCGGTGCCCGGTGGTGTCGGCCCGATGACGGTGACGATGTTGCTGCTCAATACGGTGACCAGCTGGTGGAAGCGCAGCCCAGCGGCGCAGCCCGGAGTTGACAATCCGTTGGCGGATCTTCTTGTTTGAGTGCCAAGCCGCGCGATGGCCTGAGAGAATCCCGGCCAACGCGCTGGTACCGATGGCCGTGGCGGTGAGCACGGGTTTTGATTTCGCTGCCTACCTGAGGGCCTCGCGCCTGCGTGTCGAGGCGGCCCTTGATGGCGCCCTCGGACCGGAGCGGCCGGAGTCCCTGCGGGAGGCGATGCGCTACTCGCTGCTGGCCGGCGGCAAGCGCCTGCGCCCGATCCTCTGCCTGGCCAGCTGTGAACTGGCCGGCGGTGACAGTGCCCTGGCCCTGCCCACCGCCGTGGCCCTGGAAATGGTCCACACCATGTCGTTGATCCATGACGACCTTCCCGCCATGGACAATGACGACCTGCGCCGCGGTCGCCCCACCAATCACAAGGTGTTCGGCGAGGCCAACGCCATCCTGGCCGGCGATGCCCTGCTCACCCGCGCCTTCGAGATGGTGGCGCAACGCAGCCCGGCTGTGCCGGCCGAGCGCCTGCTGAAGGTGGTTGGTGAGCTCTCCCTGGCCGCCGGAGCGCCAGGACTGGTCGGCGGCCAGGTCGTGGATCTGGAATCGGAGGGCCAGCCGGTGGATTTGGACACGCTGGAGTACATCCATCTGCACAAGACAGGGGCGCTGCTGCGGGCGTCGGTGTTGAGCGGTGCCCTGATTGCCGGTGCTCCTCAGCCCCTGCTCGATGGCCTTGGCCAGTTCGCCCGAGGCATCGGCCTGGCGTTTCAGATCATTGATGACATCCTCGATCTGACCGCCAGCAGTGAGGTGCTCGGCAAGACAGCCGGCAAGGATCTGACTGCCGACAAAACCACCTATCCCAAGTTGCTGGGGCTTGAGGAATCCCGCCAGCGGGCTGATCTGCTTGTGATTGAGGCCAAGGAGGCCCTTCTCCCCTGGCAGGCCAAGGCCCAGCCCCTGCTCGCCCTGGCCGACTACATCACGAGTCGCGATCGATGAGCGTGCTCTCCGCTGGCCCATCGATTCCCGAGCAACTGCTCGGTAACGGCGTCCTGGCCTGGGCCCTGGCGGCCTGTGGTCTGGCCCAGCTCGCCAAGTTGCTGGTTGAACTGGTGGTGCATCAACGCTGGCGGCCGGCGGTGCTGCTGGAAACCGGCGGGATGCCGTCGAGTCACTCGGCCCTGGTCACCGGCGCCGCCGCCGGCACCGGCTGGCAGCTGGGTTTTGATGATCCCCTGTTTGCCCTGGCCTGCGCCGTTGCCTTTGTGGTGATGTATGACGCAACCGGCGTGCGGTACGCCGCCGGCCTGCAGGCCAAACGGATCAACAGCCTTCCTGCGGCGCTCTGGCAGGAGGCCAGGGTGGATCAAGCAACAGACCGTTCGGCAGATCTATCCGCCAATCTTCCGGTCGCGGCTGCTGCAACGGCACTTCTGAAGGAAACCCTGGGCCACACCCGCCTCGAGGTTCTCGTCGGCAGCTTGATCGGCCCGGCGATCGCCCTCTCCGGTCTGGCCTTGGCCGGCTCCCCCCTGCAGATCGCCCGGGGCTGGGGCTGGCTTCCCATCGGTTGAGCGGCTCGGATCGGTTGACCGGCCCTGGTCCGGCCGCAGCGGTTGCGCTCACGGCCGGCCAGCGACTGGCTGTTGAGGCCTTTGGCAGCTGGCTGGCCGGGCCTGCGGATGGCACCCCCTTCGTGCTCAGTGGCTATGCCGGCACCGGCAAGACCTTCCTGTCGATGGCGTTTCTGGCCCAGGTCGAGCAGCTTGGCCTCTGCTGGACGGTGGTGGCCCCGACCCACAAGGCGGTCAGCGTGCTGCGCCGCTACCTCGACCTCAGTGGCTTGCGGGCCACCTGGCATCCCTCCACCCTGCACCGCCTGCTGCGGCTGAAGTTGCGGCGCCAGGGAGGCCGGGAAGTCTGCGAGGCCACCGAGCAGACGGCCGTGGCCCTCGAACACCTGGGCCTGGTGCTGATCGACGAGGCCTCGATGGTGGATGGCCAGCTGCTTGAGATCGCCCTGCAATGCGCCCATCCTTTTGCCACCCGTCTGGTGTTTGTGGGTGATCCGGCCCAGTTGCCCCCTGTTGGCGCCCCCTCCAGTCCTGTGTTTGAGATCCAGCGGGCCCACCGCTGCGCGCTGACTGAGGTGGTCCGCCACCAGGGGCCGGTGCTTCGCCTCGCCACCGGCCTGCGCGAGCAGCGCCTTCCTTGCCGGCTCCCCCCCCTGCTGCCGGCGATGCGCCAGTCGGGTGGTCTGGTGGCGCTGCTGTCCCGTCAGCCCTGGCTGGAGGCGGCTCAGGCCGCCCTGCGCAGGGCGGCCGAATGTGACAACCCCGATCAGGCACGGATCCTCTGTTACACGAACCGCTCGCTCGAGCAGCTGGTGCCCCTGGCCCGTCGCGCCATCCATGGCGCCATGGCCGATCAGTTGCCGGTGCTGCCCGGCGAAGTGCTGCTCACCCGCCAGGCGGTGATGGCACCGGCCTGCCCGCAGGGCGAGGAGGGTGGCGAAGAACCCGACATGGTGCTCGCCTCGAATCGGGAGCTGGTGGTGCGCGATGTCACGCCGGAGCGCTGCGACCTGGCCGGCTTCGGCGTCAGTGGCGGCCTCGTGATCGACACCCAGGTAGTGGCTGTGGAGAGCAGCGAGACGCCCCTCTCGCTTCGGCTCCTCCCCCCTCCTGGATCGCTGGGGCGTCGTCAGCTTGAGGCGGTGCTGGCCCGCCTGGCCGCGGAAGCCCGCGAGGCGGGAAAAAAAGAAGGCCGCAGCCTCTGGCGGCGCTACTTTCTGGTGCGCGATTCCTTCGCTTCGCTCGGTCCTGCTGCGGTGATGACCGTGCACCGCAGCCAGGGCAGCAGTTTCTCAGAAGTGTTCATCGATGCCGATGTCTTCTGGCCCAGCGATCCCCTGCTCCGGCGTCAGTTGGTGTATGTGGCGGTCAGCCGGGCCCGTACGGCGGTGTGGATGGTGGGCTCAAAAGGCAGCGAAGCCGACGCGGCCCACTGGCGACGCTGGTTGGAGGAGGAGGAAACAGGCGATGGCTAGCGGCTGGATCAGCTCAGCCGCAGGCCCTCGATCCCTTGCCAGCCCAGGTATCCGGCCAGCACCAGGCTGAGGCCGCCCACCACCAGATCGCTGCGTGCCAGCAGCAGGGCCTTGCCCCGCTCCAGTAGCGGCAGGATCCCTTGCCGGTTCAGCACCACCGCCAGGTAGGGCAGCAGCAGCAGCAGGCTGGCGGCCACGGTGAACAGGGCCGCGAGAATCCACTCCTGGCGCCAGGCCAGCCCGGCGGCGAGCAGGGCGGCGGCCGCCTTGGCCACCAGAAAGACATCGTCGGGGCTGATCACTTCAAGGCCCGCACTGGCGCCGATCAGCAACGGCAACGGCAAGCTGCAGAGGCGATCGAGCTGCTTGGACCAGGCCGGCGGCTCCTTGAGGCCCTGCTTGCTCGGCAGCAGTTCGCGCAGCCCGAGGGCCAGCAGGGCACCGGCACCGAGCAGGTCCAGGCCGGTGCGGTGGCTGGTGCCCTGTTCCATGCTCAGCAGAAAGCCGTGGCCCACGGTGAGCAACAGGCCCACCATCAACGCAATCGTGACCATCCAACCGAGCACGAACAGTCCTCCCCGTCGCAACGGGTTGGCACCGAGCAGCAACAAAAACAGCAGGCCGATGTGGATCGGGCTGAGGCTGACGCCGCTGCCATAGGCGATCAGCTCGCCCCAGAGACCAACCTGGTTCATCGGTTCAGCTGGCGGGGGTGGGGGCATTCCAGCGCAGGATCACCCGTTGCTCCCGTTCGTGACCGAGCACGCTGACCGTACCGGTGGCCAGCGACAACAGGCCGCCGCCGGCGGCACCCAGGCCCAGCCAGCAGCCCCCCAGGGCCCGCAGAATGTGTCCGTGGGCGAACAACGCCACCCGTTGGCCGGGGGCAGGCGCCAGGGCCAGGGCCTGGGCGATCACCCTCTGGCAGCGCTGATCCACCTGGGCTACGCTCTCGCCGCCTGGGCAACCATGGCTCCAGACGCTCCAACCGGGGATCTGCTGGCGAATTTCGGGGGTGGTCAGGCCCTCGTAGGCGCCGTAGTCCCATTCGCGCAGATCCTCACAGGGCAGGGCGTCGCCGGCCTGGCCGGCCAGCTCGCAGGTCTGACGGGCCCGCAGCAGCGGGCTGCAGAGAACCGCCGCGAAGCTGAGGGGAGAGAGCGTGGCAGCCAGGGCGCGGGCCTCGTCTTCGCCATCGGGCAACAGGGCCAGATCGGTGTTGCCGGTGTGGCGACCCTGGCGGGCCCAGGTGGTGGCGCCGTGGCGCAGCAACCACAGCTCCGACGTGGGGGGGGTGGAGGTCGTCAAGGGTTGAGAGGTGGAAAACGAAGGAGGTGCCGGGTTCAGGTTGCCGCATGGACGGGGGGCAGGGGCTGCGCGCCTGCGGCGGCGGCCCCCAGGCGATGGCAAATCTGGGCGCAGCCACTCCAGTGCAGGTGCAGCCAGCTGGCATGGAGGTTCGGCCGGCTCCAGCCCTCCGGCCGTTGCGGCCAGCCCCAGCCTTCGAGCTGCCAGAGCGCTTGCTCCGCGTCAGGCTGCCCGAAGCCCGGGTGTTCCTGGCGATGGGTCAGGCTCGCTGGCTGCAGCTCCCAGCGGTGGAATTCGTGGCCGCAGAGGATCTCCCCCTGGCGGACCAGCAGGCCGTCGAGCAGGGGCTTGGCCTGCCGATAGCCGAGCTGGAGGACGCCGCGCCGCGCCGAGAAAGGCAACAGCCCAGCCATGGCGTGGGCCACGCCGTTGTCGTCGACCAGGTGCTCACCGAGCAGCAGCAGGCCGCCGCACTCGGCATAGATCGGCAATCCGGCCGCGGCGGCACGGCGCAACTCAGCGAGGCTGCGGCCACTGGCAGCCAGATCGGCGGCGTGGAGTTCCGGGAAGCCCCCAGGCAGGATCACTCCCTGGCAGCCGGCCGGCAGGGGCTCATCGGCCAGTGGTTGCCAGGGCATCAGCGCCATGCCGAGTCCGGCCAAAAGCTCGCTGGCTTCGGGGTAGCGGAAGTGAAAGGCGGCATCGCTGGCGATCGCCAGTCGCACCGGCGGGGCATCGGCGTTGACCTGCGGCTGCGGGGTGGTGGCCTGCTCCAGGCACCAGCGAATCGGATCCTGGCTTTGGCCCAGGGGGCCAGCGCTGGGCGGCGGCGGCTCCAGCAGTGGCAGCAGCCGGCCGAGATCGAGATGGCGCTCGGCCAGGCTGGCCCAGGCCTCCAGCCTGGACTCAAAGTCTTCGAGCTCGTGGGCGGGGAGCAACCCCAGGTGCCGTGAGGGCAGGTTGAGACTCGGGTGTCGGGGCAGCACCCCTAGCAACGGCATGGCGATGCCCGCCAGGGCCTCGCTGAGCAGGGCCCGGTGCCGCTCGGTGCTGACGCCGTTGAGCACCACACCGGCGACATCTAGACCGGGGAGGTGATCGCGGAAGCCGCTCACCAGGGCAGCCACGGATCCGGCCTGCCGGCTGGCCTCCACCACCAGCACCACGGGCAGGTCCAGCTGCCGGGCCAGCTCCGCCGAACTGCCCTCGAGGCCGGGTCCCCGGCCGTCGAACAGGCCCATCACCCCTTCCACCAGGCAGTGATCGGCTTGCCGCCCCCACCAGGGGAAACTGCGCTTCACCCAGTCGATCCCGCAGAGCAGTCCGTCGAGGTTGCGGCAGGGCCGGCCACTGGCCAGGGTGAGCAACTGGGGATCGAGGTAATCCGGCCCCACCTTGAAGGTCTGGATCGTCTCGCCCCGCTGGCGAACCAGTGCCGTCAGGCAGAGGCTCAGCAGGGTTTTGCCACTGCCGCTGCAGGGGGCTGCAATCAAACAGGCCATTCCGGCGGGGCGTCGGGGCGAGGATCAGAGAGGCAGCAGCTTGGCAGCCAGGGGCGCGGCGGCGGCGAGCAGGGGATTGGTGGAGTCATGCCCACCGCTGAGCAGGCGGGCCATCTCCATCTCCTCACTGTCCCCCGAGACGCTCACCACCTCCTCGGCCAGTTCCATCGTCGCCACCCCACCGGCTTCAAGGCGCATGCAGCCGCCCGATTCGGAGCAGAGGATCACGCACAGCGGTTTTTTCCCCTGCGGGCAACAGATCAGACGCAGACCAACGAGGGCGCCGGGATGGCTGTTGGGAATCCCCACCGGAACGGACATCAGCCGCACCTGGACGCTCTCGCCATCGGAGCGCTGGAATTCAGCTCCGATGCCCACATCCAGGCCGTCGGCTGGGATGTGGTAGCTGTTCAGAAGGTGCCAGCCAAGCCGATCAGCGATCCAGGCCGCCAGCAGCAAGCCCTGCACAGGGTGCGTGCCCTCCACGTCGATGTCGAGCTGGACGACGTGGTTGAGGGCATCGCGGCGACCGGGCGGATCGAAGACCATCGCCAGGGATTCGGTCCAGCCGCGCTGCCGCAGCCAGTTGAGGTCGTTCACCGCTCGACCGGTGGCGATCATCTCCACCAGCACATCGAGGCAGCGGCGGGGATCCCCGATCGAGCTGTCGAGCACAACCCGCCGGCTGGGCAGGGCCAGGGCCTCGAGCAGATCGGGGGATTCATCGAGAGATCCGTTCCACCACACCCAGCAAGGCAGCTCCTCACCCACCAGCGGACCAAGCAGGGCAAGGCCTTGCTCGATGGCACCCTTGCCGCCCCGCAGCACGACCACGTCGCCACAGGCCGGTGGGCTGCCACTGCTTTCCTCCGGTAGGGGGCAGTAGGCGGCCACCAGCGTTTCCAGCGGGTGGTCTTCGCGCAGGGTCGGGGCCAGGGTGATCAGTCGGCGCGGGCGGTGGGCGCTGATCGCCTGGTCCACAAACTGACCACGCAGATCCTCGGCCTTGTGATGACCCGGTTGCTCGCCCAGGGCCAGAGCCAGCTCGGGGGCCATCGGAGCGGTGCAGAGCGGTAGGCCGCACTCTGCTGTGACCGAGCGGGCGGCGGCGAAGAGCTCCTTATTGAGCAGGCCGTTGATCGGCCCATCAATGTGGCCGGTGCGGATCAGCTGCTGCTGCAGCCAGGACGGCTCCCAGACCACCAGGGTGAAGGTGGAGGCGCCGGTTGAAGCGTCCAGTTCGCTGCCCCACAGACGCTCGAGATAATTCGGCACCTCGTCAGGGGAGAGTTCGAGCGGAGCCTGAAGGGTGAGCTGGGGGGACATCGGGGCGAGCGCAGGGAGGGTCGGCGGTTGGTCAGGCGTCTGAATCTCAGGGGCGGCGCCACATCAGGCCGTCGGAGGCCAGCAGGCTGTCGGCGGCACCGGGGCCCCAGGTGCCGGCCTCGTAGGGCTGAACCGGCAATCGCCAGGGACTGTCCTCAATCAGTTCCAACAGCGGGGTGTAAAGCCGCCAGGCGGCTTCCACTTCATCAGCGCGGGTGTAGAGGGTGGGGTCGCCCAGCATGGCGTCGGCCAGCAGGCGAACGTAGCCCTCGTCGGACGGTTCCCCGAAGGATTCGTCGTAGGAGAAGTGCATGTCGACCGGCCGGCTGCGCATGCCTGAACCCGGTGCCTTCACGTCAAAAACAAAGCCAGCGCCTTCATCGGGCTGAATGCGCAGGATCAGTTGGTTGGCGGTGGGGCTGCCGCCGGCGGCATCGAAGAGTTGGACGGGAGCTTCGCGGAAGGTGAGCACCACCTCGGAGAGCCGCTTCGGCAGGCGCTTGCCTGTGCGCAGGTAGAAGGGCACGCCTTGCCAGCGCCAGTTGTCGATGAAGAGCTTCATCGCCACATAGGTTTCGGTGGTGCTGTTCGGGTTGACGCCGGGCTCGTCGCGGTAGGCCTTGAACGGGTCGCTGGGGCTGCCGCCGGCGCTGTACTGCCCGCGCACGCAGCACTTCCAGGGCTCCTCATTGTTGGCCAGGCGAGCGGCCTGCAGCACTTTCGCCTTCTCGTTGCGGATCGCCTCGGGGTCGAAACGACCCGGCGCCTCCATGGTGGTGAGGGCCAGCATCTGGGTGAGATGGTTCTGGACCATGTCGCGCAGGGCGCCGGAACTCTCGTAGTAGCCGGCCCTTTCCTCAACCCCCACGGTTTCAGCGGCGGTGATCTGCACGCTGGAGATGAAGTTGCGGTTCCAGATCGGCTCGAAGATCGTGTTGGCGAAGCGCAGCACCAGGATGTTCTGGACCGTCTCCTTGCCCAGGTAGTGGTCAATCCGGAAGACCTGATTTTCCTGGGCGCAGGCCCGCACGATCCGGTTGAGCTTCTCGGCGCTGCCGTAATCGCGGCCAAATGGTTTTTCGATCACCACCCGGCTGCGCTTCGGGTCGCTCAGCAGGCCGGCGTCGGCGAGGGCACGGCAGCCGCTGCCGTAAAAATCAGGGGAAACGGAGAGATAAAAGGTGCGGTTGCCCCGGGTGGCCCGCAGGCGGTCGAGGCCATCGAGACGATCGGCCAGGCGCAGAAGCTGCTCGCTCTGCTGCAGGTCAACCGGTTCGTAATAGAGGTTTCCGGCGAATTGCTCCCAGTCGCGGTGGTGATCACGGATCGTGTCGGCCAGAGCCTCGGCCATCTTGCCGCGGAAGTCGTCGTCGCTCCAGGGGCGGCGAGCACAGCCCAGGATGACGAACTCGCTGGGCAACCGCCTCTGGCGGAACAGCTCGAACAGCGCCGGCACAAGCTTGCGGTGGGTGAGATCGCCGCTGGCGCCAAAGATCACCAGGCACTGGGGCGAGATCACGCGCTCCTGGCGCAACCCGACCCTGAGTGGATTGGTGAGGGTGCTGGTCATGGAGGAGGCGTCATTCAATCTCGCCTACCCACAAAAGCTGGCAGGACGGCACCTGCGCTGCGTTGCCGACGGATTTGTGCTGGTTTCGGCAAAAAAAAGCCTGCCGTTAGGCAGGCCCCAAACCTTTCGGTCCACCGTCTGAGCCCTGGTGCTAGCTAGTAGGTCTCGACGTGCCAGCGGTCAGCTTTCTTGAGCTGAGGACGCAGCGCACTCCAATCGATCCCCTTGGCCGTGGCGGCGGTGGTCATGGCTTCGTCGATGCCGGGCTCCATGCCCCTGAGGCCACACATGTAGACGTGGGTCTTGGGATCCTCGATCAGGTTGAAGATTTCCTCGCCGTGTTCGGCGACCCGGTCCTGGATGTACATTCTCCCGCCGGAGGGATTCTTCTGCTCGCGGCTGATCGCTTTGGTGTAGCGGAAGTGGTCGGGGAACTCGGCGAGATAGGACTGAAAATCCTCTTCGTAGAGCAGGTTGGGGGTGGTCGGCACACCCATGATCAGCCAGGCTTTGCCGCGGAACTGATACTCGGGGTTCTTGGCACGTTCACCCGGGTCAAACATGCGGCGCAGGTAGGCCCGCATGGGAGCGATGCCGGTGCCGGTGGCCAGCATGATCACATTGGCCTCCTCATCTGCGGGGAGCAGCATTTCCTTGCCCACAGGGCCAGTGATCTTCACCTTGCTGCCCGGCTCAATGTCGCAGAGGAAGCTGGAGCAGACGCCGTAGATGGTCTCACCGTCCTTCTCGTACTGGAGCTGTCGGACGCACAGGGAAACGGTCTTGTCTTCGAGGCCGTCGCCGTGGCGGGTGCTGGCGATCGAATAAAGCCGCAGTTTGTTGGGCTTGCCGTTGGCGTCTTCGCCATCGGGAATGATGCCGATGCTCTGGCCTTCCACGTAGTGGAGATTGCCTTCGGAGAGGTCGAAGGTGATGTGGTTCACCCGGCCGATCGCCCCTTCGCCCACCAAGGGATCGTTGCCCAGCACCGTGCCGAGGTAGGGGGCCTTCGGCTTGTAGAGGTTGACCGGTGGTGGCTCGTGCGCGCTGGTTGTGGTCACGGTTGGAGAGGGGGTGGTGGGAACTGGGGCGGAGGCTTCGGCCTCGGGGGAGTCTGCGATCGGCGTGACCGAAATGAGCCGAGCCCCCTGCTGGTTGATCAGGCGCAGGGTGGCTTGCATCTGGCTGAAGCAGACGCTGAGGCGTCGTTCGGCGGTTCGTTGACTTGGACCGCCCAGGCCCTGAACCACAAGGGTGAACATGCGGGAATCGCTCTGGCCAAGCGCTGCTGTCGAGGTGCGCATTCAGCCACCGTTCCTGAAAATGCGCATAAATCATAGGCAAGCCTGATCAGGGAGGCAATTTCAAGCTTTGCCGAGCCGGGCCCAGATCAGCAGGGTTAGGTTTGGGCTCTGACATCGGGGTGTAGCGACCCTCACCTTCCAACCCCCGAGTTCGGCGTTTCTCTCTTGGCGCAACTTTCGGCTTTCGGCATTGCTCCCCAGCCCCGACTGGATCCGAAGCAGTCGGCCTGTGACCTCGACACGATCCAGCAGGACATGGAGCGCCTGCCCCAGGGCGTGCGCCGTCTGGCCGTGCAACTGCGGCTGGATCTGCAGCATGCCCTGGTCTGGGACGTCATCACCGATTACGAGAACCTCAGCCGCTTCATCCCCAATCTCGCCACCTCGCGCCTGCTCTGGCGCCGCGGAGCCCGGGTGGGCTTGGAGCAGGTCGGTTGCCAGGAGTTCTGCGGCCTCCGCTTCAAAGCTCGCGTTGAGCTCGAGTTGACCGAAAAGCCGGAGGAGGGCCTGCTTCACTTTGCGATGACCCAGGGGGATTTCAGGCGCTTTGAGGGGGCCTGGCGCGTGAGCAGTGATCGCATAGGCTCCAGGCTTCTCTACGAACTCACGGTTCAGGGGCGCCAGGGCATGCCGATCGGCCTGATCGAGCAGCGGCTGCGTGAGGATCTGGCCGCCAATCTGCGGGCCGTGCAGCGGGAGGCCCAACGTCGGGCCAGCCAAGCCCTGCCGCAGCAGTTCTGAGCCTGAGTTTGAATCACTTCTGATCGCTAGCCCTGGCAAACCGTCGTTCGCGGCCCCCAGCAGCGTTTGATCACCAGAGCTCGCCGGCACTGATGAGCGCTTCAGTCGTGATCGTGCGAGGAGGCTGAAAAAGCCGGAAAATAGGCTTGCTGGTCTGCTGCGAATTCCGGGCCTTTCTATTCATCAAATCTTGATCGGTCTTTCCCAGGGAACACAACAGCAAAAAAGAAGAAAAATTCACAATGCCAACCATTGAATCAGTCAATAGTGGCTAAATATGTATCAGCCGCGAAACAACGACGTGCCGCAAAGGGCAGGAGCCACTTCATGACTGTCAATGGCGAATGGCTGCCAATCAAAAAAGGTTGTCAACCGCCAATGGTTGTCAATCGCAAGGCCTGCAAGAAATGCAACAGCCTTTTGGATTAAGTACCCCCAAGGGGATTCGAACCCCTGTCGCCTCCGTGAAAGGGAGGTGTCCTAGGCCTCTAGACGATGGGGGC
>JABMPN010000003.1 GCA_013203655.1 Cyanobacteria bacterium bin.51
CCATGTTCCGCTTGGTGTATTTCTTCGCCACGCTCACCACCAGGCGCAGGTTGGCCGCCACCATCCGCTCCTTGGCGCGACGCCCGCAGGCCAGCTTGCGCTTGAGCACGGGCTGGCTCAGGCCCAGGGCCTGGGCCCACTCCAGTGAACTCGGCTTGGCGCCGCCGCGGATTTCCAGTTCCTGCTCCATTTCCTCGAGCCGCATCAGGTCTTGAACCTGGCGGCCGAGGGTGATCTCCTGCTCATGGCTGAGCAGGGGCACCCGGCCGATGTCGCGCAGGTAGGAGCGCACCAGATCGCCATCCACCGGCGGCATCGAACGGCTGGCTCCCGCGGGCTTCGACTCCGCCGCCGCCTTGGGCTCTGAAACCGCTTTTGACTTGGAAGGGCGATCAAGCGAGAGGGCGACAACCACAACAAAACTTCAGAAGGTGTGTAAAGCCTAACCTGAAGAAGTGTGAAGCAACTCTCAGGAAGCCTGCGGATTTCCGCAGGTCAGGGGGTCAGGCCCACGTGGTTCAGCAGCCAGGAGGCGGTCTGCAGGTAGATGAACACCCCGGCCACGTCGGTGGCGGTGGTGATGAACGGAGCCGACATCAGGGCCGGATCCAGGCCCAGCCGGTGAAACAGCAGGGGGAGCGACGCCCCGGCCGTGGCCGCCAGGGTGGTGATGCAGACCAGGCTGATGCCGGCGGCGGTGGCCACCAACATGCCGCCGCCCACCTGCCAGGCCCAGGGCACCACCACGATCACCAGCAGCAGGCCCAGCAGCAATCCTGAGAACGCTTCACGGCCCACCGTGCGCCACAGGCCCAGGGCCTGGATCCGCTGGGTGCTCAGGCCGCGGATCACCACCGTGGAGCTCTGGGCGCCCACGTTGCCGCCTGTGCCGATCAGCAGCGGGATGAAGGCCGCCAGCCGCACCACTTCCTGGAGCACCCCTTCCTTCGAGGCGATCACCGCCGAGGTGCCGGTGTTGGCCACCAGCAGCACCAGCAGCCACACCACCCGGCGCCGGGCCACGGTGAACAGGTTGCTCTGGAAGTAGTCGTCCTCGTCGCCGGCCTGCACGGCGCCGGCGGCGTAGAGGTCGCGGGTGGCCTCCTGCTGGATCACGTCGATCACGTCGTCGACCGTGACGATTCCGACCAGCCGCTCCTCCCGATCGACCACCGGCACGGCCAGGAAGTCGTAGCGCTGGATGATCCGGGCCACCTCTTCCTGGTCGGTGGTGGTGGTCACGTTGACCAACTCCCGGGTCATCACATCGCCGATGCGGTCGTCGGGCTCGGCGGTGACCAGATCCCGCAGCGAGAGGATTCCGGTGAGATGGCGGGAGCCGTCGGTGACGTAAAGGCTGTAGACGGTCTCGGTCTCGCGGGCACGGCGGCGGACGATGGCGAGGGCCTGGGCGGCGCTGTGGAATTCCTTGAGGTCGATGAACTCGGTCGTCATCAGCCGGCCTGCCGTCTCGGGCTCATAGCCCAGAAGTTGGGCGGTGACGCGCCGCTCGGCCGGGCTGAGCTGCATCAGCAGCCGGCGCACCACCTTGGCCGGCAGCTCGTCGAACAGCCGGACCCGGTCGTCCGGTGACATCTCCTCCACGAGCTCCAGCACTTCGCCGGAGCGCAGGCGCTCCAGCAGGCTCTGCTGAACACCGGGATCGAGATACTCGTAAACCTCAATCGCCTCGTTTTTGACCAGCAGCCGAAAGGCCAGGGCCTGCAGGGTGCGGGGCAGGCGGCCGATCGCCTCGGCGCAATCCACCGGCTGCACCGGCTCCAGCAGCAGCTTGACCCCGTCGTAATTGCCGGCGGAGAGCAGGCCCTGCAATTGGCGGGCCACCACGTCGGCCACCTGCAGGCTGTTGTTTCCCGCCGCGGTGGGACTGCTGGCGCTGGTTGCCTCGCTCATCGCCCCAGAGGATCGCAGCCTTCCGAAGTGTATGAGTAGGCCCTGAACGCCTACGAACGCCTAGGGTCCGCTGCGGTTGCACTTGGTCCCATGACTGTGAACGTATCGGACGTGGTGGTGAAAAACGCCACCGGCAGTGAGCAGCGGCTCGGTGATCTCGGCGGTGAGGTGCTGCTGATTGTCAATGTGGCCAGCCGTTGTGGCTTTACCCGCCAATACGCCGGCCTGCAGGCGCTTCAGGACAGCTACGGTCCGCGCGGCCTGAAGGTGATCGGCTTCCCCTGCAACGACTTCGGCGCCCAGGAGCCCGGCACTCTCAGCGAGATCCAGCAGTTCTGCGCCACCACCTACGGCGCCAGTTTCACCCTGTTCGACAAGGTGCACGCCAAGGGGAACAAGACCGCCCCCTACGACCTGCTCACCCAGGTGGAGCCGGCCGGAGACGTGGAGTGGAATTTCGAGAAGTTCCTGGTGGGCCGTGACGGCACGGTGCTGGGACGCTTCAAGAGCGCCGTTGAACCCGACAGCGCCGAGCTCAGCGCTGCGATCGAGGCGGCCCTGGCGGCCTGATCAACAACCAACGGCTGGTCGCCAGCCCGGCAGCGGCGGCGGCCAGGCCCAGCACCAGGCTGAGGATCAGCAGGGCCTGGGCCTCTTCGGGCTGGCCCTGGCCGTTGAGGCGCACCAGATCCAGCATCCAGGAGCTGAAGGTGGTGAGCGATCCACAGAAGCCGATGCCGCCGAGCAGCAGCAGGGGGGCTCGCCAGGGGATCGGTCCGGCCAGCATCCCGAGCAGGAACGATCCCAGCAGGTTGGAGAGCAGGTTGGCTGCGGCCACTCCGGTGGCGCCGTCGGCGAGGAGGGGCCCGATCTGCACCCCGAGGCGCCAGCGCAGCAGCGCGCCGGGCACAGCGCCGGCGGCCACCAGCCCCAGTTCCCACAGGGCGAAGCGCAGGCGACGTTTCATCTCAGCCTGCTCCCAGCAGCAAGCCCAGCTGCACGGCCAGTACGCCGGAGAGCACCGAGGCGGCTGCCAGTAGCGCCGCCTCGCCGGGTTGCCCCTGGCGCAGGTTCTGCAGCAATTCCACCATCAAGGTGGAGAAGGTGCTCAAGCTGCCCAGGAAACCGGTGGCCAGCAGCAGCAGCAGCCCACTGCCGGCCAGGCCGCCACCCCGCACCAGGGCGACCAGCAGCCCGAGGGCGAAGGCGGCGCCCACGTTCACGCCGAAGGTGGCCCAGTGCCGACGGGGCAGCATCGGCTCGAAATGGTTGACCAGGCGCAACCGCAACCAGGCGCCCGGCACCGCTCCGAGCGCCACCAGCAAGGTGTCATGCCAGGCCAAGAATCAGGCGCTTGATCATCCGGGCAGCCAGCCGCGGCGGGGTTGGCCGACCTTGGGACTGGAGGCCTGAACCTGCAGCCAGCGGTCGCCACCGGGCTCCCACCAGGTGCGCAGCAGCCGCACGGGCTCGCTGCGCTGCAGCTGGGTCAGGGCGGGGGCGGAGTGCTGGGGCGCACAACGCAGCGACAGGGGCCCACCGGCCAACAGGGGATCTTTGCTCTGGCGCCGACGCAGCTCCGGTGAGCGGCGCTCACCGCCCCCGGCCGGTAACGCCGCTGGAGCGATCAGGGCCAGACCCAGCACCCATGGCAGACGCCAATCCATCAGATGTCGAGCTGGGCGAAATCGAGTTCGGCGCTGTGGGCCTCGATGAACTCCCGCCGTGGGGCCACCTTGTCGCCCATCAGGATCGTGAAGATGCGATCGGCTTCGGCGGCATCTTCAATCTCGACCCGCTTCATTGTTCGGGTGGTGGGATCCATGGTGGTTTCCCAGAGCTGCTTGGGCATCATTTCACCCAGGCCCTTGAAGCGCTGAATCGTGTAATTGGCCTTGCCGCCAAAACCATCCAGGGTGGTTTTGAGGTCTTGCTCGTTGTAGCAATAGGTGTGATTTTTGCCGCGCTCCACTTTGTAGAGAGGCGGGCAGGCGATGTAGATGTAGCCGCCTTCCAGCAGGGTTTTCTGGTAGCGGTAAAAGAACGTGAGCAGCAGGGTGCGGATGTGGGCCCCGTCGACATCAGCGTCGGTCATGATCACGATGCGGTGATAACGCAGGGCCGATTCGTTGAACTCTTCCCCCTTGATGCCCAGGCCCAGGCCGGTGATCAGGGCCTGAATTTCGGTGTTTTTATAAATCTTGGCGTCGTCGGTTTTCTCGATGTTGAGGATCTTGCCGCGCAGCGGCAGGATCGCCTGGAAGCGCCGATCCCGGCCCTGCTTGGCTGAGCCACCGGCGGAGTCGCCTTCCACCAGGTAGATCTCGGATTCGGAGGGATCGCGGGAGCTGCAGTCAGCCAGTTTGCCCGGCAAGGTGGAGCTCTCCAGCACCGATTTACGCCGCACCAATTCCCGGGCACGCCGCGCGGCCTCGGCAGCGTTGAAGGCCTGGATCGCTTTCTCCAGGATCAGGTCGATCACCTGGGGATGGAATTCCAGAAATTCGATCAGCGATTCGCCCACCACCGTGTCAACGATGCCGCGAACTTCGGTGTTGCCGAGTTTGGTTTTGGTCTGGCCCTCGAATTCAGGATCCGGCACCTTCACCGAGAGCACGGCGGTGAGGCCTTCGCGGATGTTCTCGCCAGCCAGGTTGGAATCGGCGTCCTTGCGTTTGCCGCGCTTTTTGGCGAAGGTGTTGAAGGTGCGGGTGAGCACCGTTTTGAGGCCCTCGATATGGGTGCCCCCATCGACGGTGCGGATGTTGTTGGCGAAGCCGAGGATGCTGTCGGAGTAGGCATCCACGCACCACTGCAGGGCTGCTTCAACCTGAACGCCGTCCTTCTCGTTGTTGACGTAGATGATGTCGGGATGGAGAGGATCCTTGCCCGCATTCATGTAGGTCACATACTCGCGAATGCCGCCTTCATAGTGATAGATCTCCTCATGGGCTTCGCCCTCAGGGCTCAGGGCTGCCGCCCTTTCGTCGCGGAAGACGATCCGCACCCCGCCGTTGAGGTAGGCCAGCTCGCGCAGACGTCCCGAAAGGGTGGCGTAGTCGAAGACGATGCCGACGGTGAAAATTTCAGTGTCGGGCTTGAAGCGCACGGCTGTGCCGGTTTTGCCGCTGCTGTCGGCTTCGGAGCGCAGCGATCCGATCGGTGTGCCCTGCTCAAAGCGCTGGCGGTGCACCTGACCCTGGCGGCGCACGGTGACTTCCACCCATTCGCTCAGGGCGTTGACCACCGAGATGCCCACCCCGTGCAGGCCGCCGGACACCTTGTATCCGCCACTGCCGAACTTGCCGCCGGCGTGCAGCACGGTCAACACCGTTTCCAGCGCCGACTTGCCGGTGCGGGGATGGATGTCGGTGGGGATGCCGCGGCCGTTGTCGGTGACTTCCACCGAGCCGTCTTCGCAGAGGCGAACGAAGATTTCGTCGCAATGGCCCGCCAGGGCCTCATCCACCGCGTTGTCCACCACCTCGTAGACAAGATGGTGCAGACCCCGTGGCCCGGTGGTGCCGATGTACATGCCGGGGCGCTTGCGCACCGGCTCAAGCCCTTCGAGGACCTGAATCTGCTCGGCGCCGTAGGCGTGCTCGATTCTGGATGGATCGGTCATGGTCAGATGCTCAACGGCTGGCGCCGGTCGGTGAAAACGGCCCTAGCCCCAGTGGCCATGGCCAGATCTGCGCCAGCCCCATCGGCGAGATTCATCTGAGTTTGGAAAACTGAATTTGGAAAGTGGAGATTGAGAAGCGAGGTTCTGAGGGCTCAAGAGACGCTCAAAGCCCAACGAAGAGGCTGAGTTTATCACCCTGGCCCCTGAGGGGCTCCCAGGGGCCTCTGAGAGCCTGTTCGGGTATGGAGACCAACCATGCCTGGTCTGCCTTGTGCTCCTGTCCCCTGTTTTCGCCTCCGCCCAGCGGCCGACCCGATGGCTCCCCAACCCCTGCCCGTGATCGTTCTGCTCGGCCCCACTGCTGCCGGCAAGACCGACCTGGCGATCGAGATCGCCTGCGCCCTAGGCCTGGCTGTCCTGTCGGTGGATTCCCGCCAGCTCTATGCCGGCATGGACATCGGCACCGCCAAGCCCACACCGTCGCAGCGGGCCCGTGTACGCCATGAGCTGCTCGATCTGCGCCCACCGGATCGGCCGATCAACCTCCACGACTTCCGCCAGGCGGCAGGCGTCAGCATCGCCGCCGAGGGAGAGCGTCGGGGAATGGCCTTCCTGGTGGGGGGAAGCGGCCTCTACCTCCAGGCCCTGATCCAAGGACTCGAGCCCCCGGCTGTGCCGCCCCAACCGGCCCTGCGTGACCAGCTCGAGCGCCTGGGTCAGGCCTGCTGCCACCAGCTGCTCGCCCAGGCCGACCCGATCACCGCCGCCCGGATCGCCGCTGCCGATTCGGTGCGCACCGTGCGCGCCCTGGAGGTGCTCTATGCCACCGGCCGCCCCCTCACGGGTCAGCGCAAACGAAATCCGCCTCCCTGGCGTGTGCTCGAACTCGGCCTTGATCCACCTGACCTGCCAAGCCGCATCGCCGCGCGCAGCCGCCAGTTGTTCAGCGGTGGCCTGATCGAGGAAACCGCCGCTCTGATCGGTCGCTACGGCGATGCCTTGCCGCTGCTCGACACGATCGGCTATCGGGAAGCCAGGCAGACGCTGGCCGGTGAGCTCAGCGAAGCCGAGGCCATCGGTCTCACCGAACGCCGCACCCGCCAGTACGCCAAACGCCAGCGCACCTGGTTTCGCCGCCAGCACCAGCCCCTCTGGCTCGAAGGCCAGGATCTGCTGGGGCAGGCCTTGAGGGCGGTCGAGAGCGGCCTAGAGTGAAGGCCTGGGTGTTTCCAGGGATTGATCTGTCGATCAGGCTCTTGACTCCCGCCCAGGCGTCCTGAGAGCGGCAGTTCCGCTCCGTCCCCTCGCTTCTTTGAATGCCACCTCGTCCCCGTTTTGATCGCCGCGCTCCTGTGCGGGAGCTCCCCAACATCAACGACCGCATCAGTTACCCCCAGTTACGGGTGGTCGATGCGGACGGCAGCCAGCTTGGGGTGATCACCAGGGAAGCGGCCCTGGAGGTGGCCAAGGATCGGGATCTGGATCTGGTGCTGGTCAGCGAGAAGGCCGACCCGCCGGTCTGCCGGATCATGGACTACGGCAAGTTCAAGTTCGAGCAGGAGAAGAAGGCCAAGGAAGCCAAGAAAAAATCTCACCAGACGGAAGTCAAGGAGGTGAAGATGCGCTACAAGATCGACTCCCACGACTACCAGGTGCGCATCAGTCAGGCCGTCCGTTTTCTCAAGGACGGCGACAAGGTTAAGTGCACGGTGATTTTCCGTGGTCGGGAAATCCAGCACACCGCCCTCGCCGAGGTGCTGTTGTATCGCATGGCCAAGGACCTCGAAGAGAGCGCTGAGATCCAGCAGGATCCCAAGCGGGAAGGCCGCAACATGAGCATGTTCCTCACGCCGCGCAAAACTCCGCTCACCAAGGAGAAGGATGCTGCCGCCCTGGCGGCCAAGGCGGTGCGCACCATTCCCTCGCCGGTGCGTCAGATCCCCACCCCCGACCACGCCCCTGCCGAGGCCTGAGCAGCGCTTCTGACCCCAACCGGCACAGCCCCGTATGCCAAAGGGGGAATTGTCACCGGGGCAGAAGCTCCGTAGGGTGGCGGCAAAGCTGCAGGTTTCCACCGGCGTGCGATTCCACATCCAGCAGGAAAGCGACATCCCGGCGTCGACCCAGCTGTACAACCAGATCTGTTTCGCCATCGCGGCGCGCCACTACCCGCCGGGCCACCGGCTGCCCAGCACCCGCCAGCTGGCGATGCAGACCGGCCTGCACCGCAACACGATCAGCAAGGTCTACCGCCAACTCGAAAATGACGGCGTTGTCGAGGCCATGGCCGGCTCCGGTATCTATGTGCGCGACCAGCAGAAGCCCCGCGAGCTGAAGGTGCCCCCGGGGCTGCGCAATCGCCTCCGCCCCGACATTGACCGGGAAGTGCGTCAGTCCGTCGATGGCCTGCTCAACGCCGGTTGCACCCTGCAGCAGGCCCGCGAGCTGATCACCCGCGAGATCGACTGGCGGCTGCGTTGCGGGGCCCGGGTGCTGGTCTCCACCCCCCGCGAAGACATCGGCGCATCCCTGCTGATCGCTGAGGAGTTGGAGCCTGTTCTGGAGGTGCCGGTGGAGGTGGTGCCGCTCGAAGAGCTCGAAGCGGTGCTCGAAACCTCCAGCAACGGCACGGTGGTCACCAGCCGCTACTTCCTGCAGACCGTGGAGGAGCTGGCCCATCGCTTTGGGGTGCGGGCGGTGGCCGTCGACCTCAATGATTTCCGCCAGGAGCTCGACCTGCTCAAGGAACTGCGCACCGGCAGTTGTGTGGGGCTGGTGAGCATCAGCCCCGGCATCCTGCGGGCGGCCGAGGTGATCCTGCACAGCATGCGCGGCAACGATCTGCTGGTGATGACCGCCAACCCGGATGTGGGCAGCCGCCTGCTGGCGCTGCTGCGTGCCGCCAGCCATGTGCTCTGTGACCGGCCCAGCCTGCCGCTGGTCGAGCAGACCCTGCGCCAGAATCGCTCCCAGCTGATGCGCCTGCCCCAGGTCCATTGCGCCCAGAGCTACCTCGGTGCCTCGACGATCAATCTCCTGCGCAAGGAGATCGGTCTGACCTCCCCGCCCGATGGCCTGGGGGATCGGGAATCGGCCCAGGCCGGCTGAGCCGTCCTGACATCCGGGGCCACCCTCCCCTGACGGCGTTCCCCGCTCTCCACCGTCCTTGTGTCCCCGTCCACCTGCCCCCGTGCGCCTTGGGTTCCTCGTTCCGGCAACTCCTGAGCACCGTGGCCGCCGATCTCCGGATCATCCGCGAGCGCGATCCCGCTGCCCGCGGCAGCCTGGAGATCCTGCTCTGTTATCCGGGATTCCATGCCCTGACGCTGCATCGCATCAGCCACCGGCTCTGGTGCTGGCAGCTCCCCCTGCTGCCGCGGCTGCTCTCCCAGCTGGCCCGCTCCCTCACCGGTGTGGAGATCCATCCGGGCGCCACGATCGGCTCGGGCGTGTTCATCGACCACGGCATGGGCGTGGTGATCGGTGAAACCTCCGAGATCGGTGACCGCTGCCTCCTCTACCAGGGTGTGACCCTGGGCGGCACCGGCAAGGTGCATGGCAAGCGCCATCCCACCCTGGGGGAGAACGTGGTGGTGGGTGCCGGCGCCAATGTGCTGGGTGCGATCACCGTAGGATCGAACACCCGGATCGGCGCCGGATCGGTCGTGCTCCATGACGTGCAGCCCGACAGCACGGTTGTGGGCATCCCCGGTCGGGTGGTGCATCAATCGGGGGTGCGCATCGATCCCCTGGCCCACTCCCAGCTGCCGGATGCGGAAGCCCGGGTGATCCGCAACCTGATGGAGCGCATCGACGCCCTGGAGAGCGACCTCGGCCGTCTCCAGCACTGCCTGCGGGACGTGGCCGCGGGGCGGCCGCTCGAGGAGAGCTGCGGGGGCACGGCCCAGAATCTCAAGGACCGGGAAATCCTCCAATTCCTCGGCGACGACCCCAGCTCCGACCGCGACTGAGGCGGGCCGGGGCCCCGGGCGCCTCAGCCGGTGGCCACTGCCGGGCTATTCTCCAGGCGGGGCTGGAACATGAACATCGAATAAATCACATTCCGACGCATGGAGGTCATCATGTCGAGGAACATGTCGTAGCCCTCGTTCTTGTACTCGATCAGGGGATCCTTCTGGCCATAGCCCCGCAGCCCCACCGATTCACGCAGGGCATCCATGGCCTGGAGATGTTCCCGCCAGAGAGTATCGATCTGCTGGAGGATGAAGAAACGCTCGGCCTCCCGCATCAGGTTGGGACGTGACTGGTCCACCTGGCTTTCCTTGAGGTCGTAGGCATTGCGAAGCTGCTCCCGCAGGAAGGCCTTGAGTTCCTCCATCGACAACCCCTGCAGCTGATCGGGTGTGAGATCGGCGAGGAGGTAGACGAATTCCTGCACCTTCGAGACGAGCCGGGCTAGGTCCCATTCCTCGGACGGCAGGTCGGGATTGACGTAGGCCTCGACGACGTCGTCCATGGTGCGCTCCCCGTAGCCGATCACCTGCAGCTTCAGCTCTCGGCCCTCCAGAACACGGCGGCGTTCGGCATAGACGGCACGCCGCTGGTTGTTCATCACCTCGTCGTATTCGAAGACCTGCTTGCGGATGTCGTAGTAGTAGGTTTCGACCTTTTTCTGTGCTCCCTCGAGCGAGCGGGTGAGCATGCCCGATTCGATCGGCATGTCCTCTTCCACCCGGAAGGCATTCATCAGACCGGCCACCCGTTCACCACCGAAGATGCGCAGGAGGTTGTCTTCCAGCGAGAGGAAGAAGCGGGTGCTGCCCGGGTCCCCCTGGCGGCCGGCGCGGCCACGCAGCTGGTTGTCCACCCGCCGCGATTCATGGCGTTCGGTGCCGATCACGTGCAGGCCGCCGGCCTGCCGCACCCGTTCCTCCTCCTCTTGGACCACGCCGTCGTATTCGGCCCGCACCCGGGTGATCAGCTGGCGCAGGCTCTGGATCTGGGCGTCGTCGGTGGGGGCCTTCTCGGCCGCCTGGGCGATGCGGTCTTCGAGCTCGAGCACCGAGAGGGCCCGATCGCCCCAGGCCTTGACCAGTTCCCTTGCCAGCTCCACCAGGGATTGTTCGGTGGCGTCGGTGAGGGCGCAGGGGTAGAGCGCGCCGATGGCGCGGGCTTCGCTGGGGGCATGGACAGGGCCGGAGGGGCTGCCGCCGAAGCCACCGCCGCCGGCTTCGCGCGGCAGAGGAACGGTGGGAAGGTGGTCCTCCTCCGGGCGCACTAGGCGGGGCAGCAGCACCTCACGCAGCTTGAGGCGAGCCATGTAATCGCTGTTGCCACCGAGGATGATGTCGGTGCCGCGGCCGGCCATGTTGGTGGCGATCGTGACGGCGCCGGCCCGGCCTGCCTGGGCGATGATCTCGGCCTCCCGCTCCACGTTCTCAGGCTTGGCATTCAGCAGGTTGTGGGGCACGCCCTGTTCGGCGAGGAGGGCGCTGAGCAGCTCCGATTTCTCGACGCTGGTGGTGCCCACCAGAACCGGCCGGTCGGCCCGGTGAACCCCGGCGGTTTCCGCCGCCACGGCGCGCCACTTGGCAGCTTCGTTCTTGTAGACCTGATCCACCAGGTCATGGCGTGAGCGCAGCCGGTTGGTGGGCACCACGGTGACCTCCAGTTTGTAGGTCTTCTCGAATTCCACCTCCTCGGTCTTGGCGGTGCCAGTCATCCCGGCCAGGCGCGGGTAGAGCAGGAAGAAATTCTGGTAGGTGATGCTGGCCAGGGTCTGGGTTTCCGGCTGGATCGGCAGGGTCTCCTTGGCTTCGATCGCCTGGTGCTGGCCGTCACTCCAGCGGCGGCCCGGCATCACCCGGCCGGTGAACTCATCGACGATCACGGCATCCTCGCCGCGCACGATGTAATTGACATCCTTGATGAACAGGGATTTGGCCTTGAGGGCATTGGTGATGTAGTGGGCCCAGGGATCGGCGGGGTCGAACAGATCCTCCACCCCCAGCAACTCTTCGGCCTTGGCATAGCCCTCGTCGGTGAGGGTGACGTTACGCTGCTTTTCATCGACCTCATAATCCCCCTCAGGGTCGATCCCGTCCTTGGAGGTTCCTTCGGCGCGCAGCAACTGCTCGGCGATATCGGCGGCACGACGATACTTCTCCTGCGGCCGCTCAATCTGCCCTGAGATGATCAGGGGTGTGCGGGCTTCATCGACAAGAATGGAATCCACCTCGTCGATGATGCAGTAATTGAAGCTGCGTTGCACCACCTCCTCGATGTCATTGGCCATGTTGTCGCGCAGGTAGTCGAACCCGAGCTCGCTGTTGGTGGCGTAAGTGATGTCGCAGCCGTAGTTGCGGCGCCGCTCGAAGGGGGGCATGTCCTGCTGGATCAGCCCCACCGAGAGGCCGAGGAAGCGATGCACCTGGCCCATCCACTCGGCGTCGCGGCGGGCCAGGTAATCGTTCACGGTCACCACATGCACCCCGGCGCCGGTGAGGGCGTTGAGGTAGGCCGGCAGGGTGGCGACCAGGGTCTTGCCCTCGCCGGGTTTCATCTCAGCGATCTGGCCGGCATGGAGCACCATGCCACCGATCAAC
>JABMPN010000021.1 GCA_013203655.1 Cyanobacteria bacterium bin.51
ACCAGGGCCACGGTTTCATCGTCGTACATCGCCATGCGGGCGAAGGTCTCGCGCACATCGCGCCCGGAGGCCACCGGGTCGGGCACGCCGTTGGGGCCTTCCGGGTTCACGTAGATCAGCCCCATCTGCACCGCAGCCAGGGGGTTTTCGAGGTCGCGGTCGCCGCTGTGGCGCTCATCACCCATCCAGCTGGTCTCGCTGCCCCAGTAGATGTCTTCCTCCGGCTGCCACACGTCCACACGGCCACCACCGAACCCGAAGGTGGGGAAGCCCATCGATTCGAGGGCACAGTTGCCGGCCAGGATGATCAGATCGGCCCAGGAGAGGCTGGTTCCGTACTTTTGCTTTATCGGCCAGAGCAGCCGCCGGGCCTTGTCGAGATTGCCGTTGTCGGGCCAGCTGTTGATCGGCGCAAAGCGCTGGTTGCCGGTGCCGCCACCACCACGGCCATCGCCGGTGCGATAGGTGCCGGCGCTGTGCCAGGCCATGCGGATGAACAGGCCGCCGTAATGGCCCCAGTCCGCCGGCCACCAGTCCTGGGAGTCGGTCATCAGGGCATGGAGATCCCGCTTCACGGCGGCGAGGTCCAGCTCGCTGAAGGCCTGGGCGTAGTTGAAGTGCGCCCCGAGCGGGTTGGAAGCCGGGCTGTGCTGGTGAAGGATGGCCAGATTGAGCTGGTGGGGCCACCAGTGGCGGTTGGCCTGGTCGCCCGCCGTGGTGGGGGCCCCGGAGCGGCCTGCGAAGGGGCACTGGCTGATGGCCGTCATCGACGATCTCCGGGGGAATGGGGTGGGGCCTATGGGGAAGGTAGAGAGCGGGTGAAGGCAGAGCTGCGGGGCTTTACAAGGCTTACGGGCTTCTGGGTGGCGCTACGGAAGTGGGGGCTGAGCTTGCTGCCCATCGGCAATAACGCATTCCTTCACCACAAAGTCACTGTGTAGCGTTTTGAACCCGGATGAACGGCAAGGATTGACTGGGTCCAGTCTGATCAGGCCTCTTCTGACCACCGGGTCTGTGTGGCAAATTGTATGGTTGGATACTGGGTCCGTATCAACTGCTGGGGCTGTAGAGGCTGGATGCCAGAAAGCAGACTTGGGGGGGGGGCTTCAAGCCGTTGCGATGGGTAGATCAAGCGCTTGGCCTGAACGGACTACCACCGACTGGGCGGTTATCGGACCCCGCTCAGCTATGTGTTAGCCAGAGCGAAGGGAATTGACGACGCCCTCTGGCGTGGCTACAATGTGAGCACGCATGCGTGAGCGATCGTGGTTCTGGCAAAGCTGGTCAAAATCGGGAACTCGAGAGGGATCCGTCTCGCAAAGCCGCTTTTGGAGGTTGCGGGGCTGGCGGATGAAGTTGAAATTGAGGCTGCACCCGGCGTACTCACAATCAGGCCGTCAGTTCACCCAAGGGCAGGCTGGGCAGAAGCGGCAGCCGCCTGCAATACGGAGGGTCTGCTGGATGAAATGACTGCCACCCGCTTTGATGACGAAGAGTGGGCATGGTGACAGAAGAAATTGTCTCAAGAGGGGAGATCTTTCTCGTCGCTCTTAATCCTACGCGTGGGTCTGAGATCAGGAAAACAAGGCCGTGCGTTGTTGTCTCACCAGATGAGCTGAATGCCCATCTCCGCACATACATTGTTGCACCACTCACAACAGGTGGTCATCCTTATCCGTTTCGTGTACGTTGCCAGTTTTCCGACAAAGATGGTCACGTGGTGCCTGATCAGCTGAGGGCAGTCGATAGAGATCGCTTGGTTAAACGTTTGGGAATTTTGCCCGAAGCCACGCTGGTTGAAGTTCTTGGTGTTTTGCAGGCTATGTTTGCTGTGTAGCAGCCTGGCTAACACAGCCATTCACCTGACCCACCTCCACGCGGTGCCTGACGGCCCGAAGGAGTGGTCAGCGTCAACTCACTGCGGCCAGATGATGGCAAGCGTTGAGGCGGACTGAATAATCTGAGTACGAATTCAATCCTGTTCTCTGAGCCTGTCCGCATCCTGATTGCCATCGCTAACACCACTTCAACACACGCAGTCCGTTGAAGAAAATGCGAGCTATGTCCGCTCGAGCTGCGCAGCGAATCAGATCACCCGGCCGGCCGTGGACAGTTGGATCAGAAGCGTGAGCAGGGAGCATTAAGGCTGCTTGCAGTGGCGCGCCCACCAGAGCGAACTGACTCCAGCAGACCTACGGGTCGTGCAGCAGCAAGATTGCGTAGGAGTTTTGCCGCGCTTCTGCTCCACATCGTCGTGATCTTCACGCTGTCGGCGGTGGCGGACGGTTTGTCAGCATGACCCAGCTTCTGGGCGCAGGCAGCATCCGATGAACATCGACGGCAAGGCCTGGCGCACGATCTGGCTGGAGCAGGGCGGCCGCTCGGTGGGCGTGATCGATCAGACCCAGTTGCCCCATCGCTTCAGCACTCGCTCACTCACCACCCTTGATCAGGCCGCCGAGGCGATCGCCACCATGGTGGTGCGCGGTGCGCCCCTGATTGGCGTCACCGGTGCCTACGGCCTGATGCTGGCCCTGCAGGCGGATCCATGCGATGCCTCCCTGGCTGCCGCGTTTGAGCAGCTCAACGCCACCCGCCCCACGGCCATCAACCTGCGCTGGGCACTGGAGCGGGTGCGCGATCGGGTGGCGCCGTTGCCGCCGGCCGAACGGGCTGCCGCTGCGGCGGCAGAGGCCGCAGTCATTGCCGATGAAGATGTGCTGATGTGCGAGGCGATCGGCGCCCACGGGCTTGAGTTGTTCCGCTCGATCGCTGCTGCCCGCCCGAGTGAGCGGCAACACGAACCCCTGAACGTCCTCACCCACTGCAACGCCGGTTGGCTGGCCACCGTCGACTGGGGCACGGCCCTCGCCCCCATCTACAAAGCCCACAGAACCGGTCTGCCTATTCATGTCTGGGTGGATGAAACGCGCCCCCGCAACCAGGGCGCCAGCCTCACGGCCTTCGAACTCGGCCGGGAGGGCGTTCCCCACACCGTGATTGTCGACAACGCCGGCGGCCACCTGATGCAGCACGGCCTGGTGGATGCGGTGATCGTCGGCACCGACCGCACCACCCGCACGGGCGACGTCTGCAACAAGATCGGCACCTATCTCAAAGCCCTCGCCGCCTTCGACAATGGGGTCCCCTTCTACGTGGCCCTGCCGGCTTCCACCATCGACTGGACCCTTGCCGATGGTGTGGCGGAAATCCCGATTGAAGCCCGCTCACCTGACGAGGTGACCTTGATAACGGGGCTCTCCAAACCGAACGCTGCTGATTCGTCTGCGGATGTTCTCCGCTGCGTGCAACTCACCCCTGCCGGGACCGTTGGCTTCAACCCTGCGTTTGATGTCACCCCGGCCCGGCTGGTGACTGGATTGATCACCGAACGGGGCGTGGCAGAGGCGAGTGAGGCGGGCTTGCGCTCGTTGTATGCGACGGAATCAGCAGGAACGGATGGCGCTCCGTAGGCACTGCTGTCACGGCTTGGGTGGGGTTGCCCCGTAGCCTCGCCCACACTCCCGCAGCTACCGGCCGATGCCGACGCAACACCGCTGGTCGGCTGCCGCTGCCCGCCGCGCGATTGATCACTACGGCGCAGAGGGGATCAGCGAAGACCTCGCCCTGCGCACCTATTCGGCCCGGTTGCTGGGTGCCGATCCCGACCTGGTCCTCCATGGCGGTGGCAACACGTCGGTGAAAACGACCGTCAGTGGGCTGCTGGGCGAAACAATCCCGGTGCTGCGGGTCAAGGGCAGCGGCTGGGATCTGGCCACGATCGAACCCCCCGGCCATCCGGCGGTGCGGCTTGAGCCCCTGAAACAGCTTCGGAGCCTCTGCGCCCTCTCGGACGAGGCGATGGTGGCGGCCCAGCGCCAGAATCTGATCGATCCCCAGGCTCCCAACCCGTCGGTGGAGGCCCTGTTGCATGCGTTCCTGCCGCAGACCTTCATCGACCACACCCACGCGATCGCCCTGCTGGCCCTGGCCGATCAACCGAATGCGGCAGAACTCTGCCGGGAGGTCTATGGCGATCGGGTGGCCCTTGTTCCCTATGTGATGCCCGGTTTCGCCCTGGCCAAGGCCGCGGCCGAAGCCTATGAAGCGGCCGCGGCTGGCGGCGCCGAGATCGAAGGCCTGGTGTTGCTCCAGCACGGCCTGTTTTCGTTTGGCGCCACCGCAGAGCAGAGCTATGACCGCATGATCAGGCTGGTGCAGGCCGCCGAAGAGCGCCTCAGCCGGGCAGAGAGGCGCATCCTGCCGGCGGCCGTGCCGTCGCGCCCCACGCCTGCGTCGGCGTTGCTTCCGGTGTTGCGTGGCTTGCTGCACCGGGCCGCCGGGCCCGAGGCGGCACCCGGCCGCTGGCTGCTGGATGGCCGCAGCTCCGCCCCTGCCCTGGAGCTGGTCAACGACCAGCGCCTGAGCCGCTGGGCCAGCTGCGGTGTGGCCACACCCGACCACGTGATCCGCACCAAGGCCCGCCCCCTGGTGCTGCCGGCGGCCCCTGCCGCAGAGAACCTCGCCATCTGGACCCTGGCCGCCAGTGAGGCGCTGCAGGCCTACATCCAGGCCTACCGGGCCTACTTCGAGCGCCAGAACCAACGGCTCGGGGCAGGTCGCACCCGCCTCGATCCCCTCCCCCGGCTGATCGCCATCCCTGGCCTGGGCCTGGTGGGGATCGGCCGCAGCAGCGCCGAGGCGGCGGTGGCCGCCGACATCGGTGAGGTCTGGGCCCGAACCCTGCTGGCCGCCGAAGCCCTGGGCCGCTTCGCGCCGGTGGGCGAAGACGACACCTTTGAGATGGAGTACTGGAGCCTGGAGCAGGCCAAGCTCGGCAAGGGATCGGAGCCTGCCCTGGCCCGGCAGGTTGTGGTGGTGACCGGTGGTGCCGGCGCGATCGGTGCGGCCACGGCCCAGGCGTTCGCGGCCCAGGGGGCGGAGCTGGCCGTGCTGGATCGCGATGGCCCTGCGGCGCTGGCGGTGGCTGCCAGCTGCGGCCCACGGGCCATGGGCCTGGCCTGCGACCTCACCGATCCGGATCAGGTGAATGCCGCGCTCGCCGCGGTCTGCGCCCGCTTCGGTGGCCTCGACATCGTGGTGTCCAATGCCGGCGCCGCCTGGACCGGCGCCATCGCCGAGCTGGCAGAGGCCGAGCTGCGGGCCAGTTTTGAGCTCAATTTCTTTGCCCATCAGACCGTAGCCCAAGCGGCGGTGGCCATCTATCGCTCCCAGGGCTTCGGTGGCCAGCTGCTGTTCAACGTGAGCAAGCAGGCGCTCAACCCTGGCGCCAACTTCGGTGCCTACGGCATCGCCAAGGCGGCCCTGCTGGCC
>JABMPN010000022.1 GCA_013203655.1 Cyanobacteria bacterium bin.51
GGCATTCCCTATGCCGATGGCCTGATCAAGACCCGCTATGTCGGGCGCCCCTTCATCCAGCCCACACAGGCGATGCGGGAGGCCGGCATCCGCGTCAAACTCAATCCCCTGCCCGATGTGCTGGCCGGCAAGCGGGTGGTGGTGATTGATGACTCGATCGTGCGTGGCACCACCAGCCGCAAGCTGGTGCAGGCTCTGCGTGAGGCCGGTGCCACGGAGGTGCACATGAGGATCAGTTCACCGCCCGTCACCCACCCCTGCTTCTACGGCATCGACACCGACAACCAGGAACAACTGATCGCCGCCCGCTACACCCTCGAAGAAATCACCGCGCATCTGGGAGTCGACTCCCTAGCTTACCTGAACCAGGCTGGCATGCTCGAGGCCGCTCATGACCAGGCCGCCAATTTCTGCACCGCCTGTTTCGATGGTGATTACCCGATCCCGATGGACGATTCGATCCGCTCCAGCAAGCTGATGCTTGAACCGGCCGGTATTGCGGCCACAGTTTAGAAGCAGATAATTGATTGAGAATCAAGAAAAAAACAAAGATTCATAAAAAAATCATTTTAGAGGAGTAATTTTAGCTCTAAATCAAAGAATTTGAGCTAATTCTGTGAACTTCGAGCCAAGTCTGTGAACAAGGACATCGACCCAGATATCAGCTCCGATCGTCCATTCCTGGTCACAGCCGATGACGGCATCTGCCGCTGTTGGTGGGGCGCCAGGCATCCCGACTATCGCCACTACCACGATCACGAATGGGGCCACCCCACCAGTGACGACCATCGCCTGTTCGAAAAGATCTGCCTGGAGGGGTTTCAGTCTGGCCTCTCCTGGCTCACCATCCTGCGCAAACGGGAGAACTTCCGCGAGGCCTTCGATGGCTTCGACTTCACCAGGATCGCCGCCTATGACGACGATCCCGTTGTGGACCGTCTGCTGGGCAATGCGGGCATCGTCCGCCACCGCGGCAAGATCAAGGCCACCCTCCACAACGCCCGCCGCGCCCTGGAGCTTGTGGAGGCCTACGGCAGCCTGGCCGCCTACCTCTGGCAGTGGGAACCGCCCGGCCGGGAGCCCGATCTCGGCAGTGCGCCCGCCCATTCCCCCCTCCCCAGCAGCACCCGCACGTCCAGGGCCCTGAGCGCCGACCTCAAGGCACGGGGCTGGATGTTCGTCGGGCCCACCACGGCCTATGCCCTGATGCAGGCGACCGGGATGGTCAATGATCACCTGGAGGGATGCGCCAGTTTTGCCCCCGTCGAGGCGCTGCGGGCCGGCTTTGTGCGCCCGGCTCCCGGTCGTCTCTTACGGAACCGCTTCTGGTCAGGCCCCACCAATCGAGCCACTGCTGATCAGTGCGGCGGGAGTTCCAGGCCTTCCATGCAACGCCAGGCCTCCCGCAGGGTGCCGGCTGTGCCGAGGTTGCCCGGAAAGGTGAGCAGGGGCAGGGCGGGGAAGAGTGGGTGATCGGCCGGCAGGCGCAGCAGCGACAGCCCCGGCAGCACCTGGCCCTCCAGCCGCACCGTGCCCAAGTCGAGGCCGGAGCTGAGGAGCGTCTGGCTGGTGGTTCCTCCTTTGCTGATCAGATAGCTCAGCTCGGGCGGGAGCCGGGCGGCCAGGCCAGCGATCTGAAGCGCCAGGGCCCTGCCCAGCCGATCGCGTTCCTCGTCGCCCCCACAGATCGCCTCGTCCCGGCTGGTGAACAGCACCGGTGTGCGGCCAGTGCTCATCACGTTGGCCATCGCCTCAGCCAGCTCGAGTTCCAAGTCCAGATCCAGATCCAACTCTGGATCCCGCTCTTGCTCGCCATCGGGGCTATCCGTGCTCGCCTTTTGTGCTCTGCGCAAGGCTGCCAACACCCGCGTCACCGGCAGCTCCACCCCCTCACAAGCCGGCTCCAGCAGCAGCTCCTTCAGTTGCCGGTTGGTGAGCGGCACCCTGGAGCCCACCAGCACGGCGCCCGGTGCCCCACCACGGCGCAGCTGGGCCAGGGCCTCGGGCGTGAGCGGTTGTGGCGGCAGGTTCGCCAGGCCATTCAGCAGGCTGGCCGCCGACTGCATCAGCAAGCGCCGCGGCCGCACCAGCTCGCGCAGCGCCGCTCCCAGGACCCTGAGCTGCTCGGGCCGCTCGGCATCAACCACCACCAGCGGGTTGCCAGCCAAGGCCGCCAGTCGGGCACTGAGCCCAGCGGCGTTTGCGGGCTCCAGTTCCGCCAGGCCGATCCTGCCCACCTGGGCCGCCTTCCGCCTTCCGCCACTCCTGGCTTCCACCCAGTCGGGCAGAAAGCTGGTGGTGTAGCTGAAGCGGCTGTCGGCGGCAAAGGGGGAGTGGTGCACCGGTTCACCGTGCAGCAGGTGCACCCCCTCCACCGTGGTGCGTCCGCCCTCCACGAAGGCCGGTACCAGCAAGGTGGCATCGAAGGGGCCGAGTTCTTGCTCGATCACCTCCACCTCCAGCGGGAAGTGACCGCGCAGGGTGGAGTCACCGCGGCTCACCAGCAGCCACTGGTCCAGGCCGGCTTCGGCCAGGGCCGGTTTCAGCGCCCTGCAGATCTCGCGCACCCGTGCCGCCGCCGCCGCCGGGCTCAGGGCGCGGGTGTCGGCCAGGAGGAAGAGCAGGGGGGAGGGATCCCGCAGGCCGGCCAGCAGGGTCGGCCGATCCCAGCGCAACAGCAGCGGGCAGCTGTGCACCGTCTGCGAACCGGTGGGATCGTCGTCGATCACGACGATCTTCAAGGCCGCCACTCCATTCGCCATGGCACCATCGTGCCGTGATCACGCCTGAGCCCCACGAACTGAGCGAGCTGGTGCGGCAGCTGCATGCCCAGGCGACCCCCTGGCTGCCGGCGGGCCTCGGCAGCCGCCTGGGCTGGGGACCCGCCGTGCAGGACACGGCCACCGTCGTCAGCTGCCAGCGCCTCAATCGCATCCTCGACCACGCCGTCGGCGATTTCACCGTGACCGTCGAAGCCGGCACACCGCTGCGCCAGCTGCAGGAAACGCTCTGGAGCCACGGGCAGTGGCTGGCGATCGACTGGCCTTGGGGCAGCGAGGCCGATGGCTCGGGGGCTGGCTCTGTCGGCGGCCTGGTGGCCCGCGGCCTGGCCGGTGGGCTCTGCCATCGCTACCTCGGTGTGCGGGATCAACTGATCGGTATCGGCCTGATGCGAACTGATGGGGTCGCGGCACGGGCCGGCGGAAAGGTGGTCAAGAATGTGGCCGGCTACGACCTGATGCGGCTGTTCACCGGCAGCTGGGGGTCCCTCGGCCTGATCACCGAACTGACCCTGCGCACCACCCCGTTGCCCCCCCAGCGGCGGGGCCTGCTGCTGCAGGGACCGCTCGAAGCCCTCGATGGCCTGCGCCGCTGGCTGCTGCGCTCCAGCCTCACGCCGGAGTTGATCGACTGGTGGAGCCCGGCCCTGAGCCTGCGCGCGGCCCGTGAGCCGAAGAACGCCCTGTTGCTCGGTCTGGCCAGCGTCAGCGCCGAGGCCCTGGCCGACCAGAGCACGGAGATTCAGGGCCGGGCCGAGGAGCTGGGTCTGCACTGTCAGCGCCTCGATCCCGAACGGCTCGAAGCGTTGCGGGCCGTGGCCCTCGGCGAGCGCAGCGCGCAGGGCTGGCTGCTGCGCCTGGGACTGTTGCCCAGCCATGCCACCCAGCTGCTGGCCGCCCACGCCCTGCGCGATCTTCCCCTGGTGCTGGGCGCCGGCAGTGGTCTCGGTTACGCCTGGGCTGCCGCGGAAGCCCTGCCCGCCTACCGGGTGGAGGAGCTGCGCCGGCTCTGCTGCCGGCACGGCGGCTACCTGACCGTGCTGCAACAACCGCCGGCCACGGCAGTGCCGGCCTGGAGCGATGTCCCCTCGCGCGCCCTGATCGAAGCGGTGAAGCGGGAGTTCGATCCGAAGCAGCAGCTGGCCCGAGGCCGCCTGCCCGGGGTGCTCAAAGCAGCCTGAGGGCGTAGCGGCACTGCAGCTTCTGCACGCCACCGGTGGGCACCTCCAGGCGACGGTCGCCACTGACCAGGGCGCCGCGCGGAGCGGTCCAGGGCTCCAGGCAGAGCATCGGCCGCGGCGGTTCGGTCCAGATCACCGCCAGATCGAGGGGGGGTGTGGGCTGCAAGTCCAGGGCGAGGCCGGAGGCGGGATCCAGCAACTGCACGGCTCCTGCAGGGGCGGCCAGCAGGTCGACGCCGGCCTCCAGCCGCTGCAGCTGGGGTGCGGTGGCCTCCTGGGCCATGGTCAGGTGGTTGAAACAGCGCTCCGGCAATCCCTCCAGCCGTAGAGACTGTTCACCTGTGGCCTTCAAACCTGAAACGTTGAAATAGGGATGGAGGCCGAAGCTGTAGGGCATCGGCTCGTCGCCGCGGTTCTCGATCCGCACCTCGATCGCCAGGGCCGCCGCTTCGAGGCGATAGGCCAGATGCAGGTGGAAGCGGAACGGGAAGGCGGCCAGGGTCGTGGCCGTGTCGCTGAGGCTCAGCTCCACCCCGCCGCCCTGGCCGCCTGCGGGCTCGAGCGGTGCGAGCTGCCAGGGCAGATCCCGCGCAAAGCCGTGTTGTTTGAGCTCAAAATCGCCCTGGGGCAAGGGCAATCGATCGCCCGGCAGGTTGCCGCAGATCGGGAACAGAACCGGGATTCCCCCCCGCACCGACAGGCCCGGCTCGGCGAAGCGCGCCTGATCCAGGTAGAGCAGTTCATGGCGGCCGCAGCGCCAACCGCTCAGCAGCCCGCCCCGCTCGGGCACGAGCCGGAGCAGGTCGCCGCTGCGCGGATCCTCGTACTCCCAATGGGGATAGGGAGATTGGCGTTGAAGCAACGGCATCGGGGTGCTCTCGGATCGGACAGGCAGGAGCCGGGGCTGGCCTCAGTTCGATTCCAGCTTGGCGAGCCACTCCAGCAGGGCGGCGTTCACCTGATCGGGCACCTCGTCGTGGGGGCAGTGGCCGGCCTCCAGCACCACCTCGGTGGTGGCGGCAGGGGCGTGGCGCTGGAAGTCGCCGCGCCGGCCGACGGCATTGATCCAGGGATCGCGGATGCCCCAGAGCAACAGCAGGGGGGCCCGTAGCTCGGCGAAGAGTTCATCGAGCGGCTGGCCGCGGGGGATGTCAAAGACGGTGCGGAAGACGCCGAAGGCCCCTGGGTCCAGCGACGGCCGGCGGATCGCCTCCACCAGGGCGTCGTCGACATTGGTGCGATCGATGTAGACCTGGTTCAAGGTGCGGCGGATCGTCGATGGGCGCCGCAGGTTTTCGAACAGCAACCGCTGCAGCATCGGGCTGCGCAGCAGGGCGCCGCCGATCGTGCGGCGTGCGATGGCGCCCCAGCCGCCCGGTTCGACTTTTTCATCACTGAACGGTCCGGCCGCATTGATCAGCACCACCCCGGCGGCTTCCGGACCCAAGGCGGCACCGGCGGCGAGCACGGCGAAGCCCCCCAGCGAATTGCCCACCAACACGGTGGGCCGGCCGATCCGCTCGTTCACGTAGGCGATCAGCTGGTCACGCCAGAGGCCGCCGCCGTAGGCCAGGCCCTCTGGCTTGGCACTGCGGCCGAAGCCGATCAAATCGAGGGCATGCACCTCGTGGTGCTCGGCCAGCACGGGGATGTTGAAGCGCCAGTGGTCGGTGGAGGCGCCGAAACCATGAATCAGAAGGACGGCCGGGCCCTCGGGCTGGGCCGGTGCCCGGCACAAGCTGTGGATGGCATGGCCGTGAAAGGTCCAGCCCTCCTGTCGATCGATGGACAACACGGGCTTAGTCGGGTGATTGATGCTAAGGAACCTTCCCCGGGATGCGTCCCTTGCTCGATTGGTCCAGCCTGTTGCCAGGAACGGCCCTCTGGGCCCTGGCGTTCTACCTGCCGCTTTCCTTGCCACTGAGACGGTTGGAGGCGGCCCTGGCGGAGGGACCTCTCGGAGAAGGTCTGCGCCAGATTGCCCTGCTGCTCAGCAGCCTCGCCCTCGCCCTGGCGGTGGGTGCCCTCACCCAGCTCGCCCTGAGTGTGCTGCTAGGGCCCAGCTGGGGCGCCAGCCTCGGTTTGATGGCGGTGCTGGCCGGTGCCTTCTGGAGCCTGGCCAGCCGCAGCCAGGACGACTGAATCCGGCTCAACGGCGCCAGTCGAGCCAGGGCAGGCCGGGAACGATTGCGGCGGTTTCGGCCCGGTAGCTGGCGTAGGCGGGATGCTGGGCGATCAGGCCCCGCTCCTCACGCCTGGCCTTGCCGCCGAGCACCCCTACGAGGGCAAGCAGCAGGGCGAGGTGCAGCACGCTGCCCAGCGCCAGGCTCACCCCAAGGCCGCAGATCAGCACTGCCTGATAGAGCGGGTGCCGGCAGCGGCCGTAGGCGCCGCTTGTGACAAGGCCGGCGCCGGGCTTCGGGTCGGGCAGAGGGCTAAGGCTTGGCCCCAGGCGCAGGAAGGCTGCGGCGGCCAGCAGCAGGCCGATCGCCAGCAGGCTCCAGCCCGCCACCGTCAGGGGCCAGGGCCACACCAATCCCAGGGATGACGGTGCCGGAGTGGCCGGCAGGAGGTTCAGAAGGATGAGCACGCCCTGGGCAGCCAGCCACCATTCGCCTTGGCGGTTGTCGCGCAGGCCCGCCCAACTCAGGCCCCAGCCCTGAAAGGCTTCAGGCAGGTTGTTCGGCAACGTCGGTCTTGCGGCTCAAGACCAGTCTGAGCAGAACCGGTGCCAGGAAGGTGGTGCCGATCACCATCAGCAGCACGGCTGCCTCCAGCGACGGAGTCAGCAGACCGGCGCTGGTGCCCAGGCCCAGGAAGATCAGTCCCACCTCGCCGCGGGGCATCATCCCCAGCCCCACCACCAGGCGATTGGTCGGCTTGTCGCTCACGAAGCTCCAGCCGGAGGCCAGCTTGCCGAGAACGGCCACCACGAACAGGAAGGCCGCAATCACCAGGCCGGAGCGGTTGGCGGGATCGGCCGGGTTGATCACCGAGAGATCCATGCTGGTGCCGATCAGCACGAAGAAGATCGTCGCGAACAACGACACCAGCGGAACCACCGCGGTCTGAATGGCGTGGGTGCGCTTCGAACCACTCAGGATCAGGCCAGCGGCGAAGGCGCCCAGGGCGGCTTCCAGGCCGATCGCCGTAGCGGCGAAGCAGCAGAGACAGAGCACCAGGAAGGAGGCGACGATCACTTCGCCCGGTGCCTTGAGCTGATCGAGCACCCAGTCGAAGGCCGGGGCGGCGGTGCGGCTCAGGGCCAGGGCCACCACCACGAACAGCGCCGCTGCGATGCAGAGCTTGACGATCGGACCGATTTCAAGCTGGCCGCCACCGGCCAAGGCCACCACCACCGCAAGGATGACGATGCCAAGGATGTCATCGAGCACGGCTGCGCCGATCACGATCTGACCTTCGCGGGTCTTGAGGTATTTGAGTTCGCCGAAGACGCTGGCGGTGATGCCGATGCTCGTCGCCGTCATCGAGGCGCCGGCGAACACCGCCGGAATCAGATCCACCTGGAAGATCGCCATCAGGCCGAAGGTGCCCAGGGCAAAGGGCAGCACCACTCCAGCGAGGGCCACCGTCGAGGCCTGGGCGCCCACGGCGACCAGTTCATCGAGCTCACTTTCCAGTCCGGTGAGGAAGAGCAGGGCGTAGAGGCCCAGGGTGGAGACCCCCTGCAGGATCGGGAAGGTCTCGTCGTAGATCGGCTGAACCGCGTCCGATGGGACAGCGGAGAGGGTGCTCACCAGCCGGATCAGACCCTGGTTCAATTCCGCATGGGTTTCCGGTGGTACCACCAGATGGAGCCCGGACGCGCCGATCAGCACGCCCGCCACCAGTTCGCCAAGGATGGTGGGCAGCTGGAAGCGCACCAGCAGTTCAGCGAGGGCGCGGGCCGCCACAAAGATCACCAGAAAGCGACCGACCCCGATCAGGGTTTCGGCCACTTCTACCTGGTGGTTGCCCACTTCGAGCAATAGGGAAGGAACGATCATTCAGCCAGCTGACACCCTGGATGGGAGTTGGAAATGCGGCGACCTTAGGGCGTTTGCCAGCGAGCTGACCGTCCAGCCCTGCGAACAAGTCATGGGCGTCGTTTCATGGGCGTCGTTGCAGCGGGACGCCTCCGGCGACTGGATCAGCCGTTATCGGGCTGCCTAGTCCGAAAAAGCTGATGTTTCATGCAGCCAAGAGCCAGGCTAGGGATGCTGAAGGCTCACAGGTTTATTCAAGGCTTGATCAGGGCTTGAGCCAGCCAAGCCTGCCGCCCGACTGTTTCCCCTCCTGACTGTCTTCCCTCCCGACCGTCTCCCCTACCGCCATCCCCATGTCAAACAGCCCTACCACGGATCTTTCCCGCGAAACGGCTCCCCTGGGCACAGGGGAACTCAGTCTGGTCGATGCCTGGTGGCGCGCGGCCAACTACCTGGCCGTCGGCATGATCTACCTCCAGGACAACCCCCTACTGCGCGAACCGCTCGTTCCTGAGCACATCAAGAACCGGCTGCTCGGCCACTGGGGCTCGAGTCCCGGTCAGGCGTTCATCTGGGCCCACGCCAACCGGCTGATCCGGGCCAACGATCTCGACATGATCTACCTGTCGGGACCGGGCCATGGTGCCCCTGGTGTGCTCGGCCCCACGTACCTCGACGGCAGCTACAGCGAGATCTATCCCGACAAATCCCAGGATGCCGAAGGGATGCGTAGCTTTTTCAAGCAGTTCTCCTTCCCCGGCCACATCGGCAGCCACTGCACCCCGGAAACGCCCGGCTCAATCCATGAGGGCGGTGAACTCGGTTATGTGCTCTCCCACGCCTGTGGCGCCGTCTTCGATAATCCCGACCTGATCGCCCTGGCCTGCGTCGGTGATGGCGAGGCCGAAACCGGCCCCCTGGCCACCTCCTGGCACATCAACAAGTTCCTCAACCCGATCAGTGACGGCGCCGTGCTGCCGGTGCTGCACCTCAACGGCTACAAGATCGCCAACCCCACCCTGCTGGCCCGGATCGGCCACCAGGAGCTGGAGCATCTGATGCGGGGCTACGGCTGGAATCCGCTGTTCGTCGAGGGGCATGAGCCCGAGGCGATGCACCAAGCGATGGCCGCGGCGATGGATACGGCCGTCAGCCAGATCCTGGCGATCCGCCAGCAGGCCCGCCGCAGCGGTGAGGCGGTGCGGCCGGCCTGGCCGATGATCGTGCTGCGCTCCCCCAAGGGCTGGACGGGCCCCAGCGAACTGCATGGCAAGAAACTGGAGGGCTTCTGGCGCTCGCACCAGGTGCCTCTGCCGGCGCCCAACAAGGATCCCGAGCAGCTGCAGATGCTTGAGACCTGGCTGCGGAGTTACCGCCCCGACGAATTGTTCGATGCCGACGGCACGTTGATCGCCGAGCTCCAGGCCCTTTCGCCCAAGGGCTCCAGGCGGATGGGGTCAAGCCCGCATGCCAATGGCGGCCTGCTGCGCCGCAAGCTGCGCCTGCCACCGATCGAGACCTATGCGGTGACAGTGGACCGCCCCGGCCAGACCGAGCACGAGAACACCTACCCGCTCGGTGAACTGCTGCGCGACACCATCGTCCGCAATCCCGACGGGATGCGGGTGTTCGGCCCCGATGAAACCGCCTCCAACCGGTTGCAGGCGATCTATGAGGTGAGCAAGAAGGTGTGGATGGAGGACCTGCTGCCGGAAGATGCCGGCGGCAGCGAGCTGGCCCGCAACGGCCGGGTGGTGGAGATGCTCTCGGAGCACACCCTGGTTGGAATGATGGAGGGCTACCTGCTCACCGGCCGTCACGGCTTCTTCCACACCTACGAGGCCTTCGCCCACGTGATCGCCTCGATGTTCAACCAGCACGCCAAGTGGCTGGAATCCTGCATCCACCACGCCACCTGGCGGGCGCCGATCGGCGCCTGGAACTGCCTGATCTCCTCCACGGTGTGGCGGCAAGATCACAACGGCTTCACCCACCAGGACCCCGGCTTCATCGACCTGGCCGGCAACAAGAGCGGCGAAGTGGTGCGGGTCTATCTGCCGGCCGATGCCAACAGCCTGCTGGCGGTGGCTGAAGAGGCCTTCCTGGAAACCAATGTCTGCAACATCATTGTTTCCGACAAGCAGAAGCATCTCCAGTACCTCTCCATCGAGCAGGCGCGCCAGCACGTGGCCAAGGGCATCGGCCTCTGGAGCTGGGCCAGCAATGATGACCGCGCAGAAGAGCCGGATGAACCGGATGTGGTGATGGCCTGTGCCGGCGACATTCCCACCAAGGAGGTGTTGGCGGCCGTGGAGATCCTGCATCGTGAGATCCCGACCCTGAGGATCCGGGTGCTGAACGTTGTCAAACTGTTCGCCCTCTGCGAGCCGAGCGAACATCCCCACGGACTATCCGACCGCGATTTCGACAGCCTGTTCACCACCGACAAGCCGGTGATCTTCAACTTCCACGGCTATCCGTGGCTGATCCACCGTCTGGCCTACCGGCGCACCAACCACGCCAACATGCATGTGCGCGGCTACAAGGAAAAGGGCAACATCAACACCCCACTGGAGCTGGCGATGAACAACCAGATCGACCGCTTCAACCTGGTGATCGACGTGATCGACCGGGTGCCATCGCTTGGGTCCCGCGCCGCCCACGTCAAGGAACGCATGAAGGAGGAGATCCTTCGGCACCGCGCCCATGCCCACATCCATGGCATGGATTCTGCCGAAATCACCGGTTGGCGCTGGGGGCTGGGAGCTGGCACCGAGGCCCTCGACTGAGTCCTCCCCGGCCCCGTTTCCTCCCTTCCCCTTTGCCAGCCCCGTTTCTCCATGGCCGAACTCGATAGCGCTCCCCGCCAGCTGATCCTGCCCACGCCGGGCTGCCTCAAGGATGAGGAGCGCAGCGGTCTCAGTGCCGACGGACTGTTCGAAGGCATGACTGAGCACCTGTTCTTCACGCTCGGAAAGCTCGCCCCGACGGCCAACCACCACGACTTCTACCTGGCGCTCAGCTACGCGGTCCGCGACCGGCTGATGACCCGCTACCTCGCGGGAATCGAAGCGATCAGCGCCACGCCCACCCGGGTGGTGGCCTATCTCTCGGCCGAGTTCCTGATTGGTCCGCAGCTGGGCAACAACCTGCTGATGCTGGGCATCCGCGAGGCGGCGGCCGAGGCGTTGCAACGGTTCGGCATCACCGAGCTGGAGTCGATCCTGGAGGTGGAGGAGGAGCCAGGGCTGGGTAACGGCGGTCTCGGCCGTCTGGCGGCCTGTTATCTCGAATCCCTGGCCAGCCTGGAGATCCCCGCCACGGGCTATGGCATCCGCTATGAGTTCGGCATCTTCGATCAGCTGATCCGTGACGGTTGGCAGGTGGAAGTCACCGACAAATGGCTCAAGGCTGGCTGGCCCTGGGAACTGCCGCACCCCGATCAGGCCTGCTACGTGGGCTTTGGCGGCCACACCGAGGCCTACCGCGATGAACGGGGCCACGAGAGGGTGCGCTGGATTCCCGGCGAACAGGCGATCGGCATCCCCCACGATGTGCCGGTGCTGGGCTATCAGGTCAACACCTGCAACCGGCTGCGCTTGTGGCGGGCCGAAGCCACCGAGAACTTCGATTTCTACGCCTTCAACATCGGCGATTACGACGGGGCTGTGCAGGAGAAGGTGAGCATGGAGAACCTCTCGAAGGTGCTCTACCCCAATGACGGCACCGCTGAGGGCCGGCGCCTGCGGCTCAAGCAACAGCACTTCTTTGTGAGCTGCAGCCTTCAGGACATGCTGCGCAGCCTCGATCTGCGCCAGTTGCCCGTCAGCGAATTTCCCGATCACTGGGCGGTGCAGCTCAACGACACCCATCCCTCGATCGCCGTGGCTGAGCTGATGCGGCTGCTGCTCGATGAGAAGCACCTGAGCTGGGAAGAGGCCTGGTCGATCACCACCCGCTCGCTGGCTTACACCAACCACACCTTGCTGCCGGAGGCCCTGGAGAAATGGGGCCTTGATCTGTTCGGCAGCCTGCTGCCCCGCCACCTGGAGTTGATCTTTGAGATCAATCGACGCTTCCTGCAACAGGTGCGCCTCAAGTACCCCGGTAACGATCGGCTTCTGCGCAGTGTGTCGATCATCGATGAAGGCGGCAACAAGGCGGTGCGGATGGCCAATCTGGCCACGGTGGGTTCTCACCACGTCAACGGGGTGGCTGCCCTGCACAGCGAACTGGTGCGCACCCAGCTGTTTCCTGACTACGCCGCCCTCTGGCCTGACAAGTTCATCAACGTCACCAATGGCGTCACGCCCAGGCGGTGGATCGCCCTGGCCAATCCGCTGCTGCGCGAGCTGCTGGATGACTCGATCGGCACCACCTGGATCCGTGATCTGGCCGAACTGAAGCGGCTGGAGCCCTTCGCTGCTGATCCAGGCTTTTTAGAGCGCTGGGGACAGACCAAGCTGGCCGTCAAGACGCGGCTTTCCAATTACATCCACCGCCAGAGTGGCCTGTTGGTGGATCCCTCCTCGTTGTTCGATGTGCAGGTCAAGCGCATCCACGAATACAAGCGCCAGCACCTCAATGCCCTGCAGGTGATCGTCCAGTACCTGCGCATCAAGAACGGCACGGCCGATGGCCAGGCTCCCCGCACCGTGATCTTCGGTGGCAAGGCAGCGCCTGGCTATTTCCTGGCCAAACTGATCATTCGCTTCATCAACGGCGTCGCCGAAATGGTGAACTCCGATCCCGATATGGAAGGGCGCCTGCGGGTGGTTTTTCTCCCTGATTACAGTGTCAAACTGGGCGAGCGTGTTTATCCAGCCACTGACCTCTCCGAGCAGATCTCCACGGCCGGTCTGGAGGCCTCCGGCACCGGCAATATGAAATTCGCCATGAATGGTGCCCTCACGATCGGCACCCTCGATGGGGCGAATGTGGAAATTCGTGAGCAGGTGGGAGCCGAAAACTTCTTCCTGTTCGGTAAGACCACCGAGGAGATCGAAAGCCTCAGCGATGGTGGTTACCTCCCCTGGGAATTGATCCCGGAGATCCCCGAATTACCGGAGGTGCTGCACTTGATCGAGCTTGGTCATTTCAGCAATGGCGATGTGGAGTTGTTCAAACCCTTGCTGGACAATCTCACCGGTCGCGATCCCTTCTTCCTGTTCGCCGACTTCGCCGATTACCTGCGCGCCCAGGACGAGGTCAGCGCCGCCTGGGCTGATCGCGAGCAATGGAATCGCATGTCGCTGCTGAATTCGGCCCGCAGCGGCTACTTCTCCTCTGACCGCTCGATCCGCGAGTACGCCACTCGGATCTGGCAGGCCGAAGCCTTCCCCGTCACGATCAGTTGTGCCATCGATGGGGATGGCGACAGCAATGGAACCAGCGACAGCGTTGGAGAGGCCTGAATCCGGCGTGGATCTGGTCCTCGTCTTCAATCTGGGGAGTTCCAGCCTCAAGGTCCGCCTGATCGATGCCGGCGGCGACACCCTCTGGCAGCAGAGCTCCAGCTTCGAATCCGGGCAAGGAGGGGACGGGCCGTTGCTTGGCTTAAGTGCCTGGCTGCCTGAGGCCCTGGCGCCCTGGCTGGAGCGAATCGGTCTGGCCGCCCACCGGGTGGTGCATGGCGGCGACTGGTTCACGACCCCGACGTTGATCACACCACGGCTGGAAGAGGAGCTCAGCGCTCTGATCCCCTTGGCGCCGCTCCACAATGCCGGCGCCCTGGCGGCGATCCGCTGGCTGCGGCAGTGGCGTCCAGCCCTGCCCCAGTGGGCCTGCTTCGACACAGGTTTTCACAGCACCTTGGAGGCGGCCGCTTTCACCTATGCGGTGCCGGAGTCCTGGCGCTGGGCCGGCCTGCGCCGCTTCGGTTTCCATGGCCTCAACCACCAGCACATCAGCGAGGTGGTGATGGCCCAGCAGGGCCATCCGGCCAGCCTGCGCCTGATCAGTTGTCACCTGGGGGCCGGCTGCTCGCTGGCGGCGATCCGCGATGGGCGCAGCATCGACACCACGATGGGCTACACCCCCTTAGAAGGGCTGGTGATGGCCAGTCGCAGCGGCTCACTGGATCCTGGGTTGCTGCTGCACCAGCTCCGCGCCGGCCTGACGGTCGATGAGCTGGAGCGGCAGCTGCAGAAGGAGAGTGGTCTGCGGGGCCTCTCGGGTCTCAGCGGCGACATGCGCCAGCTGCGCGAGGCGGCGGCAGCAAACCATGCCGGGGCCGTGCTGGCCCTGGAAGTGTTCTCGCACAGGCTGCTGCAGGGCATCGGCGCCATGGCCGCGAGCCTGGGCGGCGTCGACGTGATCGCCCTCACGGCCGGGATCGGCGAAAACGACGCCACGCTCAGGTCTGAATTGGCGGAACGGCTGGCCTGGCTAGAGCCATTTGCTTTGGTGGTGGTTCCCGCCGATGAGGAGGGGATGATCGCCCGACTCTGCCGCCGCGCTAGCTCCGATCAGGCAGGTCAGGAGTCTGGTGGAGCAAGCGGTTGAGCCGCAACCGGTCAGCATTGAGCGGATCGGGTGCCAGTTCGCCGGCCACCTCGCGGAATTTCTGCTCCACTTCCTCCGGCACCCGCACATCAAAGATGCGCTCCATCAACGCTTCGATCGAAAACAGATGGGCGTTGATGTTTTCGAGATCGGCAATCGCCTGCTGAACCTCGTCGGGTTCGTCAGCGGCTGTGCTGCCTGGCGAAGCAGGGGCTGCTGCGCCAGGGGCCGTGGCACCAGCGCCAGAACCGGCCGGACCTCCGCTGGCATTGATCGAGCGCTGCGCGGTCGCCTCACTTTCATCCTCGCCGTGTTCCTTCTGCAGCTCCTCCAGCACTCGGCCTGCCAGGGTGCGAAAGGACTGCAGCGCAGCCCAGTTGAGCTCCTGCTGCTGGCGCAGCGTGGCGTGCTCGCGGATCAGTCGGTCATGTTCCCGATAGAAACGCTGACAATCCGGACATTGGCAGGGCTCTTCAGGCACCGAGCTCCCTATTTCCTTCGGCATCCATCATGGCATTGCGTGCCGGGTTTCAGCGATCAGGCCAGGCCAGGACAGGAATCGGCTCCACCCTCTCCTTCTTCTGAGCGGTGGTGGGAGGTTTCTTCCTGGGCGGCTGGTAAGGGAATTTCGATCGAGCTCACCACCTGGAGCACGTCCCGCAAACGCATCGAATCGGCAAACCAACCCATGGCCTGCTCCATGTCTCCATGACGCTCGGCCTCTGAGGCCTGATCTTCATGGGCTTCGGAGAGCAGGGCCAACCAGCAGAGGCAGCGTGCCTGCACAACGGAGAGGTCCAGTTCGGCGGGCTGGCTACGGGCGATGCGCTCGCTTTCCTGCTGCACCAGCAGCCGCAGCCGCAGATCGTGGAGCTGGGTCATCAGAGATGGACGACTGAAGCAACGCTAGTCACGGTGACTGGGTTGTGCAGATCGCCACAGGCGGTGGATCCACGCAGGTTGTTTTCGTCTGTGAATGAAGACTTGCGGTCACAGGTGCCAGCGCAGGGGGCGGGGCGGTGTCAATGGGTGGACGAATCAATCCTGCTGGACCAGCGGTGAGATGGCCGGAGAGTTCTGATTGAAGATAGAGTGATAAGCGCCAAAGATAATTGTTTCTGGTGATACCGATACCTTGATGAAAAAAGTGCCCTGGTGACAGGCAACTCATGACGATTGGCAGATTTTGATCATTGCAAGACTGGGTATTCATGCTTTACCAGACACCGGCTTGCCTCTGCTCAGGCTTCCTGCCCCACCGCGTAGATGGCGAGCACGTCGTGGCAACGGCTGATCTGCCTTCGTTGTTGATCGTTCCCCCGGTTCGTGTCGTCGGGCCAGTCAGATGGCTGGATTCTCCGAGCGGCCAATGCCAGGCACAAGGTTTGCTGAAGGACCTGCGACCGTGTTGTTGAACAGCTCGGTGAGCTGCTCAGCTGCGCAGCGGTCTGGTCAAAGAAGTCGACGACACCTTGATGCAGGGGCTCCTGCTGCTGGTAGTAGTTCAGCAGCAGAAGCCCGAATCAATCAGGATCCGCCGCATCAGCGTCGCTGCTCACGTTCAGCATTGCCGGGCGGCAGGGCGTTGAGGAAGCACTCGCGGATCAGCTGGCAGACCGGCTGGCAGATCAGGGA
>JABMPN010000023.1 GCA_013203655.1 Cyanobacteria bacterium bin.51
CACCGAGGTGACCGACGAGCTGCGCCGGCTGATGAAGGAGTTCGAAACCGAACTGGCCGTGCTCAAGGGCCGGGTCGATGGCCTCGAGGCCAAGGTCGGTGAACTGGAAGCCAATCAGTTCTCCACCACCACCAAGCTCAGGGGGGTCGCCACCTTCGTGATGGGGGGCAATGCCTTCGGGGGCTCCGATACCTCTCTGGTCAGATTCAACCAGGCCGCTCAAGGTGCCGTCACCTTCAACTATGACCTGCGTTTAGCGCTCGACACCAGTTTCAGCGGTAAGGATCTGCTGCGCACGGAACTGAGGGCCGGCAACTTCCAGCAGTCCGGCTTCGGGGCGGGAACGACCGTTCTCAACCTTCTCTACGACGCCTGGCAGCAGCCCGCCATCGCAAACAACGTGGCCATCAACCGCCTCTTTTACCAGTTCCCGATCGGCTCGGAATTCGTGGCCACAGTGGGGGCGCGGGTCCGCCAGGACGACATGCTGGCCCTGTGGCCGACGGTGTACTCCTCAGACCCAATCCTGGCCTTCTTCGTTCACAACGGCACCAACGGCACCTATAACGTCAACCTGGGCTCCGGCGCCGGCCTGTGGTGGAGGAAGAACGGCTTCTCGATCAGCGGCCAATACATCAGTGAAAACGGCAACAATGGCCGCCCGAATGTGGATGCCGTTGGGGCCCCCGCCACCTGTGGTGGTATCGGCACCAGCTGCAGCCTGTCCACCGGCACGGTTCAGCTGGCCTATACAGGCAACCGCTGGGCAATCTCGGCCGCCTACACCTACAGCCAGAACCAGGGCCCCAACATGGGCACGCCGCTGGCAAGGACTCCAATCAATTTTGTCAATGGGGCTCTTACCAACCTCTCCCTCAAGACCAACGCCTACTCCATCAATGGCTACTGGCAGCCCTACAACACAGGCTGGATTCCCTCGATCAGCGCCGGCTGGGGCATCAACAGCTACAGCTCCAACAACTTTGATGGGGGCCCAGGCGTGGGTTCTCTCTCCACCAACGGTCTCATCAGCCAGTCGTGGTTCACGGGCCTGAACTGGAAGGATGCCTTCATCAAGGGCAATGAACTCGGCGTTGCGGTGGGCCAGGCCCCATTCATCACCAGTTTTGGTGGCAACAATGGTTACAAAAATCTGTACGGCAGCACACCGGGCGACTCCAACTTCATCTCGGAGCTCTGGTACAAGTTCCAGGTCACCGACAACATCAGCGTGACGCCGGCAGTTTTCTATATCAGCAATCTCGTTGGACAGCAGGCCGAGTCGGGGGGCCTGAATAACTTCGGAGCTCTGGTGAAGACCACCTTCAAGTTCTGATCGTCTGCGCCTGCGCCGGCCTGGGATGGCCAGTACCGTTAGCCGTCCCCGCCCGCAGAAGCTGAGCGCCTGGAACACCTGGATGGACCGCGCCCTGCAACTGGCGGAGCTCGGTGATGGCCACACCAGCCCCAATCCGCTGGTGGGGGCGGTGGTGTTGGCGGCCGATGGCAGCCTGGTGGGAGAGGGCTACCACGCCCGTGCCGGAGCGCCCCACGCCGAACGGGGTGCCCTGGACCAGGCGGGGGAGCGGGCCAGGGGCGGCACCCTGGTGGTGAGCCTGGAGCCCTGCTGTCACCACGGCCGTACCCCTCCCTGCAGCGAGGCGGTGATCGCTGCCGGCCTCGCCCGGGTGGTGGTGGCGATGGCCGATCCCGACCCGCGGGTGGCGGGCGCCGGCCTCGCCCAGCTGCGGGCCGCCGGAATCGACGTGGTGGAGGGGGTGCGGCAGGCCGAAGCCCTGCGGCTCAACGCCGCTTTCTGCCACCGGGTGCGGACGGGCATGCCCTTGGGGATTCTCAAGTGGGCGATGAGCCTGGATGGCCGCACGGCCCTCCCCAATGGCCACAGCCAGTGGATCAGTGGCCCCGAAGCGCGGCAGTGGGTGCACCGGCTGCGGGCCCGCTGCGACGCGGTGATCGTCGGTGGCGGCACCGTGCGGGCCGACGATCCCCTGCTCACCAGCCGGGGCCGCCGATCGCCGGAACCGCTGCGGGTGGTGCTGAGCCGTCAGCTGGATCTTCCCGCTACTGCCCAGCTCTGGGAGCTGGCGGTGGCCCCCACCCTGGTGGTTCACGGCCCCGGGGCCGACCCGGAGCGCCGCCGCCGCCTCCTCGACAGGGGAGTGGAGTGCCTGGAGCTGGAGCGCTGTGAGCCGGCCGCCCTGCTGCCGGTCCTGGCGGGACGCGGCTGCAACCGGGTGCTCTGGGAGTGCGGGCCCACCCTGGCGGCCGCCGCCGTGGCCCAGGGCTGCGTGCAGCGCCTGGCGGTGGTGGTGGCGCCGCTGCTGCTCGGCGGTGAGCCAGCCCGCACCCCCCTCGCCGATCTGGGCCTGGTGGATGTCAACGCCGCCCCCCGCTGGCGTGAGCTCAGCAGCGGCCAGCTCGGCGGCGACCGGCTCTGGGAGCTGGCACTGGGCCCCGACAACCATCCATGACAACCTGGCCCGATCGTGGCGGTTGCCCTGGCCCATCGTGAATCGGGGGGGGGCCGCCCCCGCTTGAAGCTCGGCTGGCCGTCCCGCCTGTCCCCCTGCCTGAACCGCCTGAATGACTGCTCTTCCCTTCGACCTCCAGGTTCCGATCGTCGGCCTGCTGCTGACGGGGGGGCTGTGGATTCTGCTGGAGTTCGTGGCACGGCGCTTCCCGCCGGCCTCGCTGGCCAGGTCGCTGCTGCTGCGCAGCAAGCTCAGCCTCTGCCTCACCGCGGCGGCCGCCAGCCTCAGTTACTGGGTGGTCGGCCTGCTCCGTCCCAGCCAGCTGCCGCTGCCGATCAACGAGACAGACCTGCGCGACACCCTGATCAGCATCGGCCTGATCTGGACGCTGGTGCGCTGCAAGACAGAGCTGTTCCGCAAGGCGGACCGCTTTTCCTCCCAGCTTTTCCCTGCCCTGCCCACCCGGGACCGGCTGTTTCTCTTTGATGTGGCCGACAAGCTGATCGGCACGGTGGTGTTCGTGCTGATCGGCCTGGCGATCCTGAAGTTGCTGGGGGCACCGCTGGCGGTACTGGCCACGGCAGGGGGCTTCGGTGCGGCCGCGGTCGGGTTTGGGGCCCGGACCATCGTCGAGAACGTGCTCAGCGGGATCAGCCTCTACATCAACCGGCCGTTCGTGGTGGGGGACCTGATCCAGATCCCATCGGAATCGCTGATCGGCGAGGTGGAGAACATCGGCTGGTTCTACACCCAGCTGCGTGATCTGGAGCGGCAGCCGATCTTCATGCCCAACGCCATCTTCGTCATCAAGCCGGTGATCAACACCGGTGGGATCGACAACCGCCGGGTCTGGATCGAATTTCGGCTCCGCTACAACGACCGAGGTGCCGTCGAAGCGATCATTCGCGATCTCCAGGCGGTGCTCGAAGCCGAGCCCGATCTGGATTCCAAGAAGCCTCACGTGGTCCATTTCGTGGGCTATGGGGCGTCGAGCCTGGACCTGCGTGTGCTCTGCTTCTGCGCCAGCAGTGACATCTTCGCCACCTGGGACATGCAGCAGCGGCTGTTGCTGCAGATCGGCCGGCTGGTGGAGGAGCACGGCGCCGAGATGCCCTTCCCCACCCGCACGCTGCTGCACGCCTGACCATCCGATCCCCCCGCTCGTCGGTACCCGTGAGGACCAGCCTCGGGGCAGTCGGCACGGATTTCTCCGTAGCCTTCCAGCCAGAGACGTGAAGAGCGTTGGCCAGGCCCCTCCATGCTTTGCGGACCAGAAGCCCCCAGCAATAACCTCTCCCGGCGGCTGCCCCCGCCCGCTGACCGCCTGCGGTTCTGGAGATTCCGGCCACCGAGCCGGCCGGAGCTCGCTTATGGGCTCTGGGCGGCCCTGCCGCTGGCGGTGATCCTGACGATCGGGGCCGGCAGCGGAGCGGCCTCCTGGCGCGGCTTCCTTCCGGCTGGGGTTGTCGCCCTCTGGGCCTTGCTGCTGGGTTCCCGGCGCGAGCAGTCCCTGCCCCTGGCGGCCCGCCGCTCGGCGGTGTTGCTGCTCAGCCTGCTGGCCGCCCGCTACCTGCAGTGGCGCCTGGGCAGCACCCTCAACCTGGCCAGCGGACCCAGCACCGCCCTGAGCCTGCTGATGCTGGCGGCCGAGCTGGCGCTCCTGTCCAACGGCTTCCTGCAGCTCTGGCTCACCTGGGCCCGGCAGCCGCCGATCGATACCGAAGCCGGGCAGGCAGCCGAGGCGCTGGCCCGGCAGATCCGTCTGGAGGCCCATCGGGTCCCCGCCGTCGATGTGCTGGTGCCGAGCTACGGCGAGCCGCTGGAGCTGATCGAGCGCAGCCTGCGCGGTTGCCTGGCCCTCGACTACCCCCGCCAGCAGGTCTGGTTGCTCGATGACAGTGGCCGAGTGGCCCTCCGGGCACTCTGCGAGCGGTTGGGGTGCCTTTACCTGAGCCGCGGCGACACCTCCCACGCCAAGGCCGGCAATCTCAACCATGCCCTGCCCCGGCTGGACGGCGATCTGATCGCGGTGTTCGATGCCGATGTGGTGCCCCAGCAGGGGTTTCTGCTGCGCAGCGTCGGCCTGTTCAGCGACCCCAGGGTGGGGTTCGTGCAGACGCCCCAGACCTATATGAATGCCGATCCGGTGGCGCGCAACCTGCGCCTGGAGCGCTGGCTGATGCCGGATGAGGAAAACTTCTACCGCTGGATCGAGCCCACCCGCCAGGCGGTGGGTGCGGTGGTCTGCGCCGGCACCTCGTTCCTGATGCGTCGCTCGGCCCTGCTCAGGGTGGGGGGATTCGAAACCGCCACCTCTTCCGAAGATCTCGCCACCGGTATTCGCCTGGCCGCCGCCGGTTACCGCAATCTCTATCTCAACGAGAAGCTGAGCGCCGGTCTCTCGCCGCTCTCGATCGCAGCAATGGCCCGTCAGCGGGGCCGCTGGGCCAGCGGCACCCTGCAGGTGCTGCGCACAGGCGCCAACCCCCTGCGGATTCCCGGGCTGAGTGTGCTGCAGCGCATCGCCTATCTCGAGGGCATCCTGCACTGGTTCAATGTCATCCCCCAGCTGCTGCTGCTGATGATGCCGCTCAGCCTGGGACTGTTCGGAGTGGCGCCGATCCTGGTGAACGGACCGGGCCTGATCGCTGTGGCCTTGCCTTTCTACCTGGGCCAGCTGCTGCTGGTGGGCTGGTTCAGCCGCGGCGCCCGCTCGGCCCTGCTGCCGGAGCTCTATCGCTGGATCTTCCTGTTCCCGATCCTCGGCGCGGTGCTCTCCACCCTGCTGGGCCGTCCCCGGCGCTTCCGGGTCACGCCCAAGGTGATCCGTGGGCAGGTCACCAGGTGGCCCTCCGCCGGTTTGTTTGTTCCCCTGCTGGCCCTTTTCATCCTGCAGGGGCTCAACCTGATCCATCTGATTATTGGTCCTGGCGGCAGCGCCCCGCTCGGCGAGGCCGACGGAACCGGCAGCAGGGCCGCCACCCAGGCCCTTGGCCTGGTCTGGGCGTCGATCAGCGTCGGCAGCCTGCTGGTGGCCCTGCGCCTCTGCTGGGATCGCCCCCGCTGCGAGGCCATCCCCTGGTTTTCGGTGGGCGCTCCCCTGGTGGGGGTGGGGCTTCACAACGCCCCTGGACGGGCCCCGGCCCGACTGATGGCCCTCAGCGAAACCGGGCTGGAGCTGCAGCTGGGTGCCGGCGCCGGCCGCGAGCCTCTCCGCTCCCCCCTGGAGCAGGGGATTGCCGTGGGAGGGGAGCTTGCGCTGGAGTGGACGGGGGCCCTGGCCGCCCCCCTGCCGCTGCGGATTGCCCGCATCGAACGGGGAAAGGCCGGGCTCCGCGTCGGTGCCGCATGGCACCAACTGAAGCCGGAACAGAGCGCAGCCCTGCAGGCCTTGCTCTATCGGCGCCAGGGTCAGTGGCCAACACGCCAGGCCCCGTTCGAGCCCCTGGCCCTGCTGGCCGTTCTGTTCCGGCTGCTCCAGCCGGTGGCGGCCCAGGGCTGGTTCCAGCGCAGCCTGATGCCCCTCACCATCGGGCCCAACACTCCCTGACGCCGGACGCAAGAATGGAGGTTGTGATCACGACTCCATGGAAGCTCGCTGGAACGACTGCGTCATCGCCACCAGTGACGACATCGTCAAAGTGGATGGCAACGCCTATTTCCCCCCCGAAGCCCTGAGCTCCAGCCATGTCCGCCCCTCCAGCCACCGCACGGTCTGCGGCTGGAAAGGGGAAGCCCACTACTACGACGTGGTGGTCGGCGATCAGGTCAATGCCAATGCCGCCTGGTTCTATCCCGAGCCGAAGGCGGCGGCCGCCGAGATCAAAGGCCGTGTGGCTTTCTGGAAAGGGGTCCAGGTGCGCTGAGGCTCCCGAGGGGTTGCCTCGCAACGGAGCTGGCTGTCTGGACTGGCTGGCTGCCTGTTGGGAATCGGGGAGTGCTGGATTCAGTTCAGCATCGGGGTCGGGGGCACGGTGTCGGCTGCTGGTTCCGGCGATTCCTCGGCCGACCAGCTGACGATCATCCCGGCGATCGGGATGGCCAGAAACACCCCCAGCAACCCGGCGATCCGCTCGCCGATGAACAGGGCAAAGAACACCACCACCGGGTTGATGTTCAGGGCTTTCCCCATCACCCGCGGATGAATCAGATTGTCCTGGATCTGCTGCAGCACGATCGAAGCGATCACCACCGAGAGCGCCATCCAGGGCCCCTGGGTGACAAAGACCAGGCTGGTGATCACGATCACCCCCAGGGTGGCGCCGATCCCCGGGATCGCATCGAGTACCCCCACCACAAGCGCCAGCACCAGCGAAAACTTCACCCCCAGGAGCGCGAAAACCACGAAGCTGGAGAGCGAAAGAAACAGCACCAGGATCATCTGGCCCCGCAGAAAGCCCAGCACATTCCGTTGCACACTGCGATCAAAGCGTTGGCGTGAACCGGCAGGAACCAGTTGCAGCAGGGAGGTCCACAGCCGGCCCCCGTCGGCCAGCATGTAGAGGCTGATCACGGGAAGGAAGATAAGGGTCAACACATTGCTGAGGGCACCACCGATCACGCCGAAGCCCGTGTTCAAGCTGCTGCGAATCACCGAGAGAATTGACTCGGCATTGAGTTGTTTCAACGTTTCGTTGAAGGGCAGATCAGCCTCCCTGAGCTTGCTGAGCAGATCGCTGATCAGGGCATTGCCCTGGCTGATCACCTGAAATCCCAGAATGGCAGCGAAGCCCAGAATCAAGCCCGCCACAGCCAGACAGGTCATCAAAATGGCCAACCATCGAGGCATTGATTTGGTCAGGAATCGAACCGGAAAATCCATCAACACGGCGAGGATGGCGGAGAGGATAAAGATCGACAGAACGTTGTAGAAGTAGCCGATCGCCAGGATTCCAGCCCAACCACAGGCAAACAACAACAGGAAACGGAAAAGTTCCGAGTTCTGGATGGAGGCCAGTCGGCTCTCCGTATCTCTATTCACGGGCTGCTGTTTCAAGGTTCGCTTCAGGGCCACGCTGGCGTTCAGCCGATGGGCGACGGAGCCGGAAATCTAGGCTCCTGGCCGAACTGTTCAAGGCACCCGCTCTAAGGAACCTCTGGACAACAAGCGCTCAAGGAGGGCGCTTGGCCTTGATTTGTCCCTGATGAACATTTTGATCGCCGATCAGGCTCCGATCAGCCTGAATTCGGCGATTTGGAGGCTGAACCTCGCTCATTTGAAGCGGTGTTC